>SCUD01000132.1 GCA_004297335.1 Gammaproteobacteria bacterium
CCCGCCCCCGCCGCTCGGCTACACTGGCGCCGATGACGCCCGTCACCCCTGGTCCCGACCCGGCTGCAGCGCCGCCCGGCGCCACGCCCGGCGACTCCACCGTCGTCATCGTCAATCCCGTGGGCCGCGGCGGCTTCGTGCTGGCCTGCGAGCACGCCGCGCCGGACATGCCGCCGGAGTACGCCAACCTCGGCCTCGCCGACGAGCTCCTGCGCACGCACATCGCCTGGGACCCGGGCGCGCTGGGGGTCGCCGAGGAACTGGCCGCGAGGCTCGATGCGCCGCTGGTGCGGGCACGCTATTCGCGGCTGCTGTACGACTGCAACCGGCCGCCGGAGGCGCCCGATGCGATCACGCCGCACAGCGAGGTCCACGCGATCCCCGGCAACGTCGGGCTGACGCCGGCAGCGCGCCGGCAGCGCATCGAGCGTTTCTACGAGCCGTACCGTGCGGCGCTCGCCGCGACCGTGCAGGACCGCCTGGCCGCCGGCGCGCGGCCGGTGCTGGTGACGGTGCACTCGTTCACGCCGGTGTACCGGGGGCAGCGCCGCGAACTCGACCTTGGTATCCTGCACGATACGGATACGCGGCTGGCCGATGAGCTGCTGGCCCGCGTCCCGGTCGGGGGCGGTCTGCGGGTCGCCCGCAACGCGCCCTACGGGCCCTGGGACGGCGTCACGCACACGCTGCGGCTGCACGCCCTGCCCCATGGCCTGCTGAACGCGATGATCGAGATCCGCAACAACCTGATCGCCGATCCGGCCGCGCAGGCTACACTGGCCGCCCGCCTCGCCGGACACCTGGTCGCGGCGCGCGCGGCGCTCAGCGGCGACTGACGGCGCGGGCAACGGGGGAAGGGAGCTGGCGATGCCGCGGGCAATCCGGCTGTTCGTGCACTACGTCGAGGCGCTCAACCGGCGCGTTGGCCGCGCGGTCATGTACCTGATCTTCGGCATGATCGGCGTGCTGCTGTACTCGACCATCTCGCGCGCGGTATTCAACGTGCCGCTGATCTGGGTGGTCGAGGTCGCGCAGATGACGATGGCCGCCTACTACCTGCTTGGCGGCGCCTACTCGATGCAGCTCGACGCGCACGTGCGCATGGATGTGCTGTACTGCCGCTGGACGCCGCGTCACCGGGCCTTCGCCGACTCCCTCACCTCGGCCTGCCTGCTGGCGTACGTCGTGATCCTGTTCTACGGCGGTATCTCCAGCACCCACTACTCGATGGTCTACCACCAGCGCAACTTCTCGGCCTGGGCACCGTTGATGGCGCCGATCAAGGTGCTGATGACGATCGGCATAGCGCTGATGCTGCTGCAGGTGCTCGCCACCTTCTGCCGTGACCTGGCCCGGGCGCGCGGTGACGAGCTGCCATGAGCTACGAGCTGATCGCGCTCCTGATGTTCGCCTCGATGCTGCTGATGCTGCTGACCGGGCAGCGGGTGTTCGGGGCGATCGGCTTCGTCGCCACGGCATCCGCGCTGGCGCTGTGGGGCGTCGGCGGCATCGAGTTGCCGTTCAGCGCCGCGTTCAAGCTGTTCAACTGGTATCCGTTGCTGACGCTGCCGCTGTTCGTCTACATGGGCTACATGCTGTCCGAGTCGGGCATCGCCAACGACCTGTACCGGGCGTTCCACGTCTGGTTCGGGCCGCTGCCCGGCGGACTCGCCCTCGGCACGATCGGCCTGATGGTCGTGATCTCGGCGATGAACGGGCTGAGCGTCGCCGGCATGGCGATCGGCGCGACTATCGCGTTGCCGGAAATGCTGCGCCGCGGCTACGACAAGGTCATGGTCACCGGCGTGATCCAGGCCGGCAGCTCGCTCGGCATCATGATCCCGCCGAGCGTGGTGCTGGTGCTGTACGGCATGATCGCCCGCCAGCCGGTCGGCCAGTTGTGGCTGGCCGGCGTGTTCCCCGGCCTGCTGCTGGCCGCACTGTTCATGCTCTACATCGTCATCCGCTGCCGGCTGCAGCCGCAGCTCGGCCCGCCGCTGGCGGCGGCCGAGCGGCAGATGCCGCTCACCGACAAGCTGAAGCTGCTGCGCGCCGGCATCATCCCGTTCCTGATCTTCTTCCTGATGACCGGGCTGTTCGTCATGGGCGTCACCAGCCTGGTCGAGAGCTCGGCGGTCGGCGCCACCGCGGCCACGCTGGCGGCACTGGTCCGGCGCCGGCTGACCGCCCAGGTGATGGAGGATACGCTGCGCAAGTCGCTGGGCGTCAGCTGCATGTTCATGTGGGTGATCCTCGCGGCGCTGTGCTTCGGCGCGGTGTTCGACGGCCTCGGCGCGGTCAAGGCGATCGAGTCGCTGCTGATCGGCCGCTGGGAGCTGAGCCCGTGGGGGGTGCTCATCATGATGCAGGTGTCCTACCTGCTGATGGGCACCTTCCTCGACGACACCGCGATGCTGGTGATCGTCGCGCCGCTGTACGTGCCGCTGATCATCGCGCTCGGCTTCGACCCGGTCTGGTACGGGGTCCTCTACACGATCACCTGCCAGATTGCGTACATGACACCGCCGTTCGGCTACAATCTGTTCCTGATGCGGGCGATGGCTCCGCCCGAGATCTCGCTGGCCGACATCTACCGCTCGATCGTCCCGTTCGTGCTGTTGATGATCCTCGGCCTGGCGCTGGTGATGGCGTTCCCGCAGATCGCGCTGTGGCTGCCGAACACCATCTACGTCCAATAGAGCCGGCAGGTGACCACTCCACGGCGCGACAACAGTCGTTCACGACCACGGGGGAGAAACTGATCATGGCCAACAGACGTGATTTCCTCAAGCAGGCCGGCCTCGGCGCCGCCGCCGCCGCCACCGCGGCCTGCGCCAAGACCGAGGCGCCGGCAGTGCAGACCGACAAGAAGACAACAATCAAGTGGCGACTGCAGACCTACGCCGGCTCGGCGCTCGGCGAGCACGTGATCAAGCCGTCGATCGAGTCGTTCAACAAGATCGCCAACGGCGAGATGGTGATCGAGCTGTACTTCGCCGACCAGCTGGTGCCGACCGGCGAGCTGTTCCGGGCGATGCAGCAGGGCACGATCGACGCGGTGCAGAGCGACGACGACTCGATCGCCGCGCCGGTCGACATCCGGGTGTTCGGCGGCTACTTCCCGTTCGCCTGCCGCTACAGCCTGGACGTGCCGGTGCTGTTCAACCAGTACGGCCTGCGCCAGATCTGGGAGGAAGCCTACGGCGAGGTCGAGAACGTCACCTGGCTGAGCGCCGGCTCCTGGGATCCGTGCCACTTCAACACGGTGCAGCCGATCAAACGCCTCGCCGACCTCAAGGGCAAGCGCATATTCACCTTCCCGACCGCCGGCCGCTTCCTGTCGCGCTTCGGCGTCGTCCCGGTGACGCTGCCCTACGAGGACATCCAGGTCGCGGTGCAGACCGGCGAGCTGGACGGCATCGCCTGGTCCGGCATCACCGAGGACTACACGGTCGGCTGGGCGGATGTGACCAAGTACTTCCTGACCAACAACATCTCCGGCGCCTGGATCGGCTCGTACTTCGCCAACACCAACTCGTGGAACGCGGTGCCACCGCACCTGCAGGAGCTGTTCCGCGTGTGCATGGACAGCTCGCACTACTACCGCCAGCACTGGTACTGGGGCGGCGAGGCGCACCTGCGTGTCAACGGCGGCAAGCTGCAGCTGACCTCGATCCCGGACGACGAGTGGAAGACGGTCGAGGACGAGGCGCTGAAGTTCTGGGACGAGATCGCCGCGACCAGCCCGCGGGCGGCCAAGGTGGTCGGCATCCTCAAGGACTACAATGCGCTGATGGCGAAGGCCGGACGCCCGTACCGCTACGGCTGAGGATCGGAAGGCAGGGCCGATGGCCGGCAAGCTCAGCGTCGAGGAACTGAAACGGGCGGTCGTCGACGGTCGCATCGACACGGTCATCGCCGCGCAGGTAGACATGCAGGGCCGCCTGATGGGCAAGCGCTTCCACGCGGAGTACTTCGTGGACAGCGGCTGGCAGGAGACCCACAGCTGCAACTACCTGCTCGCGACCGACATGGAGATGGAGACCGTCGACGGCTACCGCTCGACCAGCTGGGAAGCGGGCTACGGCGACTACACGATGAAGCCGGACCTCGCGACCCTGCGCGAGATCCCGTGGCTGCCGGGAACGGCCCTGGTTCTCTGCGACGTGCTCGATCATCACAGTCACCTCGAGGTGCCGCATTCTCCACGCGCGATGCTGAAGCGGCAGGTCGCGCGGCTGGAGTCGCTCGGCCTGCGGGCCATGCTGGCCTCGGAGCTGGAATTCTTCCTGTTCCGGGAGAGCTTCGAGGCCGCCCAGGCCAGCGGCTACCGCGAGCTGACGCCGATCAGCGCCTACAACGAGGACTACCACATCTTCCAGACCACCAAGGAAGAGGAGGTCATGCGCGCCATCCGCAATGGCCTGAACGGCGCCGATATCCCGGTGGAGAACTCGAAGGGCGAGGCCAGCCCCGGCCAGGAGGAGATCAACGTCCGCTATGCCGACGCGCTGACGATGGCGGATCGCCACGTGCTCATCAAGAATGGCTGCAAGGAAATCGCCTGGAGCAAGGGTCACGCAGTCAGCTTCATGGCGAAGTGGAGCTACCGCGCCGCGGGCAGCTCCTCGCATATCCACCAGTCGCTGTGGAGCCTGGATGGCCGGGCGCTGTTCCATGATTCAGGGGCCCGTCACGGCATGTCGGCGCTGATGTGCCACTATCTCGCCGGCCTGCTCGCGCACGCCGATGCGATCACGCTGTTCCTCGCTCCCTCCATCAACTCGTACAAGCGTTTCATGGCCGGCACCTTCGCGCCGACGCGCGCCGTGTGGTCGATGGACAATCGCACGGCCGGCTACCGCATCTGCGGCGCGGACACGCCCGCGGTGCGCGTCGAATGCCGCGTCGGCGGCGCCGATCTCAATCCCTACCTCGCGATGACGGCACTGCTGGCCGCCGGCATCGATGGCATCGAGAACCGCCGCGAGCTGGAACCACCTTTTGTCGGCAACGCCTACCGCGGCCAGGACGCTCGCCAGATCCCGACGACGCTGCGGGACGCGACCGCTGCGTTCGAGCAGTCGGCGATGCTGCGCGCCGCGCTCGGCGACGCGGTCGTCGAGCACTACGTCCATGCCGCGCGCTGGGAGCAGTTCGAGTACGATCGGCGCGTCACCGACTGGGAAGTCGCCCGCGGTTTCGAGCGGGCCTGAAGATGGAGACGCGCCCGATGCTGCGCTGCGTTTCACCGGTCGACGGCTCGATCTACGCCGAGCGCCCGATCGCCACGCCCGCGGAAGCCGTCCTCCGGATCACTGCTGCGCGGGCGCAGCAGCGCGAGTGGGCCGCGCGCCCGCTCGCACAGCGCATCGCCCTGGTGCAGGCCGGAGTCGAGCGGCTGGGCGCCATGCAGGCCGAGACCGTGCCCGAGCTCGCCTGGATGATGGGCCGGCCGGTGCGCTACGGCGGCGAGTTCCGCGGCGTCGCCGAGCGCACGGCCTATATGGCCGAGATCGCCGAACGCGCGCTGGCCCCGCTCGTGATCGAGGCCTCGGAGCGCTTCGAGCGGCGCATCGTCCGCGAGCCGCACGGCATCGTGCTGGTGATCGGGCCGTGGAACTACCCATACCTGACCGCGATCAACAGCATCGTGCCGGCGCTGATCGCCGGCAACGCGGTGGTGCTGAAGCACGCGACCCAGACGCTGCTCGCCGGCGAGCGCCTGGTCCGGGCCTTCGAGGAGGCCGGACTGCCGGCCGGACTGTTCGTAAACCTGTTCCTCGACCATGCGACGACCGCGCAGCTGATCGCCGCCGGGCACTTCGACTTCATCAATTTCACCGGCTCGGTGGGCGGCGGCCGGGCCATCGAGCAGGCCGCGGCCGGCACCTTCACCGGACTCGGCCTCGAGCTCGGCGGCAAGGATCCAGGCTACGTGATGGAGGATGCCGACCTCGACGCCGCGGTCGAAACCCTGATGGACGCGGCGATGTACAACTCCGGCCAGTGCTGCTGCGGCATCGAGCGCATCTACGTGGCTGCGCCGCTGTACCAGGCCTTCGTCGAGAAGTCGGTCGCGCTGGTCTCCGGCTACCAGCTCGGAAATCCGCTCGACGAGGCGACCACGCTCGGGCCGATGGCAAACCGGCGCTTCGCCGCCGAAGTGCGCGCGCAGACTGCCGAGGCGCTGGCCGCCGGCGCGCGCGCGCTGATCGACCCGGCGCGGTTCCCGCAGGACGACGGCGGTGCCTACCTGATGCCGCAGTTGCTGGTAGACGTCAATCATTCGATGCGGGTCATGCGCGAGGAGAGCTTCGGCCCGGTGGTCGGCATCATGCCGGTGCGCGACGACGAGGAGGCACTGGCGCTGATGAACGACAGCGACTACGGACTGACCGTCTCGCTGTGGACCAGCGATCCGGTCCGTGCCGCCGCACTGGGCGCGCGGCTCGAGACTGGCACGGTGTTCATGAATCGCGCGGACTACCTGGATCCAGCGCTGTGCTGGACCGGCTGCAAGGACACTGGTCGCGGTGGCGCGCTGTCCGAGATCGGCTACCACAACCTGACCCGACCGAAGTCCTATCACCTGAAGCGCCTCGGCCGCTGAACAGGATGCACCCGTGAGCGACAGCAGCGCCCTGCGTGGCAACTGGAACTATCCGACCGCGATCCGTTTCGGCGCTGGTCGCATCGGCGAGCTGCCCTCGGCCTGCCGGGAGCTCGGCATGCGCCGGCCGCTGCTGGTCACCGACCCGGGCCTCGCCGCGCTGCCGATGATCGAGGCGGCGCTGGCCGGCTGCCGCGCCGCCGGGCTCGATGGCACCGCGGTGTTCGCCGAGGTGCGCGGCAATCCGGTCGGCGCGAACGTCGAGGCCGGCGTCACCGCGTACCGGCAGGGCGGCCACGACGGCGTCATTGCCTGGGGCGGCGGCAGCGCGCTGGACGCCGGCAAGGCGATCGCGCTGATGGTCGGGCAGGCGCGCCCGCTGTGGGACTTCGAGGACCGCGACGACTGGTACACGCGCGTCGACGTCGCCGGGATGGCGCCGGTGATCGCGGTGCCGACCACCTCCGGGACCGGTTCCGAGGTCGGCCGCGCGTCGGTAATCACCGACGAGCGCGACCACGTCAAGAAGATCATCTTCCATCCGCGCATGCTGCCGGCGCTGGTGATCGCCGACCCGGAGCTGACGCTCGGCCTGCCGGCGAGACTGACCGCGGCGGTCGGCATCGACGCGCTGTCGCACAATCTCGAGGCCTGGTGCAGTCCGCTTTATCACCCGCTCGCCCAGGGCATCGCGCTCGAGGGCATCCGGCTGGTGCACGACTGGCTGCCGGCGGCCTGCGCCGACGGCAGCAACCTCGAGGCGCGCAGCCAGATGATGGCCGCCTCGACGATGGGCGCCACCGCGTTCCAGAAGGGACTCGGCGCGATGCACAGCATGGCGCATCCCTGCGGCGCGGTACTCGACACCCACCACGGCCTGACGATCGCCATCGTCATGCCCTACGTGCTCGCCTTCAACCGCCCGGCGATCGGTGACCGGCTCGCCGCGCTGGCGCGCTACCTGGCGCTGCCCGGCGGTGGCGCCGGCGCGGTGCTCGACTGGATCCTCGACCTGCGCGAGCGGATCGGCATCCCGCATACGCTGGCGGCGCTCGGCGTGACAGCGGAACGGGTGCCATTGCTCGCCCGGATGGCGGCCGCCGATCCGTCCACCGGCACCAACCCGGTGCAGCCGGTCACGGCGGAGCAGTTCGAGGCGCTCTTCCACAGTGCAATCGAGGGCCGTTTGTAGTGGAATAGCGACATCTCTTGCGGCGACAGTGCAAGTAGTGTTTTTTCCTGTACAATTGCGCCGCTTCCCGGCCCGGCCTCGGCCGGGCACTCATCAAGGAGAATCCATGAAGTACCGGACTGCCTTTCTCGCCGCCGGCCTGGCGCTGGCCGCGACCACCGCCGCCGCTGGCGAGTTTTCCAGCACCGTGACCGCCGTGTCCGACTACGACTTCCGCGGCGTCTCGCTGAGCGCCAGGGATCCCGCGCTGCAGGCCAGTCTGGACTGGGCGCACGACAGCGGCTTCTACCTCGGCGCCTGGGCCAGCAACATCGACTACGGCAGCGATGTCGACGGCAACATCGAACTGGACCTCATCGCGGGTTTTTCCGGCGAGATCAACGATGGCCTCGGCTACGACCTCGGCATCGTCTGGTATACCTATCCGGACAGCTCCGGCTCGGAGCTGAAGAGCAAGATCATCGACTACCCGGAAATCTACGGCGGACTGAGCTGGGGGCCGCTCGAGTTCAAGCAGTGGTTCACCAACGACTACGGCGGTACGGACATGGACGCCTCGTACAGTGAGCTGAATGCCAGCTTCGAGCTGCCGGCCGGCGTCACCTTGAACCTGCACGGTGGCTACAACTACGGCGAGTACTTCCACCAGACCTGGGAGAACTACTTCGACTACTCGGTCGGCCTCGGCTACTCGGTCAACCACTTCGACATGGAGCTCAAGGTCACCGGTACCGAACTCAGCGGTGAGAGCAAGATCACCGATGACGTGTTCAACACCGAAGCCCGCGTGCTGTTCTCGATCTCGACGACCTTCCCCTGGGCCGCGGAATAATCCGCACCCCGACGGTGGAGCACGAGCCGGGCCGCCTCAGGGCGGCCCGGCTTTTTTCAGCGCCGCGGCCACGACCGGCCGGGCCCATTCCGGCGCCTGCGCCAGCAGCTCGGCCGGAGACGGCTCGATGATCCTGCGACCC
>SCUD01000133.1 GCA_004297335.1 Gammaproteobacteria bacterium
GTGCTGCGCGACGGGCGCATCGAGCACGTCGGCCGCGACCTCGCGGCGCCGGACGGCGCCACGATCATCGAGGCCGCCGGCAAGGTGGTGACGCCGGGGCTGTTTGACGCCTATGGCCGGCTGGGCATCGAGGAAGTGGATGCTGTCGAGGGCACGGTCGATGTCGGCGCGAAGAACCTGCCGTATTCAGCCGCGTTCAGCGTGGCCGAGGCGCTCGACCCGCACTCGAACCGCATCGCGGTCAACCGCAGCGAGGGCATCACCAGCGCGCTGGTAGCCCCGGCGGCCGTGCCCGACGAATCCGGCATTGCCCCGGTGATCGCCGGCCAGGCCGCGCTGATCCGGCTAACGGGTGGCGATGAGATCATCGCCAGCAGCCCGGCGGGTTTCGTATTCACCTATGGCGAAACCGGAGCCGATCATTCCGGCGGTGCGCGCAGCGCAGCCCTGCTGCGGCTGCGCGAGCTTCTCGATGATGCCCGTGATTACGCGCGGAATCGCGCCGCCTTCGAGTCCGGCGCCCGCCGCGACTACGCGGCGACCCGTCTCGACCTCGAGGCCCTGCAGCCGCTGCTGGCGGGCCGCGTGCCGCTGCTCATCGAGGCGCAGCGCGCGAGCGACATCCTGGCGGCGCTCGGCCTCGCGAGCGACTACGGCCTGCATGCCGTGATCATCGGTGGCACCGAGGCCTGGCGCATCGCGCCGCGGCTCGCGCGCGCCGGCGTACCGGTGATCCTCGATGCGTTCGCCAACCTGCCGGAGTCCTTCGAGTCGCTCGGCGCGACGCTCACGAACGCCGCACGGTTGCACGCGGCGGGCGTTGCCGTGGCCTTCGCGACCTCCGACCACAGCAATCCGCGCAACGTGCGCCAGCTCGCGGGCAATGCGGTAGCGCATGGCCTGCCGTACGACGCCGCGCTCGCGGCCATCACCGCGGTGCCGGCGCACATCTTCGACGCGGCCGCCGCGACCGGCACGCTTGAGCCGGGGCGCCTTGCGGACCTCGTGATCTGGAGCGGCGATCCGCTCGAGACCTCGAGCTTCGCCGAGCAGGTGTTTGTGGGCGGCGAGCCGGTCTCCACGCAGAACCGGCAGACGCTGCTGCGCGACCGTTACCGCCAGCTCGACGGGCCACTGCCGCCCGGCTACGTGAAACCGCTGCGCTAAACGCGGCGGCGGCAGGCGTTCGAGCTCCACTTCTCGCCGTACCACCAGCTCGGTGCTCAGGCGCGTAAGAAAGGCTTCAGACCGGTGGCATTGCGGCGAGCCGCGCCGCCTGACTCTCGATGCCATGGAAGACCGGGTCGCTTACCATGGCCGGGAACCCCGGCGGTAGCCGCGCGCCAACCTTGGCGATCACGCCCGGCACCGCCGCCAGCACCTCGTTGATCGTCAGCTCGAAGTCCTGCCCGAGCGCATTTCGCTTGGCAGTTTCGTTCCAATGCCGGCGGCGAATTTCCGTCAAGCGATGGTGTCGGCTCTTGCCGCTCACGGCCATGGCCAGCTTGAGCCGCCTCGGATCGAAGAGATTCGGCCCGACGCCCAGGATCGGCCAGGCTGACATCACGTCGTAGAACGGGGTCAGATGAAAGTGGCCGCCGGCCTCCAGCCGGATGCTGAAGTTCTTCGCGTGACCGTCGGGCGCCGCCAGCAACCAGAAGAGCAACTGAGCCTTGAAGAACCGGCGGCGGTCCACCTCGGACCGCTGGCTGCCGCGCAGTACGTCAAGGATCATCGCTATGCCGGGGCCCCCATGGGCCTCGTATTTGCGTCCCGGTGGACAGCCCAGTGCCTGGCAGAAGTCCTCCTGCGGAAGCCGGGCCCACCAGGTGCCGAACCGGCGCCGATCGAAACGTTCCACCACCAGAACCTTATGGCGGCCGAACCGGGCTATGGAACAGTCGGCCACCTCCATGTCGAAAGCGAAAAGAAGCCGACTGCACAGCCACTCATTTTCCACCGAGGTCGACAAGTCAGCCTGGACGGCACCCACTCGCCCCAAAGGCAGCTTCAGGATATGGGTGGTCGGCGTAGCGCCATGGGGAATACACCAGCAGCCCTCGTGCCAAAGCAGCGCCGCCTTTTCCTGGGCACCGGCGAGCGAGATCCGCAACCCATCCGGATCGTCGGGGGGGGAAGCGGAGCCGATCACCTGATCGAGCAGCGCCTCGACGCCGCCTTCGTCAATGGCCGTTGCATCGATGGTCCGCACTTTTGGCGGCGGCGACGCTGCCGGCAAGAGTTGCACGGCACCGACGCAGTCCCGACCGATGGCCTCCAGCAACGTGAAGGTACGCGTCGCCACCCCGTAGCGCTCGGCCACGCGCTTGCGGATGGCCTCGCTATCCGGGAGCAGGTTCTCGAAGTAGGACGAAACCCTCTCGTCGCGGAACGGCGTCTCTCCCTGCTCAAGGGGGAGGGACAGCGACAGCGGTCGCCGTCGAGGGCTGTCTAACCAGGACGGATCGTAGGCGAAGGTGTCAGCGCCGGACGGGCCGGTGGTCCACTTTCCCACACGCTCGCCATTCATCCAGACCCCAAGGGCTTTGCTCCGGGAGGGACGGCCAGCCATGGCTTACCACTCCTCCTGGGGCCACCTATTCTTGCCGGGAACGAACCTGGCCTTCGCTGAGCCGGAGACCACCCTGTCTGTTTCCCCGCTTACCTCACGCCGGGAAGTCACGAGCAGGCCGGCATCGAGGGCCATCAAGACGGTCAGCAACTGGTCCACAGTGACCTTCTCGGGATGGCACTCGATACGTGAGATCCGTTCCTGGGAAAGGCCGATCTTGTCGCCGAGTGCCTGCTGCGACAGGCCACGCTGACGCCGCATCTTGACCAAGACGGCGCCGAGCTGTCCCTTGGTGGCAATCATCGTGTTCATAGCAGTATGCTGGATCAGGAATAATCTCACGATATGCGCCTCCGCGCATATTGTCAAGGTATTCCTGATCGCGCATACGAATCCGGTGAGACCATCCGATCCTGTTCAGGAAGCCCGATGATCAGCCGAGCGCCGCGACGGCAAGGGTCTGCAGGCCGCAGAACCGGTAGGCGCTGCTGCGCGGCCGCTCCGGTCAGCACACCATGCTGTGGCCGAACTCCCGGTAGATGCGCGGCAGGAACTCGCCCCAGCGGGTGAACTCGCAGACGTTGTGGCGGGCGAGGCCCTGCACCGCCGCAGCTGGCACCGCCACTCCCGGCGGCAGCGTCAGCTCCGGCTTGCCATTCGACATGCGATAACCCATCCAGAAGCGCGTGCGGTGCTCGAGGCCCTGGGGGTGCTGGCGGAAGATGTGGCACATCAGCGCCGGCGCCGTGATCGACTCGTCGGTCTTGTTCACGCTGACCGCCCAGCCAAAGCCGCCGGCAAAGGTCGACACGTACGGCTCCTTCCACCGCGCCATGTCGAAGCCGAAGTCCTGCGGCGACAGGAAGTGGATGTCGATGTTCTCCATGCCGCAGTTGCAGTTCTCGGTGACGTGGTGCACGACGCCCCAGTTCTTCTCGCGATTGGGGATCGAGGGGTCGAGGATGCGCCGGCGGCCCTCGGGGCTCAGCATGAGCCCGCCATGCTGCGGTGGATACCAGATGCGGTAGCGCAGGTTCTCGAGCGGATGCCAGGCGAACCACCAGTCGACCATCTCCGCGGTGACCTCCGGATAGACCATCCGGTTGGCGATGAAGCCGGCACCATTCGGCAGGTTGCACCAGCCGATCTCGACCGCAAGTTCACCGGGATCAAGCAGGTCGTTCAGGCGCTCCGGGCCGATCGCACGGGCCGGATCGCAGGGCTCGTGCATCATCGCGAAATGAGCGGGATCGGGCGGCGGAATCTTCTCGTCGTAGTACCGGGCGAACGGTCGCTGCGCTTCCTCCGGGCTCAGTGGCGGCCGGTCAGCCGTCGCCCGGGTCGAGGCGTACCAGTCCTTGAAGTTCAGCTGGACGCGGGTCTCGGCGGTCGTGGATTGCATGGCGGTGACCTCCTGCGCTGCAGGCGCTTCAGGATTCCGGCGTGTCGCGGATGATCACGACCTGCCGGGTATAGAGATAGAACGACTTCGACCAGTTGGCAAAGACCCGCGGATAGCTGCGCAGGGCCTCGAAGTACTGCCGGAAGGCCCCCGCCTGCTCGATCGTGTCGTACCACTGGGTCATCACCAGGTCGTACACCGGTGGATCGACCATCTTGAAGTGCTTGCGCGCGGCGGCGTCGTTGTCGTTGGCGCGGCAGCGCACATTGAGCACGCAGCGGCGCAATTGCTCGCGCGCATAGGACGATTGCTGCAGCGCGTGTTCGTGGGCCTCGCGCAGGTACTGGTAGTAGTCCTCGCGGAAGACCTCGTCGGCGCGCATGATGTAGAGGAGCACCTTCAGCGCGCCGACTCCCTGGACGATGCCGAGTCCCGGATTGAACGCCGGCACCGGCGCCGGCACCGGGATCTCCTCCTCCTCCGCCATGACGATGACGTTGGTGCGCTCATCGGCGAAGAACCGGCCGTCCTGCGAGGCCGCCGATGGCGTGGCGGGCTCGAGCGTCTCGAGCATGTCGCGGAAGCTATCGAACTGCAGCTCGACGACCGCATCGCGCTCGCAGACCTGCTGGTGGGTGGCGTCTTCGAGCACGCCAAAGGCGCCGTCGATGACGTGGTTCTGCACGTAGCTGCGGATCCTGAACCGCTCCCGGCGGGCGATGGTCCCGTGATAGAACTCCAGGTAGCGCTGGTACTCGGCCCGGGTGAGCCCGGGGCGGCGGCGCGAAGCCGCCATCAGCTTGATCGGCATGTCTGCTCCTCGATTCCCGGCGGCGGTTCCGGGAAGACCTGACCGCCCGGGAACCATGATAGGAACGAGCCAGCATCCTGTGAAATTGCTTGTTCGAATACAATCTATCTGTCCTGTAGATACGTGCGGGGACTGCGATGGCCCATTCCTGGTACGACCGCCACGTCCTGCCGTACCTGATCCACGTCGCCTGCGGCGTGAAGCCGGTACGCAAGCAGCGCGAGAAGGTGATCCCCCACGCCGCGGGGAGGGTGCTCGAGTTCGGGCTCGGTACCGGTCTCAACCTGCCGTTCTACGACCGGGCCCGGGTCGCCGTCGTGGTCGGCGTCGAGCCCTCGCTGTCGATGCACCGGCTGGCCCGCCGGCAGATCGAGCGCAGCGGATTGGCGGTTGAACTGGTCGGCCTGTCCGCGGAGCAGTTGCCCCTCGACGACGCCAGCTTCGACACCGTCGTCTCGACCTATACGCTGTGCACCATCCCCGATCCCGTCGCGGCATTGCGCGAGGCCCGGCGTGTGCTGAAGCCCGGTGGACGGCTGCTGTTCTCGGAGCACGGGCGCGCACCCGATGAGTCCGTATGGCGCTGGCAGGAGCGCCTGCAGCCCTGGTGGACGCCGTGGACTGGCGGCTGCCAGATCGGCCGCGACATCCCGGCGCTGCTCGTGGCCGCCGGCTTCGCGCCGGTCGTTGAGTCCGCTTATATCCCCGGGCCGCGACCGCTGTCCTATCACTACTGGGGCCAGGCGACCGCGGCCTGAGCTCATGCAGGCCCGAGACTACGACCTCTGGTACGAGACGCCGCAGGGGCGCTGGATCGGCGCGCGCGAGGCCGCACTGATCACGGCCGCGCTTGCGCCGCGGCCTGGCGAGTCGCTGCTGGATATCGGCTGCGGTACCGGCTATTTCACGCGCGCGCTGGCAGCACGGGTCCGCGGGCCGGTCACCGGCGTGGACCTGAATCCAGACTGGATCCGCTACGCACGCGGGCGCGATCCCGTTCCCGGCCGCTATGCGGTGGCGGATGCGCAGGCACTGCCATTCGCCGACGGCGCCTTCGACCTCGTCGTCTCGGTGACCGCGCTCGGTTTCATACCCGACCAGCGCGCGGCGCTCGCCGAGCTGTTGCGCGTGGGGCGCCGGCGTTTCGCGCTGGGCCTTCTCAACCGCCACAGCCTGCTGTGGTGGCAGCAGGGCCGCCGGGGTGGCGGTGGCGGCTACGCCGGGGCACACTGGCACACGCGCAGTGAGGTCCGCGCGCTGCTGCGTGACCTGCCAGTCAGCGAGCTACGGCTGCAGTCCGCGATCCAGTTCCCCGGCGGCGGGCGCTTCGCGCGCTGGATCGAGGCCAGCCCGGCCGGCGCGCTGCCGACCGGCGCATTTCTGCTGGCCACCGGAAACATCGTCCGTACCGGGAGCACCGAACAATGAAACCGCGCTTCGATCCCGCCACCGAGATCCAGAACTTCCTCGTGTTCGGCGAGTTCGGCGACGTCAACCCGTCGATCTGCGATTCCTCGACGTACACCTTCCTGAGCGTCGCGAAGATGGAGGAGGTCTTCGAGCATGAACTCGAGGGCTGCTTCCTGTACTCGCGGCACTGGAACCCGACCAATCGCTATCTCGCCGCCGCGCTCGCCCGCATGGAGGACGGCGAGGCGGCACAGGTCATGGCCTCCGGCATGGCGGCGATCAGCACGACCCTGCTGCAGCTGTGCTCGGCCGGCGATGAGATCGTCTCCGGCCGGACCATCTACGGCGGCAGCTATGCGCTGCTCGGCAACCTGCTGCCACGCTTCGGTATCACGACGCGCTTCGTCGACCTTGGCGACCCCGCAGCGGTGCGCGCCGCCATGACCGACCGGACCCGCGTGCTGTATTGCGAGAGCCTGAGCAACCCGCTGCTCGAGGTCGCGGATATTCCGGCGCTGGCCGGGATCGCCCATGCGTGCGGTGCCCGGCTCGTCGTCGACAACACCTTCAGCCCGCTCATCCTGTCGCCATTGCGGCTCGGCGCCGATGTCGTCGTGCACAGCATGACCAAGTTCATCAACGGCACCAGCGACTGCGTCGCCGGCTGCGTGGTCTCAACGCACGACTTCATCGCCAGCCTCAACGACATCAACCGCGGGCCGAGCATGCTGTTCGGCCCGGTGCTCGACAGCATCCGCGCGGCCAACATCCTGAAGAACCTGCACAGCCTGCATGTGCGGATGATGCGGCACAGCGGGAATGCGCTGCATCTGGCCGAGCGCTTCGCCGACCGCGGCCTGCCGGTGCACTATCCGGGGCTCGCCGCGCATCCGCAGCACGCGCTGCTCGCCCGGCTGATGAACCCAGGCTACGGCTGTGGCGGCATTCTCGCGCTCGACGTCGGCAGCAAGGAGCTGGCCGACCGGCTGATGCTGCGCCTGCAGGAGGAGAAGGTCGGGTATCTCGCCGTTAGCCTCGGCTACTTCAAGACGCTGTTCAGCGCGCCGGGCCACAGCACTTCGTCGGAGATCCCGGCCGAGGAACGGGCCCGCATCGGCATGGGCGACGGGTTGATCCGCTTTTCGGTCGGCCTCGACAACGACATCGGGCGGACCTGGCAGACGATCCGCGGCATACTGGACGAACCTCAGGTTATATAGCATCGCTGGATTGTCGATATGCGGTGAGTTTGAGCCAGACATTGCCATTACCGGGCAATCGCAGCAATTCTTGAAAACTCGGTCCGCCGTGCTGTGGCAAGAGCATTGAACCAGGATTTGATCATTCTGCCTTGATCTGGTCCGCCATCTTCTCCGCGGCCATCAGCACAGGAAGATGCAGGTTAGCAGATGGGATCGTTGGAAAGATGGAGGCGTCCACGACACGCAGTCCATCGATACCCAGCACCCGGCAATGGTGGTCGACGACTGCCGCAGGATCCCCTGCGCCGCCCATCTTGCATGTGCCGCAGACGTGGTGCACCGGTTGTGCGCGTTGTCTGACCAACTCACGCAATGCCTCCTCGTCCCGCTGGAGCCTGCCGATATCGACCGTCGCTGTGCTTAGTAGCGCTCGGCGGAGGGGACCCAGATCGAACACCTTTGCGATCGCCAGGCTCTGCAGCGTGACCCATCGATTGCGCTTTTGTATGCGCTGGACGATCCTGTTGTTGGGTACAAACACTTCGTTGCGGACCCCGGCCACCTCGGGATCGTTGAGAATCTGCAGCACCAAGCGCAAGCCGCCGACCATGCGCTCGAAGTCACGGCTGTCAGACAGAAGATCAAAGCGGACACTCGGCCCGACCCCTGGATTCGAGCTCGCCAGTTCCACACATCCTCTCGAATAGGCCTTGTTTACAGTTGCTCTAAGTGAGCCGACACGTAATCCCAGCGGATGCCAGCCGCCCTTGTTAGAGACGTTAATAAGCATGTCGTTTTCGCTACAGCCCGCGACGTGGGACGAGTAGATCAGGCAGTTTTGCTGCCACGGAAGCTGCTCGGGCGACTGCATGGAGGCGCGCGGCAAATGCGTCACCAGAGTAATCTCCGGATGATTCTGCAGATTCCTTCCCACGCCGGCGATGTCGTGAACAACGTCGATGCCCATCGACTGCAAGTGGCGCCCCGGGCCTATCCCGGAGCGCATGAGCAAAGCCGGGCTGAACACGGCGCCGCAGGTGACTATCGTTTCCGGTGCGACAAAGTGCTGCAGACCCGACGGGATGCGCACCGCCACGCCGCTCACCCGCCCTTCGCGCAGGTGGAGCCGCTCGACGAAGGCGCCCGCCAGGATTACGAGATTGGGACGCCGCCGCACCTGGCTCGTAAGATAGCCCATGGACGCCGACACACGACGATCGGGCAGGTTGTTCATGGGCATCGGGCAGACTCCCTCCCGAAAGTCCGCGTTGCAGTCCTCGACGATCGAGTAGCCGCGCCGCTGCAGGGCGTTGCCCACCGCCGTAGCGAACGGCGCCCAATCCGCTGGCGCGACCCGCCGCACCGGTATCGGACCGCAATCGCCGTGCAGCGGCCCGGAAAAGTCCAAGTCCCGTTCCAGCTTCTTGAAGTAGGGCAGGACATCCTGCCATCCCCAACCCGTCGCCCCGAGGTTCCGCCACTCGTCATAGTCCGCAGGTTGCCCGCGAAGAGCCGCCATGCCGATAATGTTCGAGCCGCCGCCCACTCCAAAGCCTTGCAGAAAGTGCCGCGAGAGACGCGCCCTTCCTCCGCCCGGATCGGCGCCGACCTCCGCGGTCAATCTGGGCCAATTGAAACTTGGGTTGCCGACCGAAACGGGATATGGATCGAGGATGTCAGCGTGTTCCCGCCCGGGTGGCGCATCGGGGCCGGCCTCGATCAGCAGCACCCTCTTCCCGGGCGCCTCCGACAGGCGGCCGGCAAGCACGCAGCCGGCAGGTCCTGCGCCGACGATGATGATGTCAAATTCCGATTCGGGCATGCAGCTCTCCTTGAATGCCGGTTGACCTAGTGCCAATCGGCGGACCTGCGGACGAGCTCCCTTCCGCAACTCAATGCCAACATAGATAGGGTCTCCCGATCATGACGGCGCGCGCTCCCAGACCCAGCGCCTTGAGAAAGTCCGAGCCGCGCCGCACGCCGCCATCCAGAAGCACCGGGAACCAGTTCAGGCAACCGGCGCTGTGCCTGTGAAGAGATGGCGTCAAGGCAAGCTTACGTTGCGTAGCTTGCAGCCAGCACTGAGCGGCAATGGACGACCTCGACTTGGAGCGTGCCGACCCGCTCGATTTCGGCTGTGATCCGGTCGCCGGGCTTCAGAAAGAAGCCGTGGTGCACCCCGCTGCCGAAGGGAGTCCCGGTCAGGACGACGTCGCCCGGCTCCAGTCGGACGACCTCGCTGATGATGCTGAGTTGCTCCTCGATCCGATAGAGCATCTCGCCGGTGGATGCGTGTTGCCGCAGGACGCCATTGACGGTCAATTTCATCGTCAGCTCATGCGGATTGGGAACGAACACCGCCGGCCGCACCACCGGGCCGACCGGGCACATCGTGTCCTGGCACTTGGCGCGGAAGACATCGCGAAAGGGCACATCCGCTTGACGCGCGAGATCACGGACACTCAGGTCGATGCCCACCGTGTATCCGGCCACGCCCGCCATCGCCTCGCCGGGCGACACATGGCTCATGTGCGCACCGATGACCACCGCCAACTCGATCTCCCAGTCGAGTTGCTTGTGCTTGCGCGGCATGACTACCGTCTTGCCGGGACCCACCATGGTCGTTGTCGGCGGTCTCGTGAAAATTGCCATGGGTTCGATGCGCTTCGGCAGCATTCCCATTTCAGTCAGATGATCGGCGTAGTTCCCACCCACCCCCAGCAGCTTGTTGGGAAAGCGGATCGGCACATCCAGCCGGGCGACTGCGCGAGGGATCGCGATTGTCCCCGGCAGCTTACCCGAAGCGCAGATCGCTGCCGCTCCCTGCAGCTGGGGGAAAGCCGCCGGCCAGATGGTCAACAGTTGCTTGACGTCATCCGAGGGCAGGGCTACACCGTTATCACGCAACTCGCCGAGAGGCCAGAAGGCCTCCGCGACTTCGAGTGCCCCGATGTATTCTCCATCGCGCAAGAGCGTTGCCAAGCCAAACTCCATTTACTAGTCCCCATAGTGATGTGACCGATCAGTTTGAAGCCGGCACGGGACAGGGTGGCTCATTCAATGGCCACGCAGTCCACGAAACGCCTTCCTGACCCGATTCCGAGATGCTCACACCGAGGCAATGGCACTACCCTGCCTTGGCATCCACGGCTTCCTGCACTTGCCAATAGACCTGGTTGACTGCCGCCAGGTGCTCGCTCATGGCTTTGTCGGCCGCCTCCACGTCGCGAGCCGCAATGGCATCGTAGACCGCTTCACGCCGCTTATAGATGCCCACCGACATCTCCGGGGTCCGACCCTCGAGACTGAGTTTCCTCTGGACTACCATCCATTCGGCCATCGCCGAGTGGCAGGCTGTGAAGATTCCATTGCCGGGAATTTCCGCAAGTATTCTGTGAAATTCCAGACCGGTTTTCGCGAACAGCTCTGGATCGTCGACCGCTTTCTTGTTTTGCTCGAGCGCCACGCGCAGTCTCTCGATTTCCTTGGGCGAGGCATAGCGCGCTGCATGCCGGGACATACCGCACTCGAAAAGCGTGCGGGCTTCCTGAAAATCGGACATGCCGTTCGGACGCGCCATCAAACTCTGTGCGGCACCGGTGAGTTGGTTGAAGAACCCCGTGTTATCCAACTGGGTCACGATGGCGCGCCTGCTGGAACGAATAGATATCAAACCGGATGCCTGCAGCGCCACCATCGCCTCCCGAACGACAGAACGACTCGCACCGAACGTCTCCGCCAACTGGCGTTCCGATGGCAGAAGGCTGCCCTTTGGAATCTCACCGCTGTTGATCTTCTCGGTGAGCTGCTGCACTAGATTTTCAGACATTCGCCGAGTGCTGATGTGTAGGCCGTTCATCGAGCCAAGGCCTCCTAATTGCTTCTCTTCCAGGTGCTACCGAATATTGCGATACTTGAAATTGCGGGTGCTGGTGCAATCGTAACTCATGCGCCCGCGCATTCCGCAGCCACACATCCGGGCTTGGCTGAATTTCGATTTCGTATAGCGTGCGCGATCAAGATGGCGCCGGCGCACACGGATGCCCCGGCGAGGCAGTTCAAGCCAAGTCGGTATGTACCTGTCAAATCCGTGGCCCAGCCGAGGATAGCTGGTCCCGTAAACATGCCGAGGTTTCCTGCGATGTTTACGAGAGCAATTCCTGCGGCTGCGCTGGCGCCGGTCAGGAACACGGAAGGCAAAGGCCAGAAGGCCGGAAAGAAGCCGTAGAACCCGACAAAGACCAGACAGATCGGGACGAGGGCCCACGGAGACGGTAGCAGCGTTGCGATGCCCAGCATCCCTAACGCAACCGTGAAACAGGCTGCCGCCACGACGACTTCACGTCTCGGGAACCGGTCCGCCCAGATTCCCCAGAGCGGAATTCCTATGGCCGCCAGGATTGCGAGCAGGGAAGATATGAACCCGGTATCCCAGATCGAGAATCCCATCGATCGAATCATGAGCGCCAGGAACATGGTGACACCGATCCCGGCAGTGCAGATTCCCAGATTGACAGCGCCCAACATCCAGACGCGCCAGTTTGCGAATGTTCGCCAAACGGAGATCTCGCCCTGGGACGCCACGATTTGCCGCTGTTCTTCCGCGAGCCGATTCGCGAGCCAATCCGATTCCGCTCGCGAGAGCCAGGGCGCACTGGTCGGCCGGTCTGTTAGAAAGTGGAACACCGCCACCGACAACAGTAAGGTCGGAATGGCCTCGCCGATAAACATCCATTGCCAACCGGCGAGACCGAGCAAGACGTCCTGAGACAACAGCACGCTGGAAACTGGGCCGCCGACTATCTGGCCGAGAGGAAGTATGAACAGAACGGAGCCCAGGACCGCGCCACGATACTCGCTTGGAAACCAATAGCTGAGGTAGAGTATGGTACCTGGAACAAAACCTGCTTCGGCCATACCGAGCAAGAAGCGGACGAGAAAGAACTCTTCAGGTGTCGTGACGAATGCCGTAGCTGCTGAGCAAAGCCCCCAGCCGATCATGATCAGGCAGATCCATCGCCGCGCACCCAATCGGTGCAGAAGCAAGGTGCTTGGAATTGCAAAAGCCAGATAGCCAAAGGCGAAGAATCCGGCGCCGGCGCCAAATACGGTATTGGAGAAACCGAGGGCCTGGTTCATGGTCACGGCGGCGAAGGAGACATTGACCTTGTCCAGGTAGTTGAAGAATGTCGCAACTGCCAGGAGCGGTGCGATCCTCCACCAGACCTTCTTCATCGTATGACGTTCTATGTTCTCCATACCCATTCTGCCTTACTAGACAGTGGCGACGGGCATCGGCGGACAGCCGACTGCGCCCGGTAGCCGCAGCGGCGGAGCCGTCAGCAAGAAGCGACTGCGCCCTGCCGCCTCGAGCCATACGGCCAGCTCCCGGAAATACCAGAGTTCCCCGAGGTGCATGCCGAGCTTGAAAATGCAGTGATGATGGAGGGGCAGGAAGGTAGCCCCCGGTTCGCAGTGTGCGGATCCATCGGCAACACCCTCGGGTTTGGCTTCGACCGCACCATTGTCCGCGCAAATCGCCGCAATCCCGCTATCCGTAATCCATTGCAGGAGCCGGGCATCGTTGCCATCGAGCGCGGAGAAGGAACTCTCTATCCCCTTCATGGTCGCCGGATCGCTGTCCATGTCCATAACTGCATCGCCGTAGCCGGTATAGAGGCAAAGAATATCTCCCGGCTCGACGACGGCCCGTTGCGCATCCAGGACGGACATTAGCAGTTCGTAGTCGACGCGCGTCTTCTTGCGGCCGAATGCCTTGAACAAGTTGACGAGAACTCCCCGACCCTGGACGCAGGTCGTTGCCATGTTTTCTATGCCAAGGACCCGGACGCCCGCCGCGCCTTCAGTTCCATGCAGATCTTGTTCGCTGCGATAACCGTTGTAATAGCGTTTCTCCGGTACCCCATCACCATCGGCGTCGAACAACGCGCCGATATGCGCCAGTGAATCCCACTGGGTCGAATACTGGAGATTCAGCGCGGCGCAGTCGTCATTCCCGAGATCGATCGCTCCCTTTAGGCCAGGAGCGCCGAAGGCGTCATACAGCGTTGCATCGGGACCGCTGGTCCACTGAAGGCGGGGCGGCTGGCCCTTGCGAGGGGGCCACATCCCCGCTTTGGGAAGATTGAGCGGCAGCGACAGCGGAAAGACAAGGCCCGAGCGCACTTCCTGAACCGCCTCCAGGCGCCGCTCGGGTGTGATGAAATTCAACCTGCCGACCTGATCATCCTCGCCGAAATCGCCCCAATTCGAGCCTTCCGGTCTCTTCAACCATCGCTTCATTCGCCGACTTCCTATCCTAATTCTGCAACTTGCTCGGTACGATCGCGCATGTCAGTCGGAGATTTGTCTGCGATGTTCACCTGACCCAGGCAACCGTGTGACACGGGGCTCCAGCTGCGCGTTGCCCCCGCGGTTGTCCCCGCGCACGCAGCGCGGGGTCGCCTCTTGCCGTGTGTGCAAAGTGTCCTAAGACCTAGGGGTCGCTACTCGCTGCATTTCCCTCTACCAGTTATAGCGTGCCTGGATCGTCACATTCCTGGGTTGCTCCGTGATCATGGTTGAGGAAACGCCACCCGCCGGCCCACCCGTGAGTTTAATTGCCCGGTCGTTCAGATTCTTTCCGATTAGGTCGAACGCCCAGTGGCCGCCCGGCATATCAAGGGTCAAGCGACCGCCCCATTTGACGTAGCGGTCTTGTGCCAGAAAGTCGTCATCGGTAGCACTGAGGAAGTAGCTGCTGGAAAACGCGACGTTCAGCTCCGACGTCAGTTGGTAGTCACCGGCAAGCGAGGACTGATGCGTGACGCCGACGGTGCCGCTCCACTTCGGCGCGAAAGGCGTCGGTCTGCCGGAGAGATCCTGGTTCCTGAGGCCGTTCAACGTCTGTACGAGTGTAGAGCTTACGTTCGGATAACTCAGCCATTTCGAATCGAGGTAGGAGAGATTAGCGGCAAGACGGAAATTCCGGCTTACTGCCCATTGCCCTTCCAGCTCGACGCCCTGGGAACGGGCAGCTGCGGCGTTATTTGCGAGAATGGTGAAGGTCCCATTTGGGTTTCTGATGGTCGAGGTAACCTGCAGATCGCTGTAGTCGCTCCTGAAGACCGCCAGGTTGAGAAGCAGTTTGTGGCCAAGCGTTTCGGTCTTCAAACCAGCCTCATAAGCACTTACATACTCCGGATTGAGCGGCATGTTGACGGCATTGGCCGTATTGTCGGAGCCGTTGAAGGTACCCGCCTTGAAGCCCTCCGAGTAACTGAGATAGGCCATCGCTCCAGGCGCGAGTTGGTATTGAACCCTTGCGGATGGCATCACATCGTTGTCGCTGCGATCCCCCCTTAGTACGCCCGCCGTGCCCAGACCGACCGTGTTCCCCACGAGCACCAATTCCGCCGGCAGCGGCACGACTCCGCCGTAGTTGTTGGTAGCCTGTCCTACGTACAGATTCCAGTCATAGGATTTCTTGACGCGCGTGGCCCGCAGGCCAGCGTTCAGTTTCAGACGATCCGTCGCATTCCAGGTCAGGGATCCGAAGGCGGAAGATGTCTTTTCATCTTGCTCGTAACCTTGGCGGAAACCGATCGGCAGGTACGGAATGAGGGCCGCTAAGGACGGGGTGGTGCTGATCCTGCCGTTCCCGCTGGTGAAATTGAGGTTCTGAGACCAGGCAAGGTCGCCGGTCTGATAGTACACCCCCGCCATATATTCGAAGTTCCCGCCGGTCTGAGAAGCCACGCGGAATTCCTGGCTAAACTGGTGGAATTCTTCCGGAACCCCAACGTGCACCAGCACCGCCGGGAGCATGTCAGTGTCAAGTTTCAAATTGTAATCGTACGCGTAATATCCCGTCACCGATGTAAGAGTATGGCCCGAACGGCGGAAATTGACAGTGAGAACGCCTTCCTTGGTGTCGAGTTGGGAGCCTTGACCATCACTGAAGGCGTTCTGTTTCTGGTCAAGCCCGACAGGCAGGCCCTGCTGCAGCAGCGCGAGGCAAGTTCGCTCTGCCGCGTATGGCGCCGGAGGCGGACAGTTGTAGGCTCGCTCTGGCCGCCCGCCTTTAGTGGTGATATTGCCGCCTTCGACCTTTAGCGTTGCGTCCAGGTCTGCGTTCGGTTGGAACAGCAGCGTCACGCGGCCGGCCTGGTTTTCCTCTCTGGGGAAATCCACGCCCGTGGTCACGCGCTGCATCCAGCCTTCCTGGCCGCTGACGTTTATCGCGGCGCGGGCAAATACCGTGTCGCCGAGCGGTCCGCCGACCGCAGCCTCTGTGACGTATTGCTTGGCCTGCGGCTGATAGGCCGCGCGAGCCGAGAAATCGAACTCATTGCCGGGCTTCCTGGTTACGATGCTGAAGGCGCCGGCGATCGCGTTGTTGCCGAAGAAGGTACTCTGCGGCCCGCGCAGAATCTCGACCCGCTCGAGGTCAAGAAAGGTCGCAAGGCTGGTCCGCGACCGGCCATGGTAGATGTCGTCGACGAACATGCCTACGGACTGGTCGAAAGCCGGGTTCTGGCTAGAGCCGATGCCGCGGATAAAGAGCTCCGCAGCCCTGCCAATGTTATAGATGTGCACCGCCGGCACGTTTATCGCAATGTCTGGGAGCGATACCAGATTCTTCTCGACCAGTACCTGCTCCCCAATGACCTGCACCGAGACCGGCACGTCCTGAGTTCTTTCCTGGCGTCGCTGGGCAGTGACGACGATTGCTTCAATCGTCGCGCCTTGATCGGCAGATTTCTGCGGTGGACCATCGGCAGCGAAGGCCGAAACACAAGTTACGGAAGTAAGACCAAGACTGGCGATTGCAAGCTCTGCAGCGCGCCGTGAGCAGAAGTTTCCTTTCATGTCCCCCCCCCCAATTTGCAGAAATACGCCAAAGTGATTGAGCCGACGCAACGAGTCCGATTTGCCAGGAGCGACCAGACTTGTGACCTGATACAAGCTATATAGCGCGAACTTTGGAAGGCGGTCAAGCCATTTATCATAAACGATCTATCGGTTGTTATAGGTGGTAGGACCACTCTGAAAGACGCGAAGTACGGGCAGATTGTCTGGGCACGGTTTTGCGACCCAGGATCGAGGTCTCAACAAGCCCTGCAGAAGAAGATGGCCACTCTCAGGCCTGTCCTAGCGTTAGTTGAAGAGAATCAGCTGGTTGCTGTCCGGTCGGGCGCTCTCGGGACCTCGCCTCGCACGTAAGGCGCCGCTGCGCCAGTGGGTGCTTACGTTCCCCCGGCGACTGCGCTACTTCCTGCATCGTGACCCGGTGCTGCTCGGCCGCGTGCGGCGCAGCGTGTTGCGGGCGATCGAGTCCGGCCTGCGGCGCCGCGGCGCCGCAGCGCCCTCAAACGCCCCGTCCCGCCGGCGGGCGACCAAGGCACGCAGACTCGCGCCCGCCCCTTGGCAGAAGTGCGCGTTTGGATGTCCATCTGATGACGGCCGTGCCAACCGCCGGCAGCTTCCGCCGGGTGACGCTTCTGACCTATCGCGCCCTGAGTGTCGTGATGCTGGTCGTGCTTGCGATGGCAGGCCTTGATGAGCTCGGGGTTCTTGGCGAGGGCGAGTGGCCGGAACCGCTTTACACGCTGTCCATCGTGTTCATGTTCGTCGCCGCCTCGCTGGCGATGATCTTCTAGCAGTGGACGGGTGCGGAGCAGGAGGCGCTTATGACTGTGACCGGCTGATGCTGCGGATGCAGGAGGAGAAGGTCGGCTACCTCGCCGTCAGCCTCGGCTACTTCAAGACGCTGTTCAGCGCACCGGGCCACAGCACTTCGTCGGAAATCCCGGCCGAGGAACGGGCCCGCATCGGCATGGGCGACGGGTTGATCCGCTTCTCGGTCGGCCTCGACAACGACATCGAACGGACCTGGCAGACGATCCGCGGCATACTGGACGAACTTGGCATCGAGGGCCGGAAATGAGCGCAGCGCAGCACACCGCTGCTCTCCAGAATCCAACAGCAAGTCCGAGCGCTCATTGCTCTTCGGGGCGGGGTACGTGGGCGCGTGTCCAGGGTGCGAGCGGCAGTTTACTCCCACCCTCGATCTCAGGCTTCGAGAACGGCGAGGCCGAAGGCCGCGAAACGCCGGAAATCGCCGACGTTTGCTGTCGCCAACGGCTCCCGCGCGCGCAACGCGCTGGCCGCGATCATGCAGTCGATGAGCGATCCGCGGCGCCGTCCGGTCTCGTTGAACAGGCGCGCGCTCGTGACGGAGTCTTCCTCGAGGAACGGCACACGCTGCGACACCACGCGGGCCGCAAATTCAAGGCGGCCTGCCTCGAGCGGGCCGCACAGGAGTTCGGTCCAGGCGACAGTGCTCATCCCCAGCGATTCGCCGTCTCTCAACCACTTGCGCAGCGCGCGATCCTCGGCTGAGCCGCGCACCAGCCCCCGGATCAGGAAGCTCGTATCCAGGTGAATCATCGCGACTCGCGCCGGAGGGACGCCGAGCGGCGTTCAGCGCGTGCCTTCTTTTCCCAGCCAGTCGCAGCCAGGCCCTCGAGGGCAAGCGACCGCTGCAGCGCGTCCAGCGCGGCGAGCGCATCCGGCGCAACGGCGACAGACTCCCGCTTTGCTGCCCGAATCGCCCGGCGCAATGCCTCGGACTTGGAGACTCCCCACCCGCGGGCCACGTCCTCGAGGGCGCGCACCGTCTCGACATCGAGGGCGTAAGTCGATTTTACCGTAGTGGTGGCCATACCAAAAGTGTAGGGCCATATCAGTACGGAGTGCAAGAACGGAACTCCAGGCGGCCGTTCTTGTCGGGGCCGGGTACGTGGGCGGGTGTCCCGGGCGCGCACGGGCCAGTACAGTGAGCGCACCGAGGTCGCGTCCTTCCCCGAGACAATGAGCTGGCCCTTCGACACGGCGAAGTCGAGGAACGGACATCGGTGATCGGCGTTCTGGGTGCCTCGAAGTACCGAGATCGTGTGAAAGCTCCGGAAGGTGCGCGGCGTCTTCACACAGCCTCGGCCAGGAGCAGGCCGCCAGGGCGGAACCAGGATACTCGAGTTGCCGGGCCGTGGTCCTTGGAGTGCGACCGTCCGCGGCACTTGCTGCCCTCAGAGCCGCGGAGCAGACTGCCGCGGAGTTCTGCGGCCTCCGGCGCCTCTGCTCGCACGCGCTATTGGGTGCGGAAAAGGATTAGGGGAGATAGAGCATGAACGAGCAGGATCATGACCGCGGCATACTGGACGAACTTGGCATCGAGGGCCGGAAGTGAGCGCACCGCAGCACGCCGTCACCGACCAGGACATCGCCGACTGCTTCGAGGTGATGGCCGAGCTGCGCCCGCATCTCGA
>SCUD01000014.1 GCA_004297335.1 Gammaproteobacteria bacterium
GCAGCAGCAGCGCGCGCTCGCCCGCAGTGCGCGCGGCCCAGCCGGGGAAGGCCGCGTGCGCCGCAGCGACCGCGGTGGTGGCGCCCGCCGCATCGAGCGCCGGCACGGTGCCGAGCACGGTGCCGCTCGCCGGGTTGGTCACTTCGAGCGACGCGCCGTTGGCGGCCTCGATCCAGGCGCCATCGACATGGCACTGCTGGCGGAACAACGTCGGGTCATGCAGGGACAGGGTCATGTGTTCTCCGGTTCAGCGTTCGAGGATGGCGGTGACGCCCATGCCGCCGGCCGTGCAGATTGAGATCAGCCCGCGCCCGCTGCCGCGTTCCGCGAGCAGCTTCGCAAGCGTCGCCAGCACGCGCGCGCCGGTCGCTGCGAACGGATGCCCGATCGCGACCGAGCCGCCGCGGACGTTGAGCCGCGCACGGTCGATCGTCCCGAGCGGCTCCGCCAGCCCAAGACGCTCGCGGCAGAACTCCGGGGATTCCCAGGCCTTCAGCGTGCACAGCAGCTGTGCCGCGAAGGCCTCGTGGATCTCGTAGAAGTCGAATTCCAGCAGCCGCAGGCCGGCATCGGCGAGCATCCGCGGGACCGCGTAGGCGGGCGCCATCAGCAGGCCCTCGCCGCCGACGAAATCGACCGCGGCGACCTTGCCGTAGCTGAGCCAGGCCTGCACCGGCAGGCCGCGGGCGCGAGCCCAGTCCTCGCTGGCCAGCAGCACCGCGGCGGCGCCGTCTGTCATCGGCGTGCTGTTGCCGGCCGTCAGCGTGCCGTCGGCGGCGAATGACGGCCGCAGCTTCGCCAGTTGCTCGACCGTGGAACCGGCGCGGACGTTGTTGTCGCGCGCGAGGCCGAGGAACGGCACCGTCAGCTCGCTCATGAAGCCGGATTCCCAGGCCGCGTGCGCGAGCTGGTGGCTGCGACAGGCGAGTTCGTCCTGCAGGGTGCGCCCGATCTGCCAGCTGCGCGCCATCTGCTCGCAATGCTGGCCCATCGACAGCCCGGTGCGCGGTTCGCTGGCGCCGCCGGTCACCGGACGGAAGTGGCGCGGGCGCAGCCCGAGCCACGGCCGCAGCTTCTGCCACGGCGTGCGGCCGCGGAAGCTCGCCAGCAGCAGCTGCTGGTACTCACGCGAGTAGACGATCGGCGCATCGCTGATCGTGTCGACGCCGGCGGCGATGCCGGAGTCGATCTGGCCGAGGGCTATGCGGCTGCCGATGCTGATCGCGGCCTCGAGGCTGGTGCCGCAGGCGCGCTGCATCGTCAATCCAGGGGTCTCCGGCGCCAGGCCGGAGTCGAGCACCGCCTCGCGGGCCAGGTTCCACTGGCTGGAGTGCTTGATCACGGCGCCGGCGACGACGTCGCCGAGGCGCACGCCGCGGAGCCCATGCCGCTCGACCAGCGCGCGCAGCGTCGCCGCCAGCATCTGCTGGTTGCCCGCCGTCGCGTAGGCGCCGTGGGCGCGCGCGAACGGGATGCGGATGCCGCCGATCACGGCGACCCGCCTGACTTCGCTGCCGACGAGCATGGATCGTCCTCCATCGTGCCGGGGTCGGCTACCGCTGGCGCTAGGATGCCAGCAACCATCCGGGGCCGCCATGGCTGGCCAGGGTGCATGTGCCCGGTCGTCTACAGTTCAAGTTCGTAGTGCTGGTCACAGCCGAAATGGCCGGTGGCGCCCTGCGGCCCGCACAGCCGGCGGAAACCGGCGCGCGCGTACAGGCGCTGCGCATGGTCCATGCCGGTCAGCGTCTCGAGGTAACAGCGGGTGAAGCCGAGGTCGCGCGCCGCGGCGAGGCAGGTGGCGAGCATGCGTGCGCCGAGGCCGCGGCCGCGGGCCTCCGGCAGGAAGTACATCTTGCGGAGTTCGCACACGGTCGGCGCGGCGCCGGCGAGCGGGGCGATGCCGGCGCCACCGATCACGCGGCCGTCCTGTTCGAGCACGAAGTAGGTGGAGCGCGGTGCGGCATAGCTCGCGCTCATCGCGTCGACCTCCGGGTCCTGGCTGGCAAAGCCCGGGCCGCTGGCGCCGAAGCTGGCCATCACGGTGCGGATGATCGCCGCGACCGCGGCATCATCGGCGGGGCGGATCGGGCGGATCAGTGCTTCATTCGCCACGGCTCCCATGATATCCGTGACCGAGCGTTTCGACCTCGACCAGCAGCCCGTCCTCGAAGCGCAGCCGGCGCATCAGCCGGTGCGGGCCGAAGTTGTAGACCCAGAATTCGACGCTGACCGCGACCGGGTCCCGCCCGGTGTAGTAGGGCCGCCCCCGGTGCCAGAGCTGGGGCCGCCGCCAGACCTCGCTGCGCTCGACGGTTTCCGGCCGCCCGCACAGCGCGGCGACCTTGTCGGTACTGTCGCCATCGGTCACCAGCCGGGTGCCGCAGCGGAATGAGTCGGCCAGGGCCAGGCCGCTGGTCAACAGCAGCGAGGCCGCGGCGAGCAGGGCTGCCCGGAACATGGCCGCATTCTGCCGGCCGGGTGCTGAACCGTCACTGAAGGCTGCCGCCGGCGCGGCGGCCGGCCGGGTCCGCCACCGCCGCAGGCTCGACGGGCGGGCGCCGCCCCCGCAGAATGCGGGGACCATGCCGCCGCCACGCCTCGACCGCCAGTTCGAACGCCACCTCGCGGGCCTCGTGAACGCCCGCGAGCCCGGGGTGCTGACCGGGGGGCTCAAGGGTGTGGAGCGCGAGGCGCTGCGGGTGACGCCGGAGGGCCGCATCGCGCAGACGCCGCACCCGCCGGTCCTCGGCTCGGCGCTGACCCATCCCTACATCACGACTGATTACTCCGAGGCGCTGATCGAGCTCGTGACCCCGCCCTTCACGGCGGCCTGGGAGCTGCAGCAGTACCTGTGCGATATCCACCAGTTCGTCTACCGGCACATCGGCGAGGAACTGCTGTGGGTCACGAGCATGCCCTGCGCGATCGGCGGCGATGCGGACATTCCGATCGCAACTTATGGCCGCTCGAACATCGGGCGCATGAAGCACGTGTATCGCATCGGGCTCGGGCTGCGCTACGGGCGGGCGATGCAGGCAATTTCCGGCATCCATTACAACTACTCGTTCCCCGAGCGCTTCTGGCCGGTCCTGCACGAGGTGCGCGAGGCGCGCCTGCGGGGCCAGGAATTCATTGACGACGGGTACTTTGCGCTGCTGCGCAACTACCGGCGGCTTGGCTGGCTGATCCTGTACCTGTTCGGCGTATCCCCGGCCGTGTGCCGCTCCTTCTTCAGCGGGCGCGAGGTGCCGGCCGACCTCGAGCCGCACGGAGCGGCCACGCTGTACGCGCCACACGCAACCTCGCTCAGGATGAGTGACCTGGGATATCGGAACCGCAGCCAGGCCGGGGTGCACGTCTCGGTGAATTCGCTGGACGCCTATGTGCGTGACCTGGACCGGCTGGTGTCCACGCCGCATCCGGAGTACCAGGCGCTCGGCGTGCGGGACGGTGACGAATGGCGGCAGCTCAATGCCAACCTGCTGCAGATCGAGAACGAGTACTACAGCTTCATCCGCCCAAAGCGCGTGGCGCACTCCGGCGAGCGGCCGACCGCCGCGCTGCGGCGCGGCGGGGTCCAGTATGTCGAGATGCGTTCGCTCGATGTCAGCGCCTTCGATCCGGTCGGCGTCAACCAGCACAAGCTGTGCTTCCTGGAGGCTTTCGCTGCGCTGTGCGTGTTGCGGGCCAGCCCGCCGCTCACCGAAGAGGATTCGGCGCGTTACGAGGCCAACCATCTGCGGGTCGCCCGCCACGGCCGCGAGCCGGGCCTCCGGCTCTGGCACGACGGGCGCGAATTGCCGCTGGCCGACTGGGCCGCGGAACTGCTGGACCAGATGCAGGGGATCTGCGAGCTGCTGGATGCCGATGCACCGGCCCGGCCGTATGCGGTCGCGCTCGAGCGCCAGCGCGCCAAGCTCCTCGACCCGACGCTCCTGCCTTCCTCCCGGCTGCAGGCCGAGATGCTGGGGCAGGGTGTCGCGTTCCGCGAGCTCGCGCTCGGCATGTCGCGGCTGCAGCGCGACTATTTCCGCGACCTGTACCCGCCGAACGAGCAGCGCATCGCCGAACTGGCGGACCAGGCCGCCGAATCGCACGAGGCACAGCGCGCGATCGAGGCCGCCGACAAGCTCGATTTCTCCGAATTCGTCGCTCGCTGGTTTGCTGGCCGCCTGGCGTAGAATGGTTCCATCCAGGCCGCCGGGCCGGAGGGGTGGATGTCCCGCAACACTGAACCGCAGGCACCGGATGCCGCACTGCCGGAATCTCCGGTGGCGGCGCAGCTGCGCAGCGGTTTTCGCTGGCTGCGCTTCGGCGCGGAACTCGAGGGCGCGTACCGGACCGACTGGTACCGCGAACGGCTGGTCTACCTGCGGGTCAACCTGTCGATCGCGCTGCTGCTGTTCCTGATCTTCATCCTGGCCAGCCGACGTGTGATGTCGGCCGACAGCCAGGCCGTGATGAACCTGGTCCGCTACTCCGCGCTGATTCCCTCGGTGGTGCTGGCACTGACCGTTACGTTCCTGAAAGACGGCCGGCGCTGGTATCCGCGGGCGATCAGCCTGCTGGCGCCGGTCGCCCTCGGTGCGATCGCCGTGCTGGTCATCCTCGGCTGGAGCCATGGCCAGCCACTGCTGTTCTCCGCACTGGTGCTGGCGATGATCGCGGCCTATGTGCTGATCGGGCTGCAGTTCTTTGGCGCCGTCACAGCCAATCTGCTGGCGCTGGCGATCTTTACGTACGGAGGGCTGGTCGTGGCGATGCCGTCGGAGGAGCTGGCCTACAACGTACTGGTGTTGCTCGCCACCAACGTGATCGGTGGCGCGGTCGCCTACAACGTCGAGCACACGCGCCGCCACGAGTGGCTGGAAGGGCGGCTTCTGGTCGAGCTGGCGGAACTCGATGGCCTGACCGCCATCGCCAACCGGCGTCGCTTCGACCGCGAACTGACCAGGCACTGGACCCAGTGCGCGCGCGAACAGCGGCCGATCGCGCTGCTGCTGGCGGACATCGATTGCTTCAAGGCCTACAACGACCTCTACGGGCACCAGGCGGGGGACGAGGCCCTCAAGGCAGTGGCCAAGGTGCTGGCCGGATCGGTGCGCCGACCGGTGGACACGGTGGCGCGCTATGGCGGCGAGGAGTTCGCGATGATCCTGCCGGAAACGACCCGGGATGGCGCGCTGCACGTCGCCGAGCGCTTCCTCGAGGAGGTGCGCGCGCTCGGCATCCCGCACGCGCACTCGAGCGCCGTGCCGGTGTTGACGGTCAGCGTCGGCGTCGGTCATGTCGTGCCCGCGCCGCGCCGCAGCCCTGCCGGACTGATCCAGCTCGCGGACCAGGCGCTCTACGCTGCCAAGGACGCGGGGCGCGACCAGGTGCGCCTGCTGGCCAGCGAATACGAGCACCTGCAGACCGGGTATTTCCGCCGCCAGCCGGGCGGCAACGATGGTGCAGCCTCTCAGTAGATCGCGATATCGCGGCGGCCGCTGGAGTCGCGCGCGCCCCGGAACATACCCTCGGTGTTGAAAGTGAGGGTGAGGCCGCCGTCGCGATCGACGACGATGACGCCGCCATCACCACCGAGCTCCCGCAGCGTGCCATGGATCACGGCATGAGCTGCCTCGGCCGCGGTGGCTCCGGTCAGGCGCACGCGTGCGCAGATCTCGTGGGCCACGACTGCGCGGATGAAGTACTCGCCACTGCCGGTCGCCGATACCGCGCAGGAAGCGTTGTCCGCATAGGTGCCGGCGCCGATGATCGGTGAGTCGCCGACCCGTCCCCAGCGCTTATTGGTCATGCCGCCAGTCGAGGTCGCCGCAGCCAGATTCCCGTCCTGGTCGCGGGCCACCGCGCCGACGGTGCCGAAGTAGCCGATGTCGATGTCCGCAGCCGCGGTCCGCTCGCCCGCCCGTGCCTGCTCGAGCTGCCGCCAGCGTCGTTCGGTATAGAAATAGGTGCCGGGCACCAGTTCTATGCCTTGTTCCAGGGCAAATTCCTCGGCGCCGGCGGCGGTCAGCAGTACATGCGGGGAC
>SCUD01000015.1 GCA_004297335.1 Gammaproteobacteria bacterium
GGCACGTTCCGCGTCATGGCGAACGGTGACACGCATGAGGCGACCCGGGTGCTGCTCGCCATCGGCCGGCGTGGCACGCCGCGCAAGCTCGGCGTGCCCGGCGAGGAGCTGCCTAAGGTCGTCTACCGGCTGGTCGACCCGGAACAGTACGCCGGCCGGCGAGTGCTCGTCGTCGGCGGCGGTGACAGCGCGCTCGAGGCTGCCACGAGTCTGGCCGAGGCTGGCGCCGCAGCGGTGACGCTGTCCTATCGTGGCGATGCCTTCGATCGTGCCAAGGCGCAGAACCGCGCGCGCGTAGCCGAGGCCGCACGGAGCGGGCGGCTGCAGGTCCGGTTGCAGTCGCAGGTTCGAGAGGTCACTTCGGAGTGCGTCACGCTCGAGCAGGCGGGCCAGGCGGACGAGATCCCGAACGATGCCGTCGTCGTCTGTGCGGGCGGTGTGCTGCCGAACGAATTCCTGCGTTCGATCGGGGTGTCTGTCGAGACCCACTACGGCGCCGCGCCGGGATCGCCATGAAGCGCGGGCCATTGCAGTGCCAGACAGTGCTGCTGGTGGTGGCGTGGCTGACCATTGCTGGCCCGGGCGCGGTCGCCGCAGACGATGTGCTGGAGCCCGCGCGGCTCGCACTGCGCACGCGCCAGTTCGCGGAGGCTCTGCGGATTCTCGACGGCCCCGCTCGTGCGGGCGACGCCGAGGCGCAATATCTACTCGGCCTCGTGCGGCTTGGCGGTCTGGGTGCGCCGCCGGATCCGACCGTGGCTGTCGGCCTGCTCGAGGCGGCTGCCAGGCAGGGCCACGCATCGGCGGCGTACGCGCTCGCCGGGGTACTGGCGCAGCAGGGCCAGGAGTTGCCGGCGCGGCACTGGCTCGAGCGTGCGGCGGAGCTCGGCCTGCCGCTCGCCGCGCAGATGGTGCGCGAGGGGCGCCTGCCCCCGACCTCCGAGCTGCCGCAATCGGGAGAGGACCTGACGCTGCGGCGGGCGCTGGCGTTTGCTGCGGCCCGGCGCGACGCGGTTGCGGCGTTCGAGAGTGTCGGTGCCAGTGAGCTCGTTGGCGAGACGGACTCTTTCGGTCGCACCCTGCTGCATGCGGCCGCCGAGGCGGGCGCGGCAGGCGCAGTCGACTGGCTGCTGGTCCATGGCGCGGATCCATCGCGTCGCGATCCGGGCGGAGTCACGCCGCTGATGCTCGCGGCTGCCGCGCCCGAGCCCGGTGCGCTGCGGGCCTTGCTGGCGGCCGGCGCAGAGGTCGAGGCTCGCGACCAGGCGGAGCGGACAGCGCTGATGTATGCGGCCTGGGCCGACCGAGCGGCGCAGGTGCAGGCCCTGCTCACGGCTGGCGCCAACGTCGCCGCGGCCGACGCTCGCGGCTTCACCGCGCCCGACATCGCGATCCAGCGCGAGCGGGCCGCTGCCGCAACGGTACTTCGGTCCGCTGGTGCCGCGGCACGGTTCAGCGGCGGCGGTGAGGCGCTTGCTGACCACGGCTTCGACGCCTCGCGCGTCGGAGAACTGCAGCGGGGCTGGCCACCGCTCGCGATCGCGGCGAGTCGCGACGACGAGATGGCTATCCAGCGCCTGATCGGTGCGGGCGGCGACCTGCAGGCGCGGACACCGTCCGGGGACACATTGCTGCATGTCGCCCTCGATGCCAGAGCCTGGCGTGCGCTGCGGGCGCTTCTGGCAGCCGGTGCGGACCCGCTCGTCGCGGATCGTGATGCTCTGCGCGTACTGTCTCGCGCGGTGCTGCGCGGCGATGGAGAGGCGCTCGAAGTGCTGCTTGCCGCCGGAGTGCCGCTGACAGCGGTCGGACAGGGCGAAGAGCCACTGCTGCTGGCCGTCGCCCGCCGCGGTGACGAAAAGATCGCCGCGCGATTGCTGGCCGCCGGGGCCGATGCCGGTATCGCCGACGCCGCCGGTCGTACACCGCTATGGCTTGCTGCTGCCGCCGGGCATGAGCCTCTTGTCCGTATGCTGCTTGCGGCAGGCGTTTCCGCCGACATCAGTGATCGGGTTGGACTGACGCCGCTCACCGCCGCCGCGGCCGCGGGCCATGCGGCGGTCGTCGATCACCTGCTGGGCCAGGGCGGGAAGACGGAAGTCCGGACCGGGCGTGACGGCTCGGCGCTGATTTCCGCCGCTGCCCGCGGGCATGGCGAAGTCGTCGCACTGCTGCTACGGCACGACTTCGCTATCGATGTGCAGGATGGATTTGGAGACACTGCGCTGATTGCCGCGGCGCGCGGCGGGCACGTCGCGGTCTGCGAACGGCTGCTGCAGGCCGGTGCCGACCGGCAGCTGCGCAACCGCGATCGCCTGTCGGCGCGCGAGGTCGCCGAACGGCGCGGCTTCGCGCGACTGGCGGCACTACTGGGAGGCTAGAGATCGAGCTACCGCCGCTCCTGACCCAGCCGGCGTTGCGGGTCCCGGCCTGAGGGCACTCAGAAGGTGAAGTGGTAGCCGAAGGAGACGAAATACCGGCGCGAGCGTTCGCTCTCGGTCGGGACCGCGCGCCGGGCCAGTTCGGCGCCGCACTCAAACCCGAGCCAGGTACCGCCGCGCTCATAGTCGAGCCGCAGCGACGGCAGGTACAGCGTCTCGCGCCCGCTTTGGTCGAGGGTTTCGCGCCGGTCTACGCGCAGCCGCGGGCCCAGGCGCCAGGCGGAGCCGAGCGGCAGCCGTGTCCACAGGCCCAGCGATTCGAGCAGCTGCGCGACGCTGTGCTGATGGCGCGCCGCCAGTACGAGGAGATCGCCCGGGCGGAGCCGGCCGTGTCGGGTGAGCTGGAATTGCTGCGCGCGATCGGGCGCACCATCAGGTGTCGCGGCAACGCTTTCCGAGGCCGGCGTGACAACGGCGCGCTGGTCCGTCTCACCGGAGAACAGCTTTGCCATCGCGAAGGTGTCGATGTCCCAGCTGCCCTGGGGCGACCCTGGTTCCTCCGGCTGCTCCTGCACGCGACTGACCTGGTCCGGCATCGGCAGATAGTCGAGACCGGCGGCCAGGGCAGTTGGCGAGGACCCGGGCAGACCGAGCCAGAGCGCGAGTGCCAGCATGATCGTGGTGGTCGTCCCGAAAGTGTTCGCTGCCATCTGATATCCCTCCCTGCACGGATGCAGATCGGACGGTCGTCACGATGCTCCGCCGTTTCGGGTGCTGATGAGACCTGGATCACAACTGCTCCATGACTTCCTGTTTCGGCATGACTTATTGCGGCGATCCCGGCTTTCATCGGTGGACAATCCGGCTTATGTCGTCTACGGAGCACGGGCTCCTCTTTTGACGCCGCCGGCCCGACGGTGTAGCTTCGCAGCACCTTGAAACAGGTACTTCTCGCCTTGCTGATGCTGCTCGCGACCCCGGTGACCTGGGCCGCGGCGGCGGTCCCCCCCGAGATTACCGGCGCCCATCAGCGGCTCTCCGCGCGGCTCGCCCCGCCGGTACGCGCGTGGGTAAGCCAGCAGGCGGTCATCGCACGACAGGCTCCACCCGAGGCTGCTGCAACCCTCACCAGCAATGCCGCGCGCCAGCGATTCCGCGGCCAGCCGCTGACCCCGCAGCTCATCGACACGCTGGTCTTCCTGGTGCTGTACGAGTCGGCGGAAATCGAGGCGCTGCCCACGCGCGCCCCGGCCGCCGCGCGGAGAGGCCCGTCGTCGGAGCGCACCAGCATGCAGCTGCAATCCATGATGGACCGGCGCAGCAAGACCGTTGCGCTGCTCAGCAACCTCATGAAGAAGATTTCAACGACGCAGGACGCGCTGGTACAGAACCTCAAGTAGCAATCTGCCGGGGAGGGTCCTCACCATGTTGCTCAACAGGTGCCTTCCGCAAGGGATGGCGGTATTTCTCTCGCTCCTGGTGCCGGGGATACCGGCCAGCGCGGCGCCGGTTCGCGTGGCGCCGGATGCGGACCGCGGCCTGACCAGCGTCACGCTGCCCGCGCCGGCCGGGAAACTGACGGTCTATCTGCCGAGCGACATGGCCGCCGGCGACACGATCTCCGGCACGGTGGTCGCGGAGCCCGCGGGCGCGAGCGAGGCGGAACGCCGGAAGAACAGCGACACACTCTCCGGCTACGTCATCGAGATCGATCGCCAGCCACTGGCCGTGACGGGCGGCCATTTCCGCTATGTGGTGCCGGCGGCCGGCCTCGCGACGATCGGGCTGCTGCGCGGCCCGGGCTCGCGCCGCCCGCTGGTCGGCACGCAGGTCCTGATCAACCCGCAGCCGGGCCCCGCAACCGGGCCGATCGAGCTGCCAAAGCTTGGCCAGGGCGGGCGGCCGGTGACGATCCACGGGCCATTCGACGGCGATCTGGCGAACACTCAGATGACGATCGGCGGCCGCCCGGCCGCGCTGCTCGCGGAATCGCCGCGCGCGGCGGTCCTGCGCTGCCCGGACGAACCGCTGGGCGCGACGGAGATCGGCGTGCAGGAAGGCCATCAGCGCGCACAGGGTCCGTTCCGCAATCTGGAGCTGCGCCTGCACGCACCGAAGACCGCGTTGCAGCAGGGCGAGACGACGACGCTGGATGCGCGCATTGGCGGCCTCCAACCGGGGACGGGATCGCTCATCGAAACGGAGATTTTTGAACTCCGGCTCGTGGCCGAGGGCCCCATCCAGCTGCAGGGCGGTAATGTGCAGGCGGTACCGATCGAACCATCGCAGGTCGGCGGCGATGGCGCGCTCACAATCTCGCGGGAAGTCCGCGGGGTCGCGCCGGGCACGTTCAACGTGCAGGGCACGCTGCAGGCCGGCGCCGTCATCAAGGATGATCCGCTGGTTCCCGGTGCAATCGACCTGAACGGGATCGACGGCTACAAGGACCTGCTCGTGCTGCTCTCCGCCCTCAACGACGAGGAGCGGGAGCGGCGGCTGAAGGCGACGCTGAAGGCGCTGAGGCAGCGGCATGCGGACGCGACGGACCAGGGCATGAAAGACTGGCTGGCGGAGAAGATGCGGATCGTCGAGAAGGCGATGGACACGCTGGGGTACGACCGCTGACCCCCAGACCGGCGCTCCGGGTCGCCCGGCCCTCCGCCCGGCGCGTACAATAGGCGCTGCCAGACCATTCCCGCAGGGAGAAGCCGGATGAGCCTGCTGTCCATCCTGATGCCGCGCGAGCGGCAGTTTTTTACCCTGTTCAACCGGCACGCGGCGCTGGTCGTCGAGGGCGCCCGGACACTCGTGGAGCTGCTCGCCGACTACACCGACGACGGCCGGCGGGACGCCTATATCGCCAAGATCCAGTCGGTCGAGCACCAGGCCGATACGGTAACGCACCAGACCGTTGCGCTGATGCACAACACCTTCGTCACCCCCTTCGACCGCGACCAGATCAACAAACTGATCCAGCGCATGGACGACATCCTGGATTTGATCCAGGACACCGCCGAGTCGCTGATGCTCTACGACGTGCACCAGCTGACGCCCGAGGTGCTGCACCTGGCGGACCTGGTGCAGGTCTGCTGTTCCCGGGTGCATGACGCCGTCACGCAGCTGTCGTCGATGGACAACGGCCCGGCCATCCTGAAAGTCTGCCAGGAGATCGACTCACTGGAGACGGACGCGGACCGGGTGATGCGGGCCGCGGTCTCGAAGCTGTTCCGCGAGGAGCAGGACGTCCGGCAGCTCTTCAAGCTGAAGGCCGTCTACGAGTTGCTCGAGTTGACCACCGACAAATGCCAGGACGTCGCGCTCGTGATCGAGGGTGTCGTGCTCGAGAACGGTTGACGATGGAACTGGGCAGCATCACTGCGACGCTCGCGATGCTGGTGCTGATCGCGCTCGCCTTCGACTTCATGAACGGCTTCCACGACGCGGCGAACTCGATCGCGACCGTGGTCTCGACCGGTGTGCTGAAGCCTTACCAGGCGGTGATCTGGGCGGCGTTCTTCAACTTCGTCGCGATCGCGCTGTTCGAGCTCAAGGTCGCCGCGACCGTCGGCAAGGGCATCGTGACGCCGGAGGTCGTGGACAGCTACGTGATCTTCGGTGCGCTGCTCGGCGCGATCGCCTGGAACGTGATCACCTGGTACTACGGCCTGCCGTCCAGCTCCTCGCACGCGCTGATCGGCGGCATGCTGGGCGCGACGATCGCGAAGGCGGGCACCGATCCACTGCTCGCCCCCGGCATCATCAAGACCTCGACTTTCATCGTCGTGTCGCCGCTGCTCGGCATGTTGCTCGCGGGGCTGCTGTTCGTCGCGGTCGCCTGGATCTGCCGGCGCCGGACCCAGCGCGTGACGGACCGGTGGTTCCGCCGGCTGCAGCTCGTCTCCTCGGCCCTCTACAGCATCGGCCATGGCAGCAACGATGCGCAGAAGACCATGGGCATCATCTGGCTGTTGCTGATCTCCGCGGGCATGACCACCACCGATCACCTGCCCTACTGGGTGATCATCTCCTGCTATATCGCGATCGCCCTCGGCACGCTGTTCGGCGGCTGGCGCATCGTGCGGACCATGGGGCAGCGCATCACCAAGCTGAAGCCAGTCGGCGGCTTCGCCGCCGAGACCGGCGGCGCGATCTCGCTGTTCCTCGCCTCGAGCTTCGGCATACCGGTCTCCACGACGCACACGATCACCGGCGCGATCATTGGCGTCGGTTCGGCGCGGCGCACGCGGGCGGTGCATTGGGGCGTCGCCGGCAACGTCGTCATCGCCTGGGTTCTGACGATACCCGCGTCCGGCCTGATGGCGGCCGGCGCCTGGTGGCTCGGGCGGCAGCTGCTCTGACCAGCAATAGAGGACGGTTCCCGTTGATGCCGCTGTCCATCGTCATCCTCGCCGCCGGCCAGGGCAAGCGCATGCGGAGCTACCTGCCGAAGGTGCTGCAGCCGCTCGCCGGCCGCCCGCTGCTCGCGCATGTCGTCGCGACCGCGCGCCAGCTGCATCCCGCGGCGATCCATATCGTCCACGGCCACGGCGGCGACCAGGTTCGCGCGGCACTCCCGGACGCTGATCTCGCCTGGGCGCTGCAGGCTGAGCAACTGGGTACCGGCCACGCGCTGATGCAGGCGCTGCCGGGCATCCCGGACGGACACACGGTGCTCGTGCTCTACGGCGATGTGCCGCTGGTGCGCGCCGGGACGCTCGCCGGGCTGGTGGACCGGGCCGGGCCGCAAGCTCTTGCACTGCTTTCGGCCGTGCTGCCGGATCCAGCCGGCTACGGCCGCGTGATCCGTGATCGCGCGGGCCGGGTCGTGCGGATCGTCGAGCACCGGGACGCGAACCACAAGGAACTTGCGGTCGCCGAGGTCAATACGGGCCTGCTCGCGGCACCGGCGGCGGCGCTGCGCCGCTGGCTCGCCGGCCTTGGCCGCGACAACGCCCAGGGCGAGTATTATCTGACCGACTGCATCGGTGCGGCCGTGCGCGAGGGTCTGGCGGTCGAGGCAGTCATTGCCGTCTCACCGGCGGAGGTGCTGGGCGTGAACGATCGGATGCAGCTCGCCGAGGTCGAGGCCGCGCACCGGCGCGAGCGGGCGTTCGAGCTGATGCAGGCGGGCGCAACGCTCATCGATCCGGCGCGCGTGGATGTACGCGGCAGCGTCGCCTGTGGCCAGGATGTCGTGCTCGACGTGAACGTGATCCTCACGGGTCAGGTCCGGCTCGGCGACCGCGTGCGCATCGGCCCGAACTGCGTGCTCAGCGACTGCGAACTCGGCGCCGATACCGAGGTGCGCGCGAACTGCGTGATCGAGGGCGCGAGCGCGGGCGAGCGTTGCCAGATCGGGCCGTTCGCGCGGCTGCGGCCGGGCACCCGGCTCGCCGACGGTGTCCATATCGGCAATTTCGTCGAGGTCAAGAACAGCGTGCTCGGCCCCGGCAGCAAGGCCAATCACCTGAGCTACGTCGGCGATGCCGATATCGGCGCGCGGGTCAATGTCGGCGCCGGCACCGTGACCTGCAACTACGACGGCGCGAACAAGCACCGGACGACGATCGGCGACGGCGCGTTCATCGGCTCGGGCACGATGCTCATCGCGCCGGTGACGGTCGGCGAGGAGGCGACGATCGGCGCCGGCTCGACGATCGCGCACCCGGCGCCGGCCGGCAAGCTGACCCTCGAACGCAATCGCCAGCAGACCATCCAGGGCTGGAAGCGCCCGCGCAAGGCACCGAAGTAGGCCGATCCGCGGATTCTGTGATATCGGCGCGCGGCCCTCCGGCCCCTGCTGGCGTACAATCACCGGCCATGTGTGGAATCGTCGGAGCGGTCGCCGACCGTGACATCGTCCCGATCCTGATCGAGGGACTGCGCCGCCTCGAGTACCGCGGCTACGACTCGGCCGGCCTCGCGGTGCTGAACGGCAGCAGCGAGGTCGCGCGGCTGCGCGCGGTCGGCAAGGTCGCCAGGCTCAGCGAGGCGCTCGCTGCCAGCCCGACCACCGGGCATCTCGGCATCGCCCACACCCGCTGGGCGACGCACGGCGTGCCGAACGAGCGCAACGCCCATCCACACGTGTCGCGCGATGGTGTCGCGATCGTCCACAACGGCATCATCGAGAACCACGAGGCGCTGCGCGAGGAGCTGCTGGCGCTCGGTTACGAGTTCAGCTCCGAGACCGATACCGAGGTCATCGCGCATCGCATTCATCATCACCTGCAGTCGGTCGGGGAACTGTTCGAGGCGGTCCGGCGTACGGTCCGGGACCTGCAAGGCGCCTATGCGCTCGCGGTGATCTGGGGCCGGGACCCGGATTGCATCGTGCTCGCGCGCGCTGGTTGCCCGGTCGTGATCGGCATCGGCGACCACGAGAACTTCGTCGCCTCGGACGTCGCGGCGCTGCTGCCGGTGACCCGCCGCTTCATGTTCCTGGAGGAGGGCGATGTCGCCTGCATCCGCCGCCGCACGATCCGGGTCGTCGATGCCGGCGGCCAGGGCGTCGAGCGGCCGGTGCGCGAGTCGGAACTCTCGGCCGATGCGGTTGAACGTGGCGACTTCCCGCACTACATGCTGAAGGAGATCCACGAGCAGCCCGCCGCGGTCGCGCAGACGCTGGCCGAGCGGGTCGCCGGCGGCCGGCTGCTCGCGCAGGCCTTCGGCCCGGCGGCGATGGAGGTGCTGCGGCGCACGAACTCGGTGCAGATCGTCGCCTGTGGCACCAGTTATCACGCCGGCGTCGTCGCCGGCTACTTCATCGAGCAGTTGTGCCGGCTGCCGTGCCGGGTCGAGATCGCGAGCGAGTTTCGCTACCGCGATCCGGTGGTGCTGCCCAATTCGCTGTTCGTGTCGATTTCGCAGTCCGGCGAGACCGCCGACACGCTGGCGGCGCTCCGGCTGGCGAAGCAGGCCGGCTTCCTGTCCACGCTCACGATCTGCAACGTGCCGGAGAGCTCGCTGGTGCGCGAATCCGAACTCGTCCTGCTGACGCGGGCGGGTCCGGAAATCGGCGTGGCCTCGACCAAGGCCTTCACGACCCAGCTCGCGGCGCTCGGCATGCTGACCGTCGCGCTCGGCAAGCACCATGGGATCAACCCGGAACGGGAACGGCTGCTGGTGCAGCGGCTGATCGAACTGCCGGGACTGCTGGAGCAGACGCTGGCGCTCGACCCGCAGCTGCGGCAGCTCGCGGCGCAGATTGCCGACAAGCACCATGCGCTGTTCCTCGGCCGTGGCGCGCTGTTCCCGATCGCGATGGAAGGCGCGCTCAAGCTCAAGGAGATCTCCTACATTCACGCCGAGGCCTACGCGGCCGGCGAGCTCAAGCACGGGCCGCTCGCGCTCGTGGACGCCGACATGCCGGTGATCGCGGTGGCGCCGAACAACGACCTGCTCGAGAAGGTCAAGTCGAACCTGCAGGAGGTGCGGGCGCGCGGCGGCATGCTCCATGTGTTCGCCGATCCGGAATCCGGCATCGAGCCCTCGGATGGCGTGCAGGTCATCACGATGCCGCGGCACATCAGCTATTTCCAGGCGCCGGCCGTGTACACGCTGCCGCTGCAGCTGCTGGCGTATCACACGGCCGTCCTCAAGGGCACGGATGTGGACCAGCCGCGCAATCTCGCCAAGAGCGTCACCGTCGAATAGCCACCGATGAAATTCGACGCCGGCTTCTACCAGCGCTACTACGTCGATGCCGCAACCCGGGTCGCCTCGCAGGCGGACAGCCTGTGCCTCGGCCGCATGATCTGTGCCTGGACGGAATACCTGGGATTTCGCGTGCACCGGGTGCTCGACGCCGGTTGTGGGCTTGGCCAGATGCGCGTGCCGGTGCGGCAGTTCTTCCCGCGGGCCAGCTACACGGGACTCGAGATCAGCGAATACCTGTGCCGGCGCCATGGCTGGGTCCGGGGCAGCCTGGCCGACTACCGGCCGCGGGCGCCCTTCGACCTCGTGATCTGTCACGACGTGCTGCAGTACCTGGAGGACCGCGAGGCGGTCCGGGCGCTCGCAAACCTCGGGCGGGTATGCCGCGGCGCCCTGTACTTCAGCGTGCTGACCCGCGAGGACTGGCGGCGCAACGCCGACCGTTCGCGCACCGATGGCGCGGTCCGCTTGCGGCCGGCCGACTGGTACCGCAAGCGCCTCGGGCGCTCGTTCCGGCCGCTCGGTGGGGGGCTGCTGGCCCGGCGCGGATTTTCGCCCCTCCTGTGGGAACTGGAGCGACCCTGGCCGCGCTGAGCCGGCGGCTTTGGGCCGGATCGTGCCGAAGCCGGGGAATTTGCTCTACAATCCCCGGCAGTACCACGCAGCCTGGGGTTGGCTGCCCGAATCAGGGGGAGTTTTCGACTATGCCGTTCCTGAAGCTTTCGGGCCTGCGGGCCCCCGGAATGGCCGCTGCGGCGGCCGTGGCGCTGGCTGCCTGCAGCGGTGGCGGTGGCAGCTCGAATGACAGCCTGCCGCTGATCCGCGCGTCCCTGTCCATCAAGAACGTGTCCCAGGGCGGGCGCTGTGACGGTATCCGCGTGCGCATGACGCCGAAGGAACTGATCGGCCCGGCGAACAAGTACGCGAACAACCGCATGATGGTCGCCGAGGTCGCGATGACCGGACCGACGGACGAGGGCGGCGCGCCGATGTGCAATGGCACCGGGCAGACGCTGCCGATGGCTCCCGGCAACTGGGAGTTCAGTGCACCGCTTGCCTCGGGCTCGGCCCAGTGCCAGCGCCACATCAAGGCCGACGGCGATCTGATGATCCAGTTCATCGACGGAATCGATGGCTGCAGCGGACCTCCGCCCGAGGCCGCTGCCCCGGAGACTGGTACCGAGGTCCCAGCGGCTGTGGAAGAACCGGCCGCCGGCTGAATCCGGGTTCCGGGCAGGACCCAAGGGCCGGCACGGAGTCCCGTGCCGGCCCATTTTCTTGAGTGCGATTGAGCAACGACATCTCCACGCCATCGCGACTGCTGCTCGGACTGCTCGGCCGGGTCGCGCCCGGTTGCGCTGCCCGGCAGATGGCGAAGAGGATCTCCGATCCCGGAGGCCGCAATCCGCCGCAGTCCTGGGAGAGTGGGCCGGGTCCGGCCGGGCGCGAAGTCGAGCTGCTGCCGGGGCTCTATGCCTGGTGCTGGGGTGAGAGCGGTCCGGCGGTGCTCGCGGTCCACGGCTGGCGCGGCCGGCCGCGGCAGTTCCTGCCGCTCGCGGGGGCGCTGCTTGGGCACGGGTACCGGACTGTTGCGCTCGACCTGCCGGGCCACGGCCGGTCGGCTGGCCGGTACACCCCGCAGACACTCGGCAGGCTGATCGCGGAAGTCGCCAACCTCCTCGGACCGGTCCAGGGGGTCGTCGGCCATTCCTATGGCGGCGCGGTACTGGGCCCGGCACTGCTGCAGGGACTGGTGACTCCCCGCATCGTGCTGGTGGCGAGCCCCGCCCATATGTCGCGGGTGCCCCTGGCCCGTGCCCGGGATCTCGCCCCGCCACCACGGGTACTCGCTGCGTTCGCACGCATCCTGGACGAGCAGGCCGGCCGTCCGGCGCAGGAACTCGATCTCATCGCCGTCGCACCCGCCTGCGGACTGCCCGGACTGATCGTCCACGACCACGACGACGAGGTGGTTCCGTTCGCGGAGGCGCAGGAGCTGGCGGCGCTCTGGCCCCAGGCACGCCTGATCGCCACGCGCGGACTCGGCCATCGTGACGTGCTCGCGGATCCGGCGGTGATCGCGGCCGTGGCTGGATTCATTGCGGGGCCCGGCCCGTGAAGCTGCGGTTCGCCCGCTGGCTGCCCGCGCTCGCGTCGCTGGCCGTGATCGTCCTCGCCGGGGGCGTGCTGTGGCGCGAAGTCCGCCACGTGCGTCCCGGCGCAATCATGGCGAGCTTTGCGACCATACCCGCACAGGCACTGGTGCTCGCTGGCCTCGGCACCGCAGTCGCGTGGCTGGCGCTCGCGCTCTACGAGATCCGGATGCTGCGCTACCTGCGGCCAACCACGGGCTGGCGCCGGCCGTTCGTCACGGCGCTGATCGCCTATCCGGTGGGCCACGCGGTCGGCTTCGGCGCATTTTCCGGTGGCGCGATCCGCTATCGGTTGTACACGGCGGCGGGATTCAGCGCGGCCGACATCGGCAAGCTGATCCTGCTCTCGGTGATGCCCTATGGAGCCGGGGTCGGACTGCTCGCCGGCGCCGCGCTGCTCGCCGATCCGGCGACGACCGCCGCAGCGCTGCGGCTCGAACCCCACATCCTGCTGGTGATCGGAATTGTGCTGCTGCTGCTGCAGGTCCTGTACGCAGCGCTCGTTGCCGCGCGGGTGCGCCCGCTCGGCCGGCTGCTGCCGAGCTTCGAACTGCCATCGCCACGCCTGACCGCGGCCCAGTACCTGCTCGGCCTGATCGAGGTGCTGGGCGCAATCGCGACGCTCTACGTGCTGCTGCCGCCGGGAGCCGAGATCGGGTTTGCGACCTTCACCGCGGTCTACATCGCCGCGGTCCTGGCCGGTGCACTGTCGGGCGTGCCCGCGGGACTCGGGGTCTTCGAGTCCGTGTTGTTCCTGGCATTCCCGCAGCTGCCGGCCGAGACGCTGCTCGGCACGGTGCTCGCCTACCGACTGGTCTATGAACTGATTCCGTTCGTGTTCGGCCTGCTGCTGCTGCTGGCCTACGAGGCCTGGGCCCCGGGAGGCGGGTCTACGGGTGGGCGGATCCGGTCGACTGCGGCGCCACCGTGATCTGCAGCCGCCCCCGGCGTGACGGCGGAACGACGGCGTCGCCGCGCTGCTCGAGCCAGGCAAGCGTGGCAGGAGTCAGCAGGTCATTCTCGCGCCGGCCCTCGGGCAGCGGGCCGAGCAGCGCTGCCGGCGTGAACACGACGAGGTAGCGCCCGCGCTCCGTTGCCGGGTCCACGGTCATGGTGGTCGCGAGCCCGGTCTCGCCGCCCGGCGTGGCGAGCGCCGTCTCGACCCTCAGGTTGTCGAGTCCCGTGAGTCGCAGGACGATGAAGGTCTCATCGAGCACGGCCATCACCGGATAGAACACGGTACCAGGGGCTGCTGCATTGAACAGGCTCTTGACCCGGACCTGGTAAGGCACGGTCGCGCGCGGCAGTTCAAAGGCGGTGAACGGGCTCGCGCCGCTCTGGAACTGGAAGACCGGGCTCCCCCGATCGATGCGGACCTCGACCTGGCCGCGCTCCGGCAGGGTCTGGAACGGAAACGCCGCCGGGTCCTCGCAGCAGGCGGGCACCACCGCGGCGCCGGCCGTGCAACCGGCCAGGGCCATCACACCGCAACACAGGAGAATTGCGCGCATCCATGGATTCTCGCAGACGTGCCGGCCCGGCGGAAACAGAATCGTCCGGAAATGCGCGAGCCCGTGGACTAAAATACAACTTTCCTTCGGGAATGATCACGATGCCGAGTCCTGTCGCCTGCCGCTGGTCCGGCGCCGCCAGCGCCGGCATCCTGTGCCTGATGCTGACGGCCTGCGCCACGAGCGGCGGGCCGCGTACGGAGCCCACGAGCATGCCGACCACCGCACCCGTTCCACCGGCGGCAGCCCGGCGGCCGCACGAGGTCGTATCCCCGCAGGGGACCCGCGTCGACGAGTTCTACTGGCTGCGCGACGACACGCGGGCCGACCCGGAGGTGATCGCCTACCTTGAGGCCGAGAACGCCTACAAGAAGGCGATGACGGCACAGCTGCAGCCGCTGGAGGACCGGATCTACGAGGAGATCGTCGGCCGCATCAAGCAGGACGACAGCAGCGTCCCCTACCGGCGCCGCGGTTTCCATTACTACCACCGCTTCGAGACGGGCCGGGAATATCCGGTCTATGCCCGCCGCTCCGTCAGTCCGGAGGCGCCGGAGCAGCTGATGCTGGATGCGAACCAGCTGGCGCAGGGGCATGAGTACTACCAGGTCGCGACGCTGGCGATCGCGCCCGATGATCGCCTGCTCGCGTACGCCGAGGACATCGTCGGCCGGCGGCAGTACCGCCTGCGCTTCAGGGATCTGGCCACCGGCGCGACGCTGCCTGAGGTGATCGAGAACGTCGAGGCAGCCATTGCCTGGACGGCCGACAGCGCGAGCGTCCTGTATGTCGAGAAGCACCCGGAGACGCTGCTCGGCTACCGGATCCGGCGGCACCGCCTCGGCAGCGATCCGGCCGCGGACCCGCTGGTCTACGAACAGGACGATCCGAGCTTCTACCTGGACGTCAGCACGACGAAGGACGAGCGCTACCTGATGATCACCGCGCAAAGCACGGTGTCCACCGAGTTGCGCTATGCGCGTGCCGACGATACGGAACTGCGCTTCCAGGTGTTCCTGCCGCGCGAGCGCGACCACGAGTACGACGCCGATCATCTGGACGGGCGCTGGATCATCCGCAGCAACTGGCAGGCGCCGAACTTCCGGTTGCTGGAGGCGAAGGTCGGCGACGAAGGTGACCGCGGCAACTGGCGCGAACTGCTGGCGCACCGCGAGGATGCCTTCATCCACGGTTTCGATCTGTTCCGCGATTTCCTCGCGATCGAGGAACGGTCGGACGGGCTGCGCAAGATCCGCATCCGGCCCTGGCAGGGCGGCTCCGGGGACTTCTTCATCACCGCGGACGAACCGGCCTACACCGCCGTGCTCGGCGACAACCACGAGCTCGACACCGCGGTCGTGCGCTACGAATACACCTCACCGGCGACCCCGGATACCACCTATGACTACGACGTGCGCACCGGGGCGAAGACCCTGCTGAAGCGCATGCCGGTGCTGGGCGACTTCGACCCGGCCAACTACGCGACCGAGTACCTGTGGGTCACCGCGAGGGACGGCGCGAAGGTGCCCGTGTCGCTGGTATACCGGCGCGACTTCGAGCGCAACGGCAGTGCGCCGCTGGTGCAGTACGGCTACGGCGCCTATGGTATTTCGATGGATCCACGGTTCTCGATCGCACGCCTGTCGCTGCTGGACCGCGGCTTCGTGTGGGCGATCGCCCACGTCCGCGGTGGCCAGGAGCTGGGCCGGCGCTGGTACGAGCAGGGCCGGCTGCAGCACAAGATCAACACCTTCACCGACTTCATCGATGTCACGCGCCATCTGGTGCGCGAGGGTTATGCCGATGCGCGGCGTGTCGCTGCGATGGGCGGCAGCGCCGGGGGCCTGCTGATGGGCGCAATCGCCAACATGGCGCCCGCTGACTACCACGCGATCGTCGCCCAGGTGCCGTTCGTGGATGTCGTGACGACGATGCTCGACGAGAGCATCCCGCTGACGACCAACGAGTTCGACGAGTGGGGCAATCCCAAGCTGCAGCCCTGGTACGACTACATGCTTTCGTACTCACCGTACGACAATGTCCGCGCGCAGGACTATCCGGCGATCCTGGTGACGACCGGGCTGTGGGACAGCCAGGTGCAGTACTACGAGCCGGCCAAGTGGGTGGCGCGCCTGCGCGCGCGCAAGTCCGATGCGAATCCGCTGCTGTTCCGCACGACGATGGAGGCCGGCCACGGCGGCAAGTCCGGCCGCTTCCAGCGCTACCGGGAGATCGCCGAGGAGTTCACGTTCCTGATCGATCAGGCCGGGATCCGGCAGTAGCGCTGGCGGGCTGGGCTTCAGTCCGCCAGCTCGAAGTGCAGCCGCATCGCCACGCGCTGGTCCACCGGCACGCCGTTGCTGTGCACCGGCTCGTAGCGCCAGCGCGCGAGCGCATCGAGCGTCGCGCGGTCGAACACACCGGCCGGCTCGGCGGCGAGGATCCGCGGTTCACGCGTCGTGCCGTCGCGCGCCACCGTGAACTCGATTTCGATCCAGCCCTCCAGGCGCTGGAGCACGGCCCGCTCGGGATAGTCCGGGGATCGGAACCGCCGGCGCTGCAGCTGTGATTCCGGGACGATGGTCGGCGGTGGCGCGGCCGCCGGTTCCGCCGGCGTCGCCACGGGCTGCAGCACGACCGTGCTGATCGCCGCAGGTGCCGCGTCAGCCGAACTGCCGGCTGCCGGGATCAGCTCGACCTCGCGCTGGCCGGCGAGCCTTGCTGCCTGCAGGTCCGACCGCAGGCGCGCCAGCGCGGCGCGGTCGTGGTTCAGTGCAATCGCGTCATGGGTCCAGGCGCTCGCTGCCTCCAGGTGGCCCGCGGCCAGTTCGCGGCGCGCGTTGTTCTCGAGCAGCGCACCGAGCAGCTGGATTCCCTGGCGGATGCCGGGGTCGGCTGGATCCAGCCGCCGACCGGCAAACAGGTAGGCATGGGCACTGTCGGCGCCGCCGACCAGGCGTCCGCTGGCCATGCGCTCACTGGCGAGCTGCACGAAGCTCTGCACGCGGCCGGCATCGCTGCGCGCGGCCCGGACATCCAGCGTGTGTCCGGCCTGCACGTCGGCCACGGTCGGCGTGCGTGGCGCCGTTGTCCGCCGGTTGCGCTCGCGCGCCAGTGTGGCGGTGAAGTCCGCCAGTCGCGGATGGTCTGGCTGCACGGAGCGCAAGGCATCGATCGCGCCGGCGAGCCCCGGAAGGTCGTTGTCAGCGCGGGCATGCTCGGCCTCGATCACGAACTGGTCGGCGATCCGCTCGATGCCACGCGTGGCGATCGGGTCGCCGGGATGCCGGGCCAGGACCGCACGATAGAGTTCGACGGCATTGCGCCCCGGCGGTTCGACGAGGCGCCCCTGGGACAAGGCGACGCCGGCGGCGTCGAGCAGGCGCAGCACGGCCGGATCCTGGCCCGGGTCGGACTGGACCGCCGCTGACTGCGTACGCTCGGGCAGCAGCTCGCCGAGCTGGCGCCACGGCTTCCAGGTGACCAGCGCGGCGATGATCGCGAGCAGCGGCAGCAGCAACAGGCTGCGGCGCAGGTAGCGGCGCAGGCGGGCCCGCTCGAGCCGGGGCAGCAGCAGGCGCAGACGAGACAGCTGCGGCCGCAGCGCCGCGATCAGCGGCAGGCCAGGCGCTGCCGCCGGGAGATCCGCGCCCTGCTGCTCGCGCCGCTGGGTCGCGTCGACGAAGTTGCGGATCCGCTCCGCGGAGGCGGGCTTGTGCAGGAAACGGAAGATCGCCCCCTGGGAAACCAGGTCGGCGAGGCCCGCTTCGTCGTCGCGCCGGCCGGCCACGATGATCGCGAGGTCGGGAAATTGCGCGTGAATCGTGCTGACCAGGGCGCGTGTGTCGTGGTCCGCCAGCGAGGCGTCGAGCAGCAGCACGGCGTTGCCGGCCGCGACGACCAGGTCGGCTGCGTGGGTCACGTCGTCAGCCCGCCAGACGCGATGACTGCCGGCCAGCGAATCGCGCAGCAGCGAGGTCAGCGCCGGATCGCCGGACAGCACGATGACATTGGCGCCCGTGGGACGCTGGGGCGTCGTGGCCGCCATGTTAGTCGGCAGTCTGTTGCCGGAAGTCCGGATATTCATCGCTGTCACGGTGCCGTCGGTCCTCGCCCCGGAGAGTCCTGTCCCTGCGCGATCGTCCCCGTCCGGACCCCATCGGGCCCCGGGCGGGGACGGGCGATATTCTTTGACAAAATCCCCGGTGGTGAACGGGACACAGGTCGCGTTTCCCCGCTCCGGACCGTGATCCAGGTCAAAAAACCCTTCCGGGTCCGCGACTTGTCCGGGGGCGACTGACCTGGCCGCCGCAGGGGTCCATCGTCGTTGCTGGAACGCAACGCCGGGCCAACGGAGCTGGAATCATTCGAATTATGTGAACCTCGACAGGCGCCCCGTTTCCTGCTTATCTTGGCCCCCGTTGAAACCGGGTCGCCCGTCCCACAGAAAGCAAAAGAGCGCAGTTGGGTTACGGCGGGTGGCATTTGAGTTGGGGAGCTAGAGGGGGTGCACATGCCGGGGGTACCGAGCGTGCAACGACAGATCGCGTTTGTATCGAGCCTGCCGGCCGAGCATCATCATCAGCTCGAATTGTTGCTGTTTTTCAACGGCTGCCAGGATCGTGTGCGCAACGGCATCGTCACCGCGATCGATCGCTACGGTCCGCCCGAGATCCTGGTCGAGGGTGCGACGCTGCGCGTGCGCGTAGCCGGCCCCACCGAGGTCCAGTGCCTGTTCGCGATCGAGCGCGAGGGCAAGGTGTCGCGGCCGATCGGCGTGATCCTCTATCTGCGGGACAGCTTCGAACGCATCACCGTGCTGCACCTCGTCATCGACGAGGCCTACGCGGCCGGCGGGCCGCGGGCGCGCTACAACCTGCTGCTGCGTCTGGTGCAGGCGGTGCGCCGCGTGGCGCGCTGCACCTCCGGTATCCGGCACGTGGAGCTGCTGTACTCACAGCATCGCCCCCGCGCGGCCTATGCGTGATACGGGAACGTTGATCCGCACTGTTGCTGTGCTGTTCACTTTGCTGCTGCTGGCGGCTGCGCCGGCACGGTCGTCGTCGTCGTCGCGCGAGCAGCTCGACGCCGAGGTGAGCGAGGCCATCAGTACCCTCTACCGGCACTCGAGTGCCGCCAAGGACCTGGCCGGCCGGTCGGCCGGGATGCTGGTCTTTCCGCGGGTCATCAAGGGTGGTATCGGCATCGGCGGCGAATACGGTGAGGGCGCGCTGCGGGTCGGTGGCCGCACCGTCGGCTACTACAACATCGTATCGGGATCGATCGGCTTCCAGCTCGGGCTGCAGCGCAAGAGCGAGGTCATCCTGTTCATGAACCGGCGCGAGCTCGACAAGTTCCGCAGGCGGGACGGCTGGAAGGCCGGGGTCGACGGCAGCGTGGCGCTCGCGACCCTTGGCGCTGGCGGGAAGATCGACACCGAGACCGCGAAGAAGCCGATCATCGGCTTCATCTATTCGAACCAGGGCCTGATGTACAACCTGACCTTCGAAGGCTCGAAGATCAGCGAGATCCGCAAGCGCTAGCCCCGCGTCGCCCGCAGCCACCGGCGACGTTCATGCCCCTCCGCTGCTCCCGGTCCGGCCCCCGGACAAGCCGCCGGTCAACACCAGGCGCATCGCGGTCTCGACCGGCAGGTCGAGCGGCTCGATGGCCGTGCGCGGCAACAGCGCGGTATAGCCACCGATCTGGTAGCTCATGGGAAAGTACACGGCGACCAGGCCATCCACCGACGCGGACAGGCCGAGCTCAGCCGCGTCGTCGCGGGTCACGAAGCCGATCACCAGCGCGTCGCCGAAGCGCGCGAGCACGACGCGCCTCAAATCATGGTGCCCGCCAGCGGCGGGCAGCAGCTTCATGAAATCGCGGCTCGCGCCGTAAATCGTCTTGACCACCGGGATGCGGTCGAGGAAGGCCTCCCCGGATGCGAACAGTCGCCGCACGATCAATGCGTTGACCAGCGTACCGGCGACGAGCAGCAGCGCGACTGCGGCCGCAATGCCCATGCCGGGACGGTAGAGGTGCTCCGGAAGGACCAGCGTGATGGCCCGATGCAGCAGTGCCTCGGTCGAGGTGCCGAACCACCACAGCAGCCACAAGGTCAGCCCGAGCGGCAGCACCACGACCATTCCGCGCAGGATCGCGCTCTTCAGCCAGTTGAACATGCATCCTCCCGGGCAGCTGGCAGCTGCGCCGTGCTGGTTTCGCGTGCATGATACTGGCCGGGCCGACTGTGGAGGGAGCCGATGCGACAGGTCGTATTACTGGGCTCCTGGCTGCTCGCCGGGCTCGCCCTGTCAGCGCCCGCCGGGCTGGTGGACCGCGACGCAGTCTTCGCGCGGGCCCGGGAGATCGCTGTGGCCACGCTGCCGGGCATCGCGGCCGCTGACCTCGACGGATTCCGGATCGCTTATGTGCTGACGCTGCTCGAGACCGGCAATCCGGAGGGTGGATTCGAGGTCGACCTGCTGCTGCGATCCTCGCGCAGCGTCGTAGCGGCGCGGGACGTCATCAGCGTGGCGGACGACACCCAGGACCAGCTGCAGCTCGAGTCACTGCTGCAGGATGCCGAGCAGGCCTGGCATTACCGGACGGTCCGCGTGCGTTTTGCGGAAACCGGTGACGCCGCACCGGCTGCAGAGTTCTCCAGCCTGCTGTTGAACCGGGACCCTGAACTGCCGGCTCAATGATCCGGTGACGGGATCGCTCCGGCCTCCTCCATACGCTGCGCGGCGACGACGACGCAACCGGGGCCACCGTGCACGCCGAATGCGGTGCCGAGCGGGATGATCGGCAGCATCTCGATCTTCGGCAACCGGCTCGCCAGGACGTCCTGCACCTGCCGGGCTCCGTCGACGGCATCGGCATGGGCGATCGCGACGCGCCAGCGCCGTGCCGGGTCGAGACGGCGGGACAGATGACGGCCGAACCGGCGGTAGAGATCGTGGCGACCGGGCAGGACGCCACTGGCGCGGATGACGCCGTCGGCGCCGATCGCGAGCACCGGCAGCAGGTGCAGCCAGTCGGCAACCCGGCGCAGCCAGCCCGGCACCCGCCCGCCACGCACTGCGTACTCGAGCGTGGTCACGCAGCCCCAGGCGCGGGTAGCGCGCACCGCGGCGATTGCGGTTGCCCGCACCTCGTCACCGGTGGCGCCAGCCGCCGCGGCTTCGGCCGCACGCATCGCGATCAGCCCCTGGCCGAGCGAGACGGTACGGGAATCGACCGTGAGGATGCGGGCGTTGGTCTGGGCCCTGGCCGCGGCGGCCTCGCCGTTCTGGAAGGTTCCGCTCAGACGCGAGCTCAGGCCGATGTACACGACCGCGTCGTAATGTGAACCGACGAACTCGAACGCGCGCCGGAAATCGCCAGGCGGTGGCTGCGAGGTCTTCGGGTGCACCGGGTTCGTCGCCAGTTCCCGGAAGAATTCGGCCGGCGACAGACCGACCTTGTCCAGGTAACTGTGGGCGCCGAAGCTGATGCGCACGGGCACCATGTGGATGTCGAGTTCCTCGAGTATCGAGTCCGGCAGGTCGGCGGCGGAGTCGGTGACGATCGCGACGTGCCGGCGCGCTGCATGGTGGGCCATCTCCTGCTGGCGCTGCATGTCATCGGCCTTCTCCCGGCTGACCTCGCCATGACGCGCGGCCAGCTCGAACAATTGCCGTGGCTCGTTGAGGTGCAGGTGCAGCCGGACCTTGCGTCGCGTGCCGGCGACGACCAGGCTGGAGCCGAGCCGGGCTGCATCCTCGCGCAGCCGGCGGCGGTCGATGTTTTCCCCGGTGATCATGCACTCGACGCAGTAGCGGTGTTCGAGATCCTGCTGCTCGCCGGCGGCCGGTCCCTCGTCGTGCAGCAGTGCCGGCGTGGCGTCTTCGGCTGGCATGACGCCGGTTTCGAGATAGCTGGCCATGCCCTCGAGCAATTCGACCAGGCCCAGTGCCCCGGCGTCCACGACGTTGGCGCGCCGCAGGCTCTCGAGCTGGTCGCGGGTCGCGGCGAGCGAGCTGCGCGCGGTCGGGAGCGTCGCCGCGAACAGCTGGCGGAAATCGCTCACGCCTTCACCGACCTGCATGGTGACCGCGGCAGCGAAGTCCGACAGCACGGTCAGGATCGTGCCTTCGCGCGGCTCCGCCAGCGATTCGCGCGCGTAGTCGGCGCCGTCCCGGACCGCACTGGCAAAGCTCTCGACGGTGAGTTCGGCGAGGTGGCCGGCCCGGTCACCGAGGCCCAGGAAGAACTGCGCGAGGATGGCGCCGGAGTTGCCGCGCGCCCCATCGAGCGCAGCATCGGCGACCCGGGTCAGCAACTGGCCGGCGTGCTCGTCGGGCTTGCCACGCAGGCCCGCGAGGACCGCCTGCAGCGTCAGTGCCAGGTTCGTGCCGGTGTCGCCGTCGGGTACCGGAAATACATTGATCTTGTTGATGATCTCCTCGCGGGAGACCAGTCGCAGGATGCCGGCCCGCAGCGCCCGCGACAGCTGCGTGCCATCCAGCAGCTGCAGGGGAGGTCCTGTCGCTGCCGCGACCGTGCCCACCACCGTCCGACCTATTGCCGCGGCAGCAGGAAACGCTGCCCGCGATAGTCGAGGATCGCGCCCTCACGCGTGATCTCGCGCAGCGTGGGACCCTCGGTCAGCACGCCGCCCTGCTGATATCGCCGGCCGTTGATGAATACGGCTCGCCGTGCCGGATCGTCGGTGTACACGTGCAGGTCCATGGACAGCTGCGGCAGTCCCGCCGTGGCGGTGGCTGGCAGCTCAGCGATCGGCACCAGTGTCGGGTCCGGTGCCGGGGGTGGTGCCACGGCCTCTGCGGTTGGCTGCGTTTCCTCGAGCAGCGGACGGACCTCCGTCAACGCGACGATCGCTGGCGTGGCCGGCGGCGGTGTCACCGGCGGCGCGATGATGGCAGGGGCTTCCATGGCGGTGGCGGGTACGCCAGCAGGTTCCGCCGGCGGCGCATCGCGCAGCAGCAGGACACCGAGGACCGCGACGTTCAGAATGACGAGCAGTACGATCGCGACCAGGGCCCAGGGAGGGCGCCGCTGTGGACGCGCGGTGGGCAATTCCGCAATGCCCGGTCCGAGCTGGCGCTGCCGTTCGTGCTCGGACTTGCGCAGGGCATCCAGTACGAAGCTCATGCGCCGCTCTCCAGTGGCGCTGTCCGCAGCGTCGGTGTCCCGGGGGTACCGACCGCTGAGTCGAGCACCATCTGGGTCTGCATGCCCGCGACGCCGTCGACGGCCAGCCGGCGGCTGCGCTGGAAGTCCTCGACCAGACGCTCCAGCTCGGTGTCAAAGAGCTCGGGCACCGCGGCGGCGGCAGGCAGGCCACCGAGCTGCTCGAGCCCATGGCGCAGCCAGCGCACGTCCTCGCCACGCATGCCGGTGCGCAGCGGGCGCAGCACGCCGCCCTGTGGCCGCCACAGCACCAGGTACTCGCCGAACCAGTAATCCGCGAGTTCCGCGACTGGCACCTCGATTGCCTGGTCGCCCAGCAGCAGCCGCGCGACGTCGCCGTCGAGTCCGGCGAGCACCACCTGGCGTTCCGCCCCGGTCGTATCGACGAGCGCGAGGATCGCGGGCCGGTTGATCAGCTTCAGCTCGGCAAACGAACCCTGCTGCGCCACGCAGCTGAGTCCCTGGGCCATGGCCTGGCTGCAGGGTTGCGGGTCGCCGCCGCTGTAACTGGCGCCCCACAGTCCGAACAGCGCGGCAAAGGCGGCATCAGTCGTTGCACTGGCCGCCTCCAGCGCCAGGCGTGCGCCGAGTTCCTCGCGTGCCGGTGCCGGCTCCGGCGGAGCCGGCGGCTCGGCTGCTGGCTCGCTCGCCGCCGGGGCCGGCACCGCGGCCGTCGCGGTTGCTGTCGTCTCCTCCGGCTGACCGGGCGCGTGCCAGAAGGCGAGAGCGAGCAGCGCGGCACCCGCGGCAGCACCGGCCAGCGCCAGCCAGCGGGCCCAGGGCGGCAGCACCGGCCGCCCGTAGACTTCGGAGGCGGCGCGCCGGATCAGCTCCCCGGCGACGCGATGTTCCTCGCGCGTGTAGGCGCCAAGCAGCGCGCGGTCGGCGATGACATTGATGATCCGCGGCACGCCACCGGCCAGTCGGTGGATCTCCCGCAGCGCGCCGGGCGTGAAGATCTCGCGCGTCGCGCCGGCCACCCGCAGCCGGTGGCGCACGTAGGCAATGGTTTCCCTGCGGGTCAGAGCCTCGAGGTGGTAGCGGCCGGTGATCCGCTGCGCGAGCTGGCGCAGCTCCGGGCGGGCCAGCACGCTGCGCAGCTCGGGCTGCCCGATCAGGATGATCTGCAGCAGTTTGCGGGTTGCGGTCTCCAGGTTGGTCAGCAGTCGCACCTGCTCCAGCACATCGACGCTCAGGTTCTGCGCCTCGTCCACCAGCAGCACGACGCGGCGGTCGCGACCATGTGCATCCAGCAGGTAGTGAGTGAGCAGGTCGACCAGCAGGCGCACGCTGCCGGCGGCCGCCGCCGGCACCGCCACATGCAGCTCGTCGCAGATGCCCTGCAGAAACTCCGCCGAGGTCACCCGCGGATTCAGGACCAGCGCAATGTCGCAGTTCGGCGGCAACTGCTGCAGCAGGCTGCGCAGCACCGTGGTCTTGCCGGTGCCAACCTCACCGGTGAGCTGGATGAAACCGCCGGCCTCGGTGACGCCGTAGGCAAGATGGGCGAGCGCCTCGGCGTGCCGCTCACTGAGATACAGGTAGCGGGGATCGGGCGTGATCGCGAACGGCTTTTCCGTCAGCCCAAAAAAACCAGTGTACATGGAGACTTACGGCGTCCAGTCGGGCCCGGGCGGATGCTCATCATGCCCTGCGGTCGAGGCTGCTGCAAAGGCACGCTCGCTGGCTCGGCCCGCCGTGAACAGGTCGAGCTGGCGCGCGGGCGCGAGGTCGCCGACCCCGACGCCGAGCAGGCGCACGGCTGCGCGCGGCTGTTCCTCAAACCAGCGCCGCAACAGCCCGGTGGCCACCTCGACGATCAGGCTGGTTTCCTGGGTCGGCGGGCTGAAGCTCCGCTGGCGGGTGTAGGTCACGAAATCACGTCGGCGCACCTTGATGGTGACCGTGCTGGCCTCGAGCTGCCGCTCCTGGAGTCGCCGGGCCGTGCGTTCAGCGAGCCCGGCGAGCCGTTCACCGAGCAGCCGCTGGTCGCGCAGATCCCGGTCGAAGGTCTCCTCCGAGCTGATCTGCTTCTCCGGCACGTCCGTGACGACGGGGCGGTCGTCAATGCCGGCGGCCCGCTCGCGGATCCGCCGAGTCTCGCGCCGGAACAGTGGCCACAACACCGATTCGGGCGCCTGGCGCAGCTGTCCGAGCGTGAAGATACCCTGCTGCTCCAGACGCGCCCCCGTCCGCGCACCGATGCCATGCAGGCGGCCGACCGGCAGCGGGTCAAGGATCGCCTCCACTTCGGCCGGCCGGATCACCGTCAGGCCATCCGGCTTGTGCATGCCCGAGGCCAGCTTGGCCAGGAGCTTGTTGTGGGCCACGCCGACCGAAGCCGTGAGCCCCGTGAGCGCGTGGATGCGCGCGCGGATTTCGCGGGCGATCGCCTCCGCGCTGCCCCCGGGGTGGAGGCGGTCGCTGAGGTCGAGGTAGGCTTCATCGAGCGAAAGGCCCTCCACGAGTTCCGTGAAGGATCGGAAGATTTCGAAGACCTGGGCCGAGATCTCGCGATAGCGGCGCATGCGCGGCTGGATCACCAGCACCTGCGGGCAGCGCCGCAATGCCTCGCGCATCGGCATGGCCGAATGCACGCCGAAGCGCCTGGCCTCGTAGCTGGCCGCGGCGACCACGGCGCGAGCGCCGGTGCCGCCGACGACGACCGGCTGGCCCGCGAGCCGCGGATCGTCCTGCTGCTCCACGGAAGCGAAGAAGGCATCCATGTCGACGTGCAGGATTGCGCGCTGCCGGATCATGCCAGCTGCAGCAGTGAATACAGCAGGCCGCTCACCATCGTGGCCCCGAGCAGCAGCAGGTAGAGCAGGCCGAGCACGAAGAACTTGCCGAGCGTCCGTCCCCGGCCCTCGCCATAGACCACGCGCATCGAGCGGAACAGGTACCAGAGCAGCCACAACAGCAGCCCCGCACTGGCGAGGTGCAGCGGCCCGGCCAGCGATCCACCAACCAGCGCCGCGGTGTCGAGCAGCTGCGTCACCGCGAGGGCCAGGAACACCAGCGCATGGTTGTGCAGGAACAGCACCAGGTGCTCGACATAGAGGCGGCGCGGCCGGCGGTAGAACGGCAGCGCAACCGCCGCCATCAGCGGCAGGAACACGAACATCAGTTTCGGGGCGGTCGCCGCAAAGTCGGTCAGCAGCTGGCGGCCGCCGTCCGCGCGGATCTGCAGGCAGGCGCGACTCAGGGGCTCGTCCAGTGCCTGGAGCAGCGGCAGGCCGGTGCGGATGGTGCAGCCGCCCGCGTCAGCGGCCAGGCCCTGCGTGTCGAGCGCCGGCGGCACGGGGTCCGGGAGCACCGCGGCCAGCGCGAAGAACAGGACACTGGCCACGAGATACAGGCGGAACGGCGGCAGGTAACTCTGGCGCCGGCCGGCAATGAATGCGCGCGTGAGTTCACCAGGTCCGCAGACAAGGGTCCGCAGCGTACGCCACACGCGCCCATCGAGGTGCAGCAGTGAATGCGTGACATCACCGGTGACCGCGCGCAGCGTGGGCAGCTGGGTGTCGCGTGCCTGGCCACATTCGCCGCACCATTCGGCGACAACCGGAGCGCCGCAGTTCAGGCAGGCACGGGCCTCGAGCGCCACCGGGACGAAGTCCTCGCGCTGCTGGAAACGGTGCTGCTCGCAGCGCAGCCTGGTGCCGAAGCGCTGCTCGGCCGCGTTCTGCAGGCGCGGTGCGTCGTTCTCCAGGTAGTGATCGAGCGCGGCGGCATTCTCGAGTTCGTAGACCACGCGTCGCCGCCGTGGCTCGCCAGCCGCGGCCTCGGGGACCTGGATGGTCGCGCCGAGAAACCCGCCGCAGGCCAGGACCGCGCGGACCTGGCCTGGCAGCCAGGCGTCGAAGTCCACGACGATGTCCGGGTCGAGTACCCATTCGACTTCGTAGATGATCCGCGCCGGCGTGCCATCATTGTTCATCTGGGGTCCTGGCTCAGCGGACCCGATGATAGCGCCGTTGCGGCCGGCTGGTCAGGCTGGTGCGAGTCGCTCGATGTAGCGGAGCTTGGCGCCGTCGCTCATGCGGTAGAAGCGCCGCAGTTGTGTCCGCCAGCCCTGCCCGCCCACGGCGCCGACCCGGCGCAGTCCGGGCTCGAGCAGCGCGCAGAAGCGTGCGGCGTAATGGCTGGCGCGCCGGTACAGCGGTTCGCGCGCACCGGCGAGTCCGGGATCGATGCGTGCGGTCTGGAACAGCAGTGGATGCAGCTCTACGGGGAAGCGTTGCGGATCGCCGTGGCTGAGCAGCAGGAAGCTGCCGACGTACTTGTCGATTTCCGCTTGCAGCTCGAGCGTCAGCAGCGATACCTGGCGATCATGGGTGGCGTGGTGGGCGACGCAGAGGAAGTGGCTGACGCCTTCCAGTGCGGCCCAGCAGTCGGCAGCGTTGTCCTGGGTCAGGGCCACGGTGGGATCCCGCCTGTGCAGGCGCCGGAGCAGCGCCGCGTCCAGGAACAGCGTGAGGCCGATCTCGTCGTCGCCATGGGCGACGAACAGCTGCTCGTCCCCGGGCGCATGGCGGCAGGCCTCCGGCAGCGCGCGCCGGTCAGTGACCAGGAAGTCCTCGACGCGGCATTCGAGCTCGAGGTCGTACACGCCCCGCAGGAGTTCCTCGAGCCGGCCCAGTGCGGCGCTGGCCATGCGGGATCAGTGGGCGAAGCGGCCGCGGGGGAACGGTACGATGCCGAGGCCGAGCAGCAGCCGGCGCGCGCGCGCGCTGCCGGTCTTCTGCCAGAGCTCGTACAGCCGGAGTACGTCACGCTCCGACTGGCCGGCAGCCGCGCGGATTTCATTGAGGGCATCCACGAGCGGCTGGAACTTGTCCTCCAGCTCCGCGAACACGGCCGCGAGTGCGCGGCGCGGCCCGCGCACCGGCACCTGCGCGAGCGCCCCGTAGGCGCTCCCGCCCATCGCGATGTGGTAGTCGATGTCCACGAGCCGGCGCGGAAAGCCCTGGGCGAGGAAACCGGCGACGAACAGGGCCACGTCGCCGAGCCGCTGCAGCATCCGGTAGCGCCGCTCGGCGTCAGCGGTCGCGACTGCGTCGGCGAGCAGCAGGGCGAGCGGCCGGATCTGCCCGTGCCCGTCGGGACCTGGCTCGAACAGCGCCTCGCTGCGCATGAACATCGCCAGCAGGTTGACGACATACTGCTCGGTGTGATCGCGAACCCGCAGATGCTGCTGCAGGAGTGCGCCGTGCAGCGCTTCGCGGAAGAACTCGCGCACGTCGGCGACGGTCACGAGGCCGGGATCGCAGCTGGTATCCGCCATGGCGTGCCCCCACCGGCGCGGCCGGGTTGCCAGGAGTTGCAGCCACAGTGAACGCCGGTCCGGGCAATGATTCTGCCGACGGCGTCGCAGACTGTCGTGGCAGCAGCGGGCGGGGACTGCTGATCAGGCCGGCCGTGAGGTCGGCCCCGGGGCGGCGCCCAGCTCGCGCGGATCGAAGTCGTCGACGTCGACGATCGCCATGACCTTGCGGTCGTACTCGCGCAGCAACGTGGCCTCAGCCTCGCTGATGACGCCGGCGGCCAGCGCCTCGCGGATCTGGCCCGGCAGGTCGAGCGCGCTGACCCGGCCGGTCTTGACGCCGTCCACCCGGATCTTCTTCTCGAGTGGCTCGGCCGCGACGGCGAGCTCGAGGGCCTCCTGCACGAGTCCGAGATGGTTGCCCGGTTCCAGCGTCCGATACACGTACTTACACAGCCGTTCGCGGGCCTCGCCGGGGTTCATCACCAGCGCGGCGATCCGGGGGTTCAGCTGGTCACTGGCTGCCGAGTAAGTCAGCCCGCGCGGGAAGATCAGGCTGCGCATCAGGAAAGCGAGCCAGCGCACCGGGAAATTGCGCAGGAAGCCGTGCAGCTGCTCCTGCGCCTGGTAGAGCAGCGAGCGGCACGCGAACTCGACCAGCGACAGGTCCGCTTCCGGCCGGCCCTGGTTCTCGTGGTGCTTCAGCACCATCGAGGCCAGGTACAGGCTGGAGAGCACGTCACCCAGGCGGGCCGAGAGGTTTTCCTTCTTCTTCAGGTAGCCCCCGAGCGACAACATCGCGACGTCGCTCGCGAACGCGAACGAGGCGCTGAAGCGGTTGATGTGCTCGTAGTAGCGCCCGACCGGCCCGTGCACCGGCGCGCGGACGATGCGCGACAGCGTCAATGCGGTGATGAATGAGCGCGCCGCGTTCGAGATCGTGAAGCCGATGTGGCCGAACAGCGCGTGGTCGAACTCGCGCACACCGCGCCGGCGGTCCGGATCGCGGGCCGCGTTCATCTCCTTCAGCACCCACGGATGGCAGCGCACCGCGCCCTGGCCGAAGATGATGAGGCTGCGCGTCAGGATGTTCGCGCCCTCGACCGTGATGCCGACCGGCACGATCTGGTAGCCACGGCCGAGGTAGTTGTTCGGCCCGAGGCAGATGCCCTTGCCGCCCTGCACGTCCATTGCGTCGTTCGCGACCCGGCGGCCCATCTCGGTGACGTGGTACTTGAGGATGCCCGACGGCACCGACGGCCTTTCGCCCGCGTCGATTGCGGCAGTCGTCACCGAGCGTGCCGCGTCCATGATGTAGACGCGCGCGGCCATGCGGGCGATCACGGCTTCCACGCCCTCGAAGCGCCCGACCGGCATGTTGAACTGGCGCCGGATCCGCGCGTAGGCGCCGGTCGAATACACTGCGCCCTTGCAGCCGCCGGTCGAGATCGACGGCAGCGAGATGCAGCGTCCGACCGAGAGCAGCTCGACCAGCATGCGCCAGCCCTGGCCGGCCATGGTCGGGCCGCCGATGATCGCCTCGAGCGGCACGAACACGTCGCGGCCCCGGACCGGCCCGTTCTGGAACGGGATGTTCAGCGGAAAGTGCCGCCGCCCGATCGTGACGCCGGGCGTGTCGCGCGGCACCAGCGCCACCGTGATGCCAAGGTCCGTCCGCTCGCCACCGAGCAGGCGGTCCGGGTCGAAGAGCCGGAACGCGAGGCCGATCAGCGTCGCGATCGGCGCGAGCGTGATGTAGCGCTTCGAGAAATTGAGGCGGATCCCGGTGACCTCGCGGCCCTGCCACAGGCCGCGGCAGACGACGCCGGTGTCCGGCATCGAGGCGGCGTCGGACCCGACGCGCGGCCCGGTCAGCGCGAAGCAGGGGATCTCATCGCCACACGCCAGCCGCGGCAGGTAGTATTCCTTCTGCTGCGTCGTGCCGTAGTGCAGCAGCAGTTCTGCGGGGCCGAGCGAATTCGGCACGACGACCGTCGAGGCGGTGGTGCCGGAACGGCTGGCGATCTTCACGACCACGCAGGAGTGGGCGTAGGCAGAGAAGCCGAGTCCGCCATAACTCTTCGGGATGATCATGGCCCAGAAGCGCTGCCGGCGGATGAAATCCCAAATCGCCGGTGGCAGGTCGGCGCGGCGATGGGTGATGTCCCAGTCGTCGATCATCCGGCACAGCTGCTCGCAGGGCCCGTCGAGGAAGGCCTGCTCCTCGTCGGAGAGCCGCGGCGGCGGCATCGCCAGCAGCTTCTTCCAGTCCGGCCCGCCGGTGAACAGCTCGCCATCCCACCACACGGTGCCGGCCTCGAGCGCCTCGCGCTCGGTGTCCGACATCGGCGGCAGCATCCGCTTGTAGACCCGCAGGAAGCGCCGCGAGATCAGCCAGCGCCGCAGCGGACTGAGGTTCAGCAGCAGCAGTGGCAGGAACAGCGCCCACAGGGCGATCTTCAGCCATAGCGGTCCGGTCCCGGCCAGCGTCCAGGCGCCGAGCAGGGCGCCGAGCGTGATCGTCGCGGTGGCGAGGCTCGCGCGCTGGTAGGCGAGCCAGAGCACGAGGCCCGGGAACAGCAGCAACCAGACGATCCACCACATGGCCAGACTCCTCGTGGCGCGTGCCCGATGGCGCCTACAGCAGGTCGCGGACTCCGTCGCGTTCCTCGAGCAGCTCGCGGTGCGTTGCGTCCATGCGCTCGCGGCTGAACGCGCTGACGGCGAGCCCCTGCACGATCGTGTAGCGGCCGTCGCGGCAGGTTACCGGATAGGAGTAGATCACGCCCTCCGGGATGCCATAGCTGCCATCGGACGGGATCGCCATGCTGACCCAGTCGCCATCCGCGGTGCCGCGGGCCCAGTCGCGCATGTGATCGATCGCAGCCGAAGCGGCCGATGCCGCGGACGACGCGCCACGGGCCTTGATGATCGCGGCTCCGCGTTGCTGGATGGTCGGGATGAACTGCTCGCGATACCAGGCCGCCTCGATCAGCTCCGGCGCCGGCCGGCCGGCAATCGTGCAGCAGCTGATATCGGGATATTGCGTCGCGCTGTGGTTGCCCCAGACGACCATGCGGCGGATCGCGCTGGTGTGGGTGCCGGTGCGCTCGGCGAGCTGCGCGAGCGAACGGTTATGGTCGAGCCGCATCATCGCCGTGAAGTTGTTCCGCGCGATGCCCGGCGCATTGGCCGCCGCGATCAGCGCGTTGGTGTTGGCCGGGTTGCCGACGACCAGTACACGGACGTCGCGGTGCGCGACCTCGTCGAGTGCCCGGCCCTGGGCCGAGAAGATCTGCGCGTTGGCGAGCAGCAGGTCCTTGCGCTCCATGCCCGGCCCGCGCGGGCGCGCGCCGACCAGCAGCGCGTAGTCGCAGTCGCGGAAGCCGACCCGCGCATCATCGGTGGGCACGATGCCCTGCAGCGTCGGGAAGGCGCAGTCCTGCAGCTCCATCACGACGCCGGCCAGCGCACCGAGTGCCGGCGTGACCTCGAGCAGGTGCAGGCGGATGGGCTGGTCGGGGCCGAGCATCTGCCCGGAGGCGATGCGGAAGGCGAGTGCATAGCCGATCTGGCCGGCCGCGCCGGTGATGGCGACATTGACGGGGGACTTCATCCAGGACTCCAGTAGCTGAAAAGCAAGGGAAAGGGCAGAAAAACGAATTCTACCATTCGCGGACAGCCTGGCCGGTCAGCGCAAGATCGACTGCCGGCGGCCCTCCAAGCGCCGACCGGGCCTTCGAGCAAGGTCGGATGTGAAATATAACTAACTGATTATTAAGGATTAAAGCCAAACCGGGAAAAATATTTTCGATAGGGCTTGCATTTGATGCGGTGTTGTAGTTAACTACAACACCATAGAAGCACATCAGTTCACCGGTGATCGAGCCTGGCTCTGGTCACCACCGCAGCGAAAAAGGAGTCACACATGAACGCGAAGATCGAATCAGGTGCCCGGAAGGCCATCGGCGGACTGACGGCGGCCGCCATCGTGTCCTTCAGCCTCCTGGTCCTGGACCAGGGCTACATCGCCGCCGCGCCGCGCGGCGTCGTCGAGATCGGTGAACTCATTCCGGTCGCGGTTCCGAGCCCGGTCGTGGCCATGCTGCCCGAAGTGACGGTCCTTGCCGGCCGGGACGAGCCCGCCTCCGGCTTCCTGGCCGCGAGCCTGCCGGAAGTGGTCGTCACAGCGAGCCGTGCCGCTTCGCAGCTGGCCGGTGTCCAGGCGGCTGGCGGCCAGCCGCGGCCGCAGGGACTGCTGCCGCTCACCAGTGCTCTGCTAAAGTAGTCCGGTAGCAGGCTGACTCACACGGCGTGGCGCATGGATACCCAGTGGACCGATAGCCTGCCGATCTATCGCCAGCTGCGCGATCGCGTAGTGGCCATGATTCTGGAGGGCGTACTCAACGACGGTGATCCGCTGCCGTCGGTCCGCGCCGTGGCCGCCGACTACCGGCTCAATCCTCTGACCGTGCTGAAAGGCTACCAGCAGCTGGTGGATGAGCAGCTCGTCGAAAAGCGCCGCGGCCGCGGCATGTTCGTCACTGCAGGCGCCCGTCGCGCGCTGATGAAGGACGAGCGCCAGCGCTTTCTCGAGCTGGAATGGCCGAAGATCGCCGCACGCATCCAGAGCCTGGGTTTCGCGCCGGCCGAGCTGCTCGCAGCGCTCGACCGCCTGCCGCCGGCGACGGCCTCGACGCTGACACCGGGCCGGGACGCGGATGCGGATCCGGGAGCGCGGCATGAGTGAGCTGGTTGTCGCCCGGGACCTCAGCAAGAGCTATGGCGCGACGCGAGCGCTCGACCAGGTGTCCTTCCGGATCGGCGCCGGCCGCATCGTCGGCCTGATCGGGCCAAACGGCGCCGGCAAGACCACCGCGCTGAAGGCCCTGCTCGGGCTCACCCGCTTCGACGGCGAGCTGGCCGTCCTTGGCCTGGACCCCTGGCGCCAGCGCCACCGCCTGATGCAGGACGTCTGCTTCATCGCCGACGTCGCCGTGCTGCCGCGCTGGATCCGCGTGCGCCAGTTGATCGATTTCGTGGCCGGCACGCACCCGCGCTTTCGCCGCGAGATCTGCCTGCAGTTCCTGGCGCGTACCGACGTGAAGCCCGGCAGCCGGATCCGCGAGTTGTCGAAGGGCATGGTGACCCAGGTACACCTGGCGCTGGTGATGGCGATCGATGCCCGGTTGCTGGTGCTCGACGAGCCCACGCTCGGCCTCGACATCCTGATGCGCAAGTACTTTTACGACACGCTGCTCAACGAGTATTTCGACCAGCAGCGCACGATCCTGGTCACGACTCATCAGGTCGAGGAGGTCGAGCACATCCTGACCGACCTGCTGTTCATCGATCACGGGCGCATCGTGCTGGACGCCTCGATGGACGCCGTGCAGCAGGAGTACGCGCAGGTCGCAGTGAGACCGGAGCAGGCGGCGGCGGCCCGCGCGCTCGGGCCCCTGTCTGAACGCCAGGGGCTCGGCCGCGTGCACATGCTGTTCCGCGGCGCAGCGCCGGCTGATCTCGAGCCGCTCGGCGAGGTCGGGCTGCCATCGGTAGCCGACCTGTTCGTCGCCGTGATCCAGGGGGCCCGCGCATGAACCACTGTCTCTGGCTCATCCGCCGCGAGTTCTGGGAGAACCGGGCGATCTGGATCACCCCACTGGTCGTACTCGGAGCGCTGCTGCTGCTGTTGCTCGGCGGCAAGGTCCAGTTTGGACCGATTGGCGGCATGGACAATGGCACGCCTCTTGGGGCAATACCAGCCGACCAACAGCAACAACTGCTGCTGCTGGTGTACGCAGGCATCTCGCTGATGATGTTCCTGGTGATGGGTGTCGTGGCGTTCTTCTACGCGCTCGATTCGCTGTATTCGGACCGCCGCGATCGCAGCGTGTTGTTCTGGAAGTCGCTGCCGCTGTCCGACGCTGACACCGTGTTCGCCAAGTTCGCGGTCGGCGCCGGCGTGATTCCGCTAGTCTCCTTCGCCGGTGCGGTGCTGGCACAGCTGCTGGTGGCAGCCGGCGGGTCGATCCGCCTGGCCCTGGCTGGCGGATCCGCCGGCATCCTGTGGCAGCCGGGCGTGCTCGGCAGCGCAACCGGACTCGGGCTGTTGTGGACCATCACCGCGATGCTCTGGTATGCGCCGGTCGTCGCCTACCTGATGCTGGCCTCGGCCTGGGCGCGCCGCGGCCCGTTCCTGTGGGCCGTGTTGCCACCGTTGGCGGTCGCGATCCTCGAACGTGTGCTGCTGCGCAGCGAGCATGCCGGTGACTTCGTTTCCAGCCGGATCTTCGGCCTGTACCGGCTGCTCGGCAATCGCGACGAGGACGTTTCGGTCACGGTGAATGGTGACGACGTCATCGTCAACGGCGAGGAAGTCCGGGCCGGCGTCGCCCGGCTCACGGACATGGATCCGCTCGGAGCCCTGCTGGACTTCTATACCTCGCCCAGCCTCTGGCTCGGCGTCGTGGCGGCTGGCCTGATGCTGGGCGCCGCGATCTGGCTGCGCCGCTACCGGGATACTGACTGAGGCCAGCGCTTCCGGGCCGGTTGCGGAGAGGGGTTCAGCCGGCCAGCAGCACGGCCTCGGCGTGCTCGAGCGCCTCGGGCGTCCCGAACAGGACAACGACGTCACCCTCGCGCAACTGCATGGCGTTGTCCGGGTCCCGCCCGACGATTCCGGCGCGCCGTACCGCGGTGAAAGAAACCTCGGCGCCGCGCTCACGGACCTCGAGGAGCGTCCGCCCGACCGCCCAGGCGCGCGGTGGCAGCACGACGCTGTGCAGTTCCTCGCGCAGGGCATGGCTGTCGTCGATCAGCCTGGCGCCCTCGCGGCGGAAAATGCTGCGCAGCAGGCGGTAACGATTGCGGCGGATGTCGTTGACGCTGCGGATGATGCGCGACATCGGTACACCGAGCGCGAGCAGCGCGTGCGAGACGAGCATCAGCGCGGCCTCGAGCGTCTCCGGCACGACCTCGGTCGCGCCGGCCGCTCGCAGGCGTTCGAGCTGGCTGTCGTCGGCCGTGCGTACCAGCAGCGGCACGTCCTGGCGCTGGCGGCGCACGGCCGCGACGATGCGCAGCGCCCGTTCCGGATCGGAGAAGGTGACGACCACCGCGCTGGCGTGCCCGAGTCCCACGGCCTGCAGCATGTGCTCATCGGCGGCGTCGCCGTAGATCACCGGGTCCCCGGCCTCGCGCGCCGTGCGCACGCGGAACGGATCGAGGTCCATCGCCAGGTATTCGAAGCCGAGGTTGTCGAGTACCCGCGCGACGTTCTGGCCGACCCGGCCGTAGCCGCACAGCACCACGTGTTCGCGCGCCGCGAGCGCCAGCGTGGCCCCGTCCGCGGCTTCCGGCGGCGCCGGCACCGGCGGCGACTCGCGCAACACGAAGCGGGCCAGCTGCCGGTTGTGCCGGATCAGCAGCGGCGACAGCACCATGCTGATCGTGATGGCTGCCAGCAGCGGCTGGACGACCTCGATTCCAACCAGGCGGTTCTGCAGCAACAGGGTCAGCAGTGCGAAGCCGAATTCGCCGCCTTCGGCCAGCACGATGCCGGTGCGCAGGGCCTTGAACCACTGGCCGGTGGAGCGGCGTGCAGCCAGCGTGACGATCGCCGCCTTCAGGACCAGCAGGCCGGCCGTGAGCACGGTGACCACGGCGAGCTGCCGGAGCAGCACCGGCAGGTCGAGCTGCATTCCGACGGTAACGAAGAACAGGCCGAGCAGCACATCGCGGAATGGCCGGATCCCGGCCTCGACCTGATAGCGGTATTCCGTCTCCGCCAGCATCATCCCGGCCAGGAATGCGCCCAGGGCCAGGGACAATCCGACCGCATGGGTGATCCATGCAGCCGCCATCGCGATGAACAGTACCGCGAGCGTGAACAGCTCGCCGACACCGCTGGCGGCAATCTCGTGCAGCAGCGGACGCAGGAGCCACTGGCCGGCTGCCAGCACCACGATCAGCGCCACCGCGGCCTTGATGATCGCCAGGGTGATCTGCGCCGAGGTATAGCCGACCTCCGCGCCGGCGATGACGCCGGCCAGCGCGAGGAAGGGCACGATGGCCAGGTCCTGGAACAGCAGCGTGCCGAAGGCGAGTCGCCCGTGGGTCCGGTTCAACTCCCCCTGCTCAGCGAGCTGGCGGACGACGATCGCGGTCGAGGACATCGCCACCGCGCCGCCGAGGAGTACCGCGACCGCCAGCGGCAGGCCGAACAGCAGCGCCATCGCCGCCACCGCGGCGGTCGTCGCCAGCACCTGCAGTCCGCCGACCAGAAACACCTCGTGGCGCATCGCGATCATGCGCGGGAGCGAGAATTCGAGGCCCAGCGTGAACAGCAGGAAGACGACACCGAACTCGGCCAGCGTACTGGTCGTTCCGGTCGCGGCCACCCAGCCGAGCGCGTGCGGGCCGACCGCCATGCCGACGGCGAGGAAACCGATGAGCGGCGGCAGGCGCAGGCGGCGCACGCCGATTACGACCACGAGCGTGGCCGCAAGCAGGAGCAGGATGTCCTCGAGTCCGCTGGCTTCCATCCAGGTCGCTCTGCCGGGGGCCCCATGGTGTAGTCGGCCGGGCCCGGAAGGCAATGCCGGCCTTCTGCCCCCGCGGGAGCCCTGCTAGCATCCACGGACCCCGCAACGCGGAGGTGACTGTGCAACTGGAGGTGCAGGACGAGGCCGGCCACCGAACCCTGCGGTTGACCGGCCGCTGGACCGTGCAGGAGGCGGCGGCACTGGAATTGCTGCTGGGCCGTGTCGACGGGCTGGCAGCGAACGGTGCCGTCGTGCTGGACGGGGCTGGCATCGAGGCGCTGGACCTGAGCGGCGCCTGGCTGCTGCGCGCGCTCGAGGGACGCCTGGCCGCGGCCGGTGCCCGGGTTGAGTGGCGCGGCGAGCGCCCCGGGCTGCTCACCTTCATTGACGAGGCGATGGCCGGCGGTATCGTGCCGGGCACCGGCGAGGCGCCAGCACCGCAGGGGCTCGAGCGCGGCCTGCACGAGATCGGCCGGTTCGCGGTCCTGGCACGCGGGCAGGCGCTGGACCTGCTCGGCTTCGTCGGCGCGCTCATCAGCGTGCTCGGCCGGGCGTTGGGCAATCTGCGCCGGCTGCGCCCGGCGTCGATCGTGCGCCACGTGCACGAGACCGGTGTCCGGGCGATCCCGATCGTCGCGCTGATTGCCTTCCTGATCAGCGTGATCGTCGCCTATATCGGTGCCCAGCAGCTGCGGAAGTTCGGTGGCGAGATCTTCGTCGTCGACCTGGTCACCATCGCGGTGCTGCGCGAGCTCGGCGTGCTGCTGACCGCGGTGATCGTCGCCGGCCGTTCCGGCAGCGCCTTCGCCGCCGAGCTCGGCGTGATGCAGCTCAACGACGAAGTCGATGCGCTGCGCGCGATCGGTATGGACCCGGTCGAGGTGCTGATCCTGCCGCGCGTGCTCGGGCTGATGATCGCGCTGCCGGCGCTGACGGTGATCGCCGATGCGATGGGCCTGGCTGGCGGCGCGCTGCTGTCCTGGTACCTGGTCGACCTGCCGCTCAGCCAGTACCTCGAGCGGATGCAGGATGCGATCGCCAGCACGACCTTCTGGGTCGGCATCGCCAAGGCCCCGGTGTTCGCCTTCCTGATCGCGACGATCGGTACGCTGCGCGGCATGCAGGTGCGCGGTTCATCGCGTGAACTGGGTCGCCTGACCACGGTCGCGGTCGTGCAGGCGATCTTCCTGGTGATCCTGGCCGATGCGGTCTTCGCGGTGATCTTCATGGAGCTGGATATCTGATGGAACCGGCAATCCGCGTCCGCGGCATCGTCAACCGCTTCGGTCGCCACGTCGTGCACGACGGCCTCGACCTCGAGGTATTTCCGGGCGAGGTTTTCGGCATCGTCGGCGGCTCCGGCAGCGGCAAGTCGGTGCTGCTGCGGACCATGCTCGGGCTGCAGCGGCCGGCCGCGGGCTCGGTGCTGATCGAGGGCCAGGAAGTCACCGGCCGGCCGGCGCGCGAGCTGCTGGCGGTCAAGCGGCGCTACGGCGTGACCTTCCAGCACGGCGCGCTGTTCACGGCGCTGACGGTTGCGCAGAATGTGCAGCTGCCGATCGCGGAGTACTATCCGGTCAGCGAGGCAATGCTGCGGGGTCTGGCGGAAATGCGCGTGCGTATGGTCGGCCTGCCTGCCGCTGCGGCGGACCAGTATCCGTCGGAGCTCTCGGGCGGCATGATCAAGCGGGCGGCGCTCGCCAGGGCGCTGGCGCTCGATCCGCCGCTGCTGTTCCTCGACGAGCCCACCTCCGGGCTCGACCCGATCTCGGCGGCGGCCTTCGACCGGCTGGTACTGTACCTGCAGCGCAGCCTGCGGCTGACCATCGTGATGATCACCCACGACCTCGACACGATCTTCCGTATCTGCAACCGGATCGGCGTGATCGTCGAGGGGCGCATGATCAGCGGGACGCTGGACGAGATCGTCCGGCACGAGCATCCCTGGATCCGGGATTACTTCCACGGTGAGCGCAGTCGCAGTGCGCGTGGACTGGCGGGGACTGATGGATAGGGACGCAAACTACGTCGCGGTCGGGGCCTTCGTGCTGCTGGTGCTGGTGATGGCCGCCGGCTTCGTGATCTGGTACACGGAGAGCGGCGACCGGCGCGTATACCAGCGCTACGAGATCTACTTCGAGGGCAGCGTCTTCGGCCTCTCCGAGGGCGGTTCCGTGCGCTACCTCGGTGTCGCGGTCGGCCGGGTCGCCCGGATCGGCCTCGATCCCCGCAAGGCCGGGCGCGTGCTCGTCCTGGCCGACATCGCCGAGGGCACGCCGATCGAGGTGGACACCGTCGCCCGCCTTGCGCTGCAGGGCGTCACCGGACTGCTGTTCATCGACCTGCGGCCCGCGGAGCCCGGCAAGCAGCGGATCCAGCCGGAGGGCGATGGCGGATATCCGGTGATCGCCTCGGAGCGCTCGGACTTCGACGTGTTCGTCAGCAGCCTGCCCGACGTCGTCGCCCGTGCCGGTGAGGCGCTGAACCGGGTGAACGCGGCACTCTCGGACCAGAACATCACCCGCGTGTCCAGTACGCTCGCCAGCGTCGAGCTGGCGAGCCGCGACCTGCCGGAGACCATCGCCGGCGTGCGCGCGACGCTGGCCGAACTGCAGGAAGCGGCTGCAGAGATCGAGGCCGCGGCGGCCGGTCTGCGCGAAGTCGCCACGAGCGGCGGCGGGGAGATCCGGGCCGCGGCCACCCGGCTGCGCGAGGTCGCGGACAACGTCGCACGAACGACGGCGCGGCTGGACCGTTTCGTCGCGGAGAATGCCGGGCACCTCGACCGTTTCGCGGCCCACGGCCTGCCCGAGTTCGAACAGCTGCTGCGTGAAGCGCGCGCTGCGGTACGCGCCTTCGAGTCACTCAGCAGCAGCCTCGAGCAGGATCCATCCCGCCTGATCTACGAGCCGCCCGCGCGCGGCGTGGAGATCCCGCCATGAGTGTCCGCTTTCCGGCCGCCGTCCTTGCCGCGGTACTGTTGCTGTCCGGCTGCGGCGGCCTGCGCAGCCACCAGCCGGCACCGCTGCTGTATCGCCCCGGGATTCCGGCACTGCCCGGTGGTGCGCCGCTCGCGGTGGACCTGCTGGTGGCGCGGCCGACGGCCGCACCGGAGCTCGGGCGGACGCAGATCCTGACGCGCTGGCCCGGGCAGCGGCTCGACTACTTCGCGAACGCGCGCTGGAGCGGTGACCTGCCGGTCCTGGTGCAGGCGACGGTGATCGAGGCGCTGCATGGCGGTGGCCGCCTGGCCTCGGTGCAGGGCGACGGTGGCCGCTTCCGCGCGACGCATGTACTCGAGATCGAGGTGCGGCGCTTCGAAGCGGACTACAGCGCCGGCGGACTGCCGGTTGCGCGGGTCACGCTCGCTGCCAACCTCGGCCTGCAGTCGGATCGCCGCGTACTCGACTCCTGGGCCATTGCGACCGAGGTACCGGCCACGGCCAACCGCCTGACCGAGGTGATCGCCGCGCTCGACCAGGCTTACCGCGAGGCCGTCGCCGCGCTCGCGGCCCGCGCGTTCGTGGTGCTGGAGGCGGGGCCCGCGCCACTCAGGCAAACAGGGACCTGAAGCCGGCGTCGCCCTGGGCCTGAGCGAGCAGCAGCTGCAGGAAGACGGTGGCGGTCAGCGGTTCGCCGAACAGGCGGCCCTGCCCGTAGTGGCAGTTCAGGCCGCGCAGGAACGCGAGCTGCTGCGGGGTCTCGATACCCTCGGCGACCACCTCGAGGCCGAGGTTGCGGCCCATCTCGATGATCGTGCGGACGAGCGTGGCATCTTCGCGCGAAACCGCCGCGTGGCGCACGAACGACTGGTCGATCTTCAGCGTACCGACCGGGAACTGCTGCAGCGCCGACAGTGACGAGTAGCCGGTGCCGAAGTCGTCGATCGACAGGTGCAGGCCCATGGCATGGAGTTCGTCGAGCAGCCGCATCATCCGGCGGGCGTCGGTCATCAGCGTGGTCTCGGTGATCTCGAGCTCGAAATTGGCCGGCGCGACCCCGGTCTCGTCAAACACCGAGCGATAGCGGGTGAGGAACTCGGCCTGGCGCAGCTGCTTCAGCGACAGGTTGATCGAGACGCGCCCGGGCTGCGGAACCTGGTCCTGCCAGCTGCGGTAGTCGTTGCAGACGCGCTTGAGGACCCACTCGCCGATCTCCTGGATCAGGGCAGTCTCCTCAGCCAGCGGTATGAACTGCACCGGCGAGATGTCGCCATGCCCGGGCAGGCGCCAGCGCAGCAGCGCCTCGCCGCCGACCACGCGACCGTCGCGCAGGTCCACCTTGGGCTGGTACAGCATGACGAATTCGTCGCGCTCGATCGCGCGCCGCAGCTTGCTCTTCAGCATCAGCCGTTCGACGGCGACGGCGCTCATCTCGGGCGTGAAGAAACTGCTGCTGTTGCCGCCGTTCTGCTTGGAGTGATACATCGCGGCGTCGGCGTTGCGGATCAGGTCGACGACGTTGTCGGCGTCCTGTGGACAGAAGGCGATGCCGATGCTGCCGGTGACGTAGAGTTCCTGCTGGGCGATGTGGAACGGCCGGCCCAGCCCGTCCAGCAGCTCCCGCGCCAGTGCCTGGAGCGCCGTGCGGTTGTCCGTGTCGCCCGGCAGGTTCTCGACCAGCAGCGCGAACTCGTCGCCGGCGAGCCGGCCGAGCATCGTGCCCGGCGGCAGGCGCCGGATCAGGCGCTCGCTCAGGACCTCCAGCGCGCGGTCGCCGGCGGCGTGACCAAAGGTATCGTTGACCTCCTTGAAGCGGTCGAGGTCCAGGTACATCAGCGCGAGGGCACCGCCGGCCCGCCGCGCGCGCGCGATGGCCTGCTGCAGTGAATGCTGGAACTGCAGCCGGTTCGGGATCTTGGTCAGCGTGTCGTAGCGGGCCAGGTAGCGGATGCGGCGCTCGGCCCGCTTGCGCTCGGTAATGTTGCGGGCCACGAAAATGCAGCCCTGGAAGCGCGGATCCTCGGCGGCGATCACCGAGCCCGACAGCGATACGGGAATCGTCTGGCCATTGTGGGTCCGCACGGTGAGCTCGAGCGTCTCGTTCGTGGCCCGCTCGATGCTGAACGCCAGCCGGTCCTGGTCGGAGATCACATAGCCGAGCTCGCGGCCCAGCAGTTCCAGCTGCGACCAGCCCAGCAGCTGGGTCGCGGCCAGGTTGACGCGCTTGATCAGGCCGTCCGGAGAGGTCACGAAGACGGCATCGTTCATGCTGTCCAGGATGATGTCGAGTGCGCGGCCGGCGGCGGCGTGATCGGCGAGGCTGATCCGCAGCCGGTCGAGCGCGTACGCCAGGTCCGCGCCGTATCCGCCTTCCGGACTGTCGATGCGGGCGACCCAGTCGCCACCGGACAGGCGTTCCACGGCCCCGCGCAGGTCCTCCAGCGGACCCTCGACCCGCCGCACCAGCCGCCAGGCGAGGGTCAGCGCGACGCCGAGCAGCATCAGTCCGCCGGCCGCGATCACCAGCAGCCGGCGCTCGAACTCGGCCAGGCGCCGCGCCGCGAGTTCCTTCGTCATCCCCTCGAGCTGGCCGGAGCCGTCCGGGATGAGCGCGAGCAGTGCTGCATCGTTGTTGGCGTCCAGGCGCAGGTCGATCGCAGCCATGGCGACGAACACGAGCACGACCAGCACGCAGGCGCTGGTCGCCATCGCGAGCGTCCGGTTGCGAAACGAGAAACTCATGCCATCCTGCCGGCCCTCGCCGATCCCCGGTTATCGTTCTGGTGGCGCCCCCATGATACGCGCGCGCCTTGTGGCCTGCAGCCGCGAGTCGTAGCATCGCCCCGGCCGCGGCACCAACCCCGGCGCCCGCTGGCCAGGAGGACGCCTGGACGCGCTGCAGCTGACCGGCCGCAAGGCCGACCATGTCGTCGAAGTGGCCGAGCCTGCGTGCCAGCTGCATGGCGCGGCAGTCGAGCCATTCCTGGCGCTGTGCCAGGCGGCCGCGCGCGCCGGCCACCCGCTTGCGGTCGTTTCTTCATTCCGGGATTTCGGCCGCCAGCGCCAGATCTGGAACGCCAAGTACCGCGGCGAGCGACCGGTCATGGACCGCCGCGGCCGGCCACTGGAGGTCACGGCGCTCGACCCGCGCCGGCGGGTCGAGGCGCTGCTGCGCTGGTCGGCGCTGCCCGGGGCGAGCCGCCATCACTGGGGGACTGACCTCGATGTCGCGGACCGCAACGTGCTGGCAAGCGGCTATTGCCCGCGGCTCGATCCGGCCGAGTATCGCCGGGGCGGACCATTCGCGGCCCTTGGGGACTGGCTCGGGCAGCACGTGCATCGCTACGGTTTCTATCGACCCTACACCCGCTCCGGCACCGGAGTCGCGGCCGAGCCCTGGCACCTGAGCTTTGCGCCGGTCGCCCGCGGCGCGCTGGCAGGCATGACGCTCGACCTGCTGGCCGGAGCCATCGAGAACGCTGGCGTGGAAGGCGAGTCGGAAATCCTGGCGCGCCTGCCCGCGATCCGGCGGCGCTACGTGCTCGCGGTGACGCCACCGCCGCGGATGCGCTCGCGCTGGGCGCGTCTCAGCTGACTGGTGTGGGGGCCGGAGCGCTCCAGATCTCGCGCAGGTGGCGCACGAGCAGCCGCCGGACCGAGTCCATCGGCTGTTCGTCGACCGTGAATACCGGCGGGTTCCGCCGCAACAGCGGCCAGCGGCTGCTGCGCGCCAGCGCGCGCAGGTAGTCGATGTTCTGGCGGATCGCGGCCATATAGGGATTGGTCCCGCCAAACAGCGGCTCGATGTAGCGATAAGCGTGGCCGAAACCGTGCCCGAGCCGGTGATCCAGCGTCTGCTCGATGAAACCCGGCGTCTGGCGCAGCAGGTCGAGGCCGGAACCGTACAGCACCTGCATGCCGTGGGGTCCGGGGTGCACGGCGATGTCGCCGAGCACGAACTCCGCGTAGAGCCGGTCGCGGCATTTCTCCAGGTAGCAGCGATCGGCCATCTGCGCGAGCATGTCGGCCGTGCCCAGCAGGTGGCCGACGGTGCGGTCGCGCGGGTCGGTGACCCGGATCAGATCGAGCGGTACCTCGTAGCCGGTGAAATGCACGATGCGGGTCGCGATCGGCACCTGGTCGGCGAGACCGGCATCCGGCAGGTACCCGGCGAGGTAGCGCGCGCTGCGCGTGACGTGCTGGCGCGTGAACACCGCTCCGTTCGGGATCTCTCGCTCCCGCGTGGTGCGGATGTAGCCGGAATCGTGGAACAGCGCGGTGATGAGCCCCATGATTACGCGCCGGGCGCCGAGCCTTGGACCTGCCGCATGGCTGCGCTCGTAGCCGGCGAGCAGGCGCGCGGTCGCGAGCACCATGTCCAGCGAGTGCTGGCGGTCGTGGTACACGGTATCCACGCCCAAATAGCCCGGCGCCTGGCCCGTGAACAGCCGTTCGAAGTCCGTGAAGGCGGTGCGCAGGGCGTGGAGCGGTGTGCCCGGCCAGGTGTCGGCGACCAGTCCGAGCACAACCTCGCGTACGGCTGGCGGGGAGCTGACCCGAACCGTGTCGGTGACGTCGTAGTCGCTGCGGCGATAGGGTCGGACCCCGTGCGCACCGGACTCGGACTGGCTGACCATGGCCGGCAGTCTACGCCGGCGCCCGGGCCGCCGGCCATCCCGGCTGGCGCCGGCATGCGCGCCGTCACATCCTGGGGCCCCGCTATGTCAAACGCGCCGGCCCCGGGCGCCGATTCAGGGTTCGAACTCAGCGACGACCGGCGCGTGGTCCGAGGGCCGCTCCCAGGCGCGCGGCGTGCGGTCGATGTGGCAGGAGCGGCACTCTGCGGCCAGCGCCGCTGTGGCCAGGATCAGGTCGATGCGCAGGCCGTGATTGCGGCGGAATGCGCCCATCCGGTAATCCCACCAGGACCAGCTGCCGGGCGGCTGGTCGAAGCTGCGGAACAGGTCCACGAGGCCGAGCGCCGTGATCGCGGCGAGCGCCCGGCGTTCCGGCTCACTGACGTGTACCGAGCCCTCCCAGCGCGCCGGATCATGCACGTCGCGATCCTCGGGCGCGATGTTGAAGTCGCCCAGTACGACCAGCCGCGGATGACGGGCGATCTCCTCACCGAGGAACGCGGCGAGCCGGCCGAGCCAGTCGAGCTTGTAGGCGTACTTGCCGGAGCCGACCGTCTGGCCGTTCGGCACGTAGACATTGACGATCCGTACGCCGCCGACCGTCGCGGCGATGAGGCGCCGTTCCGGGTCATCGTAACCAGGGATGCCGGTGACGACCCCGGCCGGTGGTTCGCGCGCGAGGATCGCGACCCCGTTGTAGGTACGCTGGCCGGAATGCGCCGCGTGCAGGCCGAGCGCCGCGCAGGCTGCCGTCGGGAAAGCCTCGTCCGGCAGCTTGAGTTCCTGCAAGGCGAGCACATCGACGGGATTCGTCGCGAGCCACTGCTGCAGGTGCAGGAGCCGCACGCGCAGCGAGTTCACGTTCCAGGTGGCGAGGCGCATGCTGTGTTCCCTAGGTCGCGGGTCGCGCCGGCGCGAATTCGAGAGCGGTCCCGGCCTGCAGCCGCATCGTGCGTGCCACCAGGCGCTCCGGGAACTGCTGCTGGCGCAGGTTCAGCAGATTCACCGCCGCGTTGTAGACCTCGCGCTGCTCCGCAAGTGCCCGCTGGATGCAGCCGAGCCGCTCGCGCCGCTCGCGGCAGTCCGCATCCGCCAGCAGCTTCTGACTCGTCGCAGCGCTGGCACTGAGCCGGGCCTGCGCATCCTGCAGCAGGCTCTCCGCGGCGCCGAGTGCCGGCAGGTCGCGGCGCCCCGCTGCCGCGAACACCGCCGCACTCGCGCGCTGCAGCCGGTCGATGCCGTCCTGTTCCTCGGGGAGATGACGGCTGCAGGCCGCGGCGAATGCCGCCAGTTCATCCCGGCGCTCGAGCAGCAGGGCATCGAGTCCTGCCCAGGCCTGGGAGACCACGGCGCAGAGCTGCCTGAGCCGATGGTGGATCACGCCGGCCCAGGCTGCGAGCAGCGCGGTGAGCGCGAGCGCGATGACCCAGGCCATGATTGGCAAAGTATATCATCGTACCCGCGGACAGCCTGCGGGAGTGACAGGGTGGAACAGTTCGACCTGATCGTGATCGGCGGTGGCAGCGGCGGGCTCGCCTGCGCGCAGCGTGCCGCGCTGCATGGTGCCAGTGTCCTGCTCGCCGAACCCGGTCCGCTCGGCGGCACCTGTGTCAATGTCGGCTGCGTCCCCAAGAAGATCATGTACCACGCCGCCGACCTTGCGCATGGACTGCACGATGCGGCTGGCTACGGATTCGACCTTGCGCCCGGCGCCCATGACTGGGCACGGCTCTGCGAGCGCCGCGATGCCTGGGTGCGACGCCTGAACGGGATCTACGCCGGCAACCTCGAGCGCCGCGGAGTCCGGCTCCTCCGCGAGCGGGCGCGTCTCGCCGCTCCGGGCGTGGTGGAGGCCGGCGGCGCGCGCTATTCGTCAGGGCATGTGGTCATCGCGACCGGCGGGCGGCCGTTCGTGCCCGCGCTGCCCGGTGCCGCGGCGGGTATCACCTCGGACGGCTTCTTCGGACTCGCACACCGTCCGGAGTCGGTCGCAATCGTTGGTGGCGGCTATGTCGCGGCCGAACTCGCCGGTGTACTGGCGGGGTTTGGCACGCGGGTGACGGTGCTGATCCGCCGGGACCGCTTGCTGCGCGACTTCGACGAGATGCTGTCGCTGCGGCTGATGGAGGCCATGCACGCGGATGGCATCACCGTGCTCGCGCAGCGGCAGCCGGTGGCCGTGACGACGCGGGCAGGTGGGCAGCAGCTCACGCTCGACGATGGCAGCGACTGCGGTCCGTTCGAGACCCTGATCTGGGCGATCGGGCGCCGTCCGAACACGGGGGACCTTGGCCTGGCCGAGGCCGGCGTCGCACTCGGCGCCGGTGGTGAGATCGTGACCGACCTGCGGCAGGACACCAGCGTCCCCGGCGTCCACGCGCTCGGCGACGTCACCGGTCGTGCACCGCTGACGCCGGTCGCGATCGCGGCCGGGCGCCGGCTGGCCGACCGCTTGTTCGGTGGCAGCCCGGACCGGCATCTCGATTACCGGCTGATCCCGACGGTCGTCTTCAGCCACCCGCCGATCGGGACCGTCGGCCTGAGCGAGGCCGAGGCCCGGGCGATCCACGGTGACGAGGTCGGCGTGTTCACCAGCGACTTCCTGCCGCTTTACCATGCGCTCTCCGGGCGCCAGCGCCGGACCGGCATGAAGCTGGTGACGGCCGGACCCGGGCAGCGCATCGTCGGCCTGCACGTGATCGGGGTCGGCGCCGACGAGATGCTTCAGGGTTTCGCGGTGGCACTGCGCATGGGCGCGACGAAGCGCGATTTCGACGATACCATCGCGATCCACCCGACCAGTGCCGAAGAATTCGTGACCATGCCATGAGCCAGCTGCGTTCCTACCTCGGTTTCTCGCCCCGCATCGGCGCGCGCGTCTGGATCGATCCGGCCGCGATCGTGATCGGCCGGGTCACGATCGGCGATGACGCGTCGATCTGGCCGGGTGTCGTCGCCCGCGGCGACGTCAACACCATCGACATCGGCGCCCGCACCAGCATCCAGGACGGCAGCGTGCTGCATGTGGCGAGCGCCGCGCTCGTCGGTGGCGATGGCATCCCGCTGGTGATCGGTGCCGAATGCACGGTCGGCCACCGCGTGATCCTGCATGCCTGCACGGTCGGCGCGCGTTGCCTGATCGGCATGGGTGCCATCGTGATGGACGGCGCGGTCATCGGCGACGAGGTGATCGTCGGCGCCGGCGCCGTCGTGCCACCGGGCAAACAGCTGGCGCCGCGCACGCTGTGGCTCGGCAGCCCGGCCCGGCAGGCACGCGCGCTGACGGCTGCCGAACTGGCGACCCTCCGTGATTCGGCCGCGCAGTATGTGAAGCTCAAGGACGACTATCTGCGGGCGGCCACCGGGATCGCATGACGGCTGAGACCCGCAAGCGCGACATCCTGCTGACCCTGATGATCTCGCTGTTCGCCGGCGGACTGCCGCTCAGTGCGCTGCCGGTGGCGCTGCCTTCGATCGCGGACGCACTCGGGCTGACGGCGGTGCAGACCGGCGGGGTTTCCGTGGTTTTCGCGCTGGTGTCCGCGGCGTTCATCCTGCCGGTCGGCCGGCTCGCGGACATCATCGGCCGGCGCCGGATCTTCGCGACCGGGCTCGCGATCGTCGCCACGGGGCTGGCAGCCTCGGCGCTCGCGCCGTCCTGGCTGCTGCTGATGGCGGCCCTTGCACTGACCGGACTTGGCACGGCGATGTCCATCGCCACCGGCATGGCGCTGCTGTCGTCGGCCTTTCCGGCGCAGGAGCGGGGGCGGGCGCTCGGCATGGTGACTGCGGCCGTCTATCTTGGGCACACGCTGGGGCCGAGTATCGGCGGGCTGCTGACTCATCACTTCGGCTGGCGGAGCATCTTCCTGCCTACGATTCTGCTGCACTCGCTGCTGCTGGCATTCCTGCTGCGCCGGGTTGGCGATCCGGTGGCCGAGGCGCACGGTGAGAGCTTCGACTTTGGCGGTGCGGCGATCTTCTCGGTGATGCTGTTCTGCATCCTGTACGGGTTTTCTTCCATGAACCTGCCGGTGGGCCGCTGGGCGCTCGCGGCTGGAGCCCTGCTGTTCATCGCCTTCGTGATCCAGGAGTCGCGCGTCACCCAGCCGATGCTCGACCTGCGGCTGGTGACCGGGAACCGGCTGTTCGCGTTCTCGGACCTGACGCACCTGCTGTTCTACATGGCGATCGTGCCGATGCCGTTCCTGTTGAGCCTGTACCTGCAGTACGTGCGCGGCTACGACCCGCAGCAGACCGGATTCCTGCTGCTGCTCCAGCCGGCGATCATGGTCGTGGTGTCCCCGTTCGCCGGCCGGCTGGCGGACCGCACCGATCCGCGCGTGCTCGTCACCGCCGGCATCGCCATCGTGACCTGCTCACTGCTGCTGTACCTGGCGGCGATCACGCGGGGCTGGCAGCCCGGCATCGCGGCGGGACTGCTCACTGGCGGAGTCGGCTTCGCACTGTTCTCGTCACCGAATTCCAACGCGATCATGGGCTCGGTCGCGAGCCGGCACTACGGCGTGGCCGCCGCCTTCGAGTCGACCATGCGCGGCATGGGCGTTGCCTTCGGCATGGGCATCGTGATGATGTTGTTCTCGCTGCGGCTTGGCGGGATGCGGATCACCCCGGAACATCATGCCGCGTTCGTCGACACGGTGAAGCTGGCGCTCGTCATCGGCGTGGCGATCAGCGTGGCCAGCATGTGCTTCTCGGTCGCCCGCGGGCCGCCGGGGGCACGGGCCCGAGGCTGAGGACGCCGCGGCTACAACCGCTCGAGCGCGTCCAGCACCGGGCGGGTCTCCGGCCGGACGCCGCGCCACAGCAGGTAGGATTCCGCCGCCTGTTCGACCAGCATGCCCCAGCCCTTGCAGGCGCGGGTTGCGCCGCGGGCCGTGGCCCAGCGCATGAATACGGTATCGCCGCGCCCATAGGCCATGTCGTAGCAGAAGGTGCCGGTACCGACCACGCGCGGCGGCAGCGCCGGCACCTCGCCCGCCAGGCTCGCGGCGGTGGCGTTGATCACGAGATCCCACGGCCGGTCGTCGACCGCAGCGAAGCCACTCGCGCTGACTTCCCCGAGGTCGGCGAACTCCTGCTGCAGGCGCAGCGCGCGTTCCGGCGTGCGGTTGGCGATGCAGATCTGGCGCGGCTCCTGCTCGAGCAGCGGTGCCAGCACACCGCGCACCGCGCCACCGGCGCCGAGGATCAGCAGCCGCATGCCGGTGATCGCGATGCGCTGGTTCCGCATCAGGTCGGTGACCAGGCCGACTCCATCCGTGTTGTCGCCGACCAGTACGGTGGCGCTGCGGCGAATGATGGTGTTGACGGCCTGGGCACGTTCGGCACGCGCCGAGAGCTCGTTGACGACCTCGGCGGCCGCGGGCTTGTGCGGCAGCGTGACGTTGGCGCCGGCGCCGCCCTCCATGAAGAAGTCGAGCATCGCGCGGCGGAACTCCGCGGGCGGCACGTCCCGCAGCTTGTAGTCGATGAGGTGGTCGAACTGCCGCGCGAACAGGCCGTGGATGAAGGGCGACCAGCTGTGGCTGACCGGATGGCCGAAGAGCACGTAGCGGTCGGGGCCGACGCCGGGGCTCACGGCCTCAGGTCTCCCGCAGCCAGCGCGCCGCCCGGCCCGCGAAATAGCTCAGGATGCCGTCGGCGCCGGCGCGACGGATGCAGCTGAGGCTCTCGAGCACGACCGTGCGCTCGTCCAGCCAGCCGTGGCCGGCCGCCGCCATCAGCATCGCGTACTCACCGCTGACCTGGTAGGCGAGGGTCGGCACGCCGAATTCCTGCTTCACGCGCCGGATGATGTCGAGGTAGGGCAGGGCCGGCTTGACCATGACCATGTCGGCCCCTTCGGCGAGATCGAGCGCGACCTCGCGCAGCGCCTCGTCGCTGTTCGCCGGGTCCATCTGGTAACTGCGCTTGTCGGCCTTGCCGAGGCTCGCGGCCGAGCCGACCGCATCGCGGAACGGCCCGTAGAACCCGGAGGCGTACTTGGCGGAGTAGGCGAGGATGCGCGTATCGGCGTGGCCATCCTCCTCGAGTGCCGCGCGGATCGCGCCGATCCGGCCGTCCATCATGTCCGACGGCGCGACGACCTGGGCGCCGGCGGCGGCCTGCGAACGGGCCTGGCGCACCAGCGCTTCGACGGTGAGGTCGTTGTGCACGTGGCCCGACGCATCGAGGATGCCATCCTGGCCGTGCGTCGTGAACGGATCCAGCGCGACATCGCCGATGACGCCGAGCTCGGGCAGCGCCCGGCGCAGGGCGCGGATCGCGCGCTGTGCGAGGCCATCGGGATTCCAGGCCTCACGGCCGTCGGCGGACTTGCTGGCGGGATCGGGCACCGGAAACAGCGCGACCGCGGGGATGCCGAGTGCGGCGAGCCGTTCCGCCTCCGCGACCAGCACGTCGATGCTCAGGCGCTCGATGCCCGGCATCGAGGCGACGGGCTCGCGCCGCTCGCGGCCCTCGACCACGAACAGCGGCTGGATCAGGTCGCCGGCCGCCAGGCTGGTCTCGCGCAGCAGCGTGCGCGAGAACGGATCGCGGCGCATGCGTCGCAACCGGGTGCCGGGATATTGACCGGTGATGCGCGAACTCATCGGAACATGGCCCCGTGCCGGATCGGGTAAGCACGCATTCTACATACGCGGGCCGCAGGGGGCGCGATCCGTCGGCCGGCCGTCAACCGCCGGCGAGCCAGCGCACGCCCTGGCGCCCCGCACGATCGGGCGCGAGCAGCGCATGCAGCGCCGGCCATGCCCCGCGCAGGTCGGCATCGAGCTGCCACGGCGGGTTGACGATCACGAGGCCGGAGCCATTCAGGCTGGCCCGCGAGTCGTCCGGATGGATGCACAGTTCCGCCGCGAGCACGCGCTCGAGCCCGGCAGCCTGCAGACGCCGGTGGAAGCGGGCGGCGACACTGGCGAGCTTGATCGGATACCAGGCCGCCAGCACGCCCTGGGGCCAGCGCCGGGCCGTTTCCACCAAGGCTGCGGCGACGTGTTCCAGCTCGGCCGCCGGATCCTCGTAGGGCGGGTCGATCAGTACCAGGCCGCGCTTCTCGGCCGGCGGCAGCAGTGCGCCGAGCGCCTCGAAGCCGTCGCGGCAATGCACGCCGAGGCGGCGGTCACCGCGCAGCTCGCGCGCGAGCGCCGCGGCCTCAGCCGGCTCGATCTCGCAGAATGCCGCGCGATCACCGACGCGCAGCAGCGCCGCGGCGATCCGCGGCGATCCCGGGTAGCTCTGCGGCCGGGCCGTGGCCCCGGCATCGGGCCCGTTCACGATCTCGAGGTAACGCGCGAGGAGCGCCGGCAGCGTGGCGCGCGGCGTGGCCGCGAGGCGCAGGATTCCACCCTTCGCCTCGGCGGCCGTCTGCGGCGCAGTGAGGTCGTAGCGGCCGCGCCCGGCATGCGTGTCGAGGAAGAACAGGGGCCGCGGCTTGTGGGTGAGGCGCAGCAGCAGCGCAATCAGCGCGACGTGCTTGGTGACGTCGGCGAAGTTGCCGGCATGGCAGGCATGCCGGTATTTCAAGTTACGCCCGCCTCGCCGAGCCAGTCGCGCGGGCGCAGGTAGTCCAGGTACAGGCGTTCCTCGGCGGATCCGGGTAAGGGTTGCCAGCCGTACTCCCAGCGCACCAGCGGCGGCAGCGACATCAGGATCGACTCGGTGCGGCCGCCGGACTGCAGTCCGAACAGCGTGCCGCGGTCGTGGATCAGATTGAACTCCACGTAGCGACCGCGCCGGTACAGCTGGAACTGGCGCTCGCGCTCGCCCCAGGCGAGGCAGCGGCGCCGCTCGGCGATTGCGAGCCAAGCCGCGCGGAAGGCCGCTCCCACGCGCCGCGCGAAAGCGAACGTAGGCGCGAAGCCCCATTCGCACAGATCGTCGAAGAACAGGCCGCCGACACCCCGGGTCTCGCCGCGGTGTGGCAGCAGGAAATAGCGGTCGCACCAGTCCTTGAAGCGCTGGTAGCTGCCCGCGGGGCAGCTGGCGCAGGCGGCGGCTGCGGCACGATGCCAGAGGAGCACGTCCTCGTGCCACGGATAGCACGGCGTCAGGTCGAAACCACCGCCGAACCACCACACGGGCGCGGCGGATACCGGCTCGGCCACGAAGAACCGCAGGTTCAGGTGCGTCGCCGGCACGAAGGGGCTGTGCGGATGCAGGACCAGTGACACACCCATGGCCTCGAACGCGGCGCCGGCGAGCGCGGGACGCACCTGCGTCGCCGCCGCCGGCAGCGACGGGCCATGCACATTCGAGAAGTTGATGCCGCCCTGTTCGATCAGGGCCCCGTCCCGCAGTACGCGGGATTCACCGCCGCCGCCACCGGGTCGCTGCCAGGCGTCGCGGCGGAAGCGGCCGGAGCCGTCGCATTGCTCGAGCGCCTGCGTCAGCTCATCCTGCAGCTCGAGCAGCCAGGTGCGTACTGCGGCGGGATCCATGCCGCATCAGTCTCCGCTCTTGCGGCCCTTGCGCGGGGCGGTGGTCTTCTTCTTTGCGGCGGTGCTGGTCTTGGCCTTGCGGGGAGCGGCAGCCGCTTTCGCCTTGCGGGGCGTTGCCGCCGGGGTCGCCGGCTTCGGGGCCGCTGCCGGCGCACGCCGCCGTCCGAATCGGCCCTTGCGTTCCGGCGCGGCCGCCAGCAGGGCCTGGCATTCCGGGAGCGTGAGCGACGCTGGATCGCGATCCTTCGGCACCTTGGCGTTGCGCTTGCGATCGGTGACGTAGGGACCGTAGCGACCCTTGAGCACCTGCACCCCCGCCTCCGGGAAGTCGCGGAAGGTGCGCTCACGGTCGGCCTGCTGCTTGGCGGCGACGAGCTCCAGCGCCCGCGGCAGCGTCAGAGTAAACGGGTCGTCGTCGCGGATCGACACGAACTTGCCGCCATACTTGACGTAGGGTCCGTACTGGCCGCGGCCGACGCTGACCAGCGTGCCATCCTCCGCGTGGCCGAGCTCGCGCGGCAGCGACAGCAGGCGCAGCGCATCCTCGAGCGTGACCTCGTCCATGCGCTGGCCGGGCAGCAGGCTGGCGAATTTCGGCTTGTCCGGATCGTCGCGCGTGCCCTGCTGCACGAATGGCCCGTACTGCCCCATGCGCACGGAGATGGGCTTGCCGCTGACCGGATCGCGGCCGACCTCGCGGGACAGCGCGACTTCCTCGCGCGTGACGGTCTGGGCGATGTGGCGCACGCGCTCAGAAAACGGCTCCCAGAACCGTGCCAGTTCCGGCCGCCAGGCCTTGTCGCCATTCGAGATCTCGTCGAGCACGTCCTCCATCACGGCCGTGAAGCCGTAGTCCACCCAGGTCTCGAAATAGCGGACCAGGAAGCCGCTGACGATCTTGCCGATATCAGTCGGCACGAAGGCGCGTCCGCTCATCTCGACGTACTTGCGGTAGCGCAGCGTCTCGATGATCGAGGCGTAGGTCGAGGGCCGGCCGATGCCATGGCTCTCCAGCGACTTCACCAGGCTGGCCTCGGTGTAGCGCGGCGGCGGCTGCGTGAAGTGCTGCTCCGGGCGCAGTGCCGCCAGCGTCACGGTCTCGCCGGTTTCGAGCGGAGGCAGGCGCTGTTCCTCCTCGCTCTCGACGTCGGTCTCGTCCTCGTCGTGATCCTCGTGATAGGCGGCGAGGAATCCGGGTTCGAGCAGGGTCTGGCCGGTGGCGCGGAACAGGTGGCGATCGGCCGGGGCCTGGCCGGCGCGCCCGGCCTGCAGGTCCACAGCGACGGTATCGAATACCGCCGGGGCCATCTGGCAGGCGACCGCGCGCCGCCAGATCAGCGCGTACAGCCGCCGTTGTTCCGCTTCGTGGATGTCCTGCTCGGCCTGCTGCGGCGTCAGCGCGGCCGCCGTCGGCCGGATGGCCTCGTGCGCCTCCTGGGCGTTCTTGGCCCGGGTCCGGTAGACATTGATGCCGTCCGACAGCGCGCGCTCGCCCCAGGTCGCGCGGATCGTGTCGCGGATGCCGGCCACTGCGTCCTGCGACAGCGACAGCGAGTCGGTACGCATGTAGGTGATGAAGCCGGCCTCGTAGAGGCGTTGCGCGGCCTGCATCGTGCGCCGGGCCGTGAAGCCGAGCTTGCGCGCTGCCTCCTGCTGCAGGGTCGAGGTCGTGAACGGTGGTGGCGGGTTGCGCCGTCGTGGCTTGCGCTCGACCGCGACGACCGTGAGCTGCCCGGCGGCCGCGGCCAGGATCGTGCGCTCGGCCTCGTGCGCGGCATCCGCGCCGGTGATCGAGAAGCGGCCCTTCTGGACGTCGGCCTCGAAGCGCTCGCCGCGATATTCGATGAGCCGGGCCGGAAATCGCGCGCCGTTCCTGGCGGCATCCGCCTCGATGGTCCAGTACTCCTGGCGCAGGAAACGGGAGATTTCGTCCTCGCGCTCGCAGATCAGGCGCAGCGCGACGCTCTGCACACGCCCGGCCGACAGCCCGGGCTTGATCTTCCGCCACAGCAGTGGCGACAGGTTGAAACCGACCAGATAGTCGAGTGCGCGCCGGGCCTGCTGCGCGTTCACCAGGTTGTCGTTGAGCGCATCGTAGTGCTCCACGGCCCCGCGCACGGCATCGCGGGTGATCTCGTAGAAGCGTACGCGCCGCAGGTCACGGCCATCGAGCGCGCCGCGCTCGCGCAGGATCTCGGCCAGGTGCCAGGAAATCGCCTCGCCCTCGCGGTCCGGGTCGGTGGCCAGGTAGAGCGTGTCTGCCTTGCGCAGTGCGCGCTCGATCGCATCGACCCGGGGCCGGTTCTTCTCGATCAGCTGGTACTTCATCGCGAAGTCCTGCGCCGGATCGACCGCACCCTCCTTCTCGATGAGGTCGCGCACGTGGCCATAGGAGGCCAGCACCTCGAACTCCGGCCCGAGGTACTTCTTGATGGTCTTCGCCTTGGCGGGCGACTCGACGATGACGAGATTCCGGCTCATGGTTTCCTGCTGTTGCCGCCAGCCCCAAAACGCCGCAGCCGCGGTCCCGGCCGCGGCTGCGCTGACGGCCGGTGCGGGCGCGGCTCAGTGCATCGCATCGCGCCGCTCGTCGAACACGAGGTCTTCCATGCGCTGGTACGCGATTTCCTCGCCGGGCTGGCTGAACAGCACCATCAGCACGACCCATTTGAGCTGCTCGATGTCGATGTCCTCGGCCTCGAGCGCCAGCAGCCGGTCGATCACCAGCTCACGCTGCGTCGCCGCCAGGATGCCGAGGTTCTCGAGGTGCAGCAGGTAGCCGCGCACGTCGGTATCGAGTCGCCTCTGCTCGTGGCCGCTGAAGATGCGTACCGCGCGGCGTGTGCCGCCGCTGGCAGCGCCGTGGGACCCGGCGGCCAGGCCCTCGATCCAGCTGAGCGCACGCTCGACCTCCCGCTCCGGATAGCCGGCCCGCTCGAGCTCGAGACGCAGCGAATCGCGGTCCGGCGCGGAGTCCAGATCCGCATCCAGGAAATCCTCGAACAGCTGGATCAGGATCTCGAGAACGCCTTCCTTCATCACGATTGCCCTGCCAGGATTCGGCGGTAACGCCCGCCGGGAAGCGACTCGACGTGGCCATGCAGCTCGAGCAGCTGGAGAATCGATGCGACAGTTCGGGCCGGAAGGCCCGTTCGCGCGACCATTCGGTCGAGGTCCACCGGACCGAAGCCGAGCGCATTCAACAGCATTTCTCCGGCGCTGTCCAACGCCGGGGCAGAAATCCCCGGCCGATCCGGGCGTTGCACCGGCGCGCCAGCTGGCGCCGGCGCGTCGATTCCGAGCACCGCCAGTACGTCGGCTGGTGTCTCGACCAGCGCAGCTCCGTCCCGGATCAGGCGGTGGCAACCGCGGGCGAGCGGATCGTGGATCGAGCCCGGGATCGCCATCACGTCGCGACCCTGGTCACCGGCCAGTCGCGCCGTGATCAGCGAGCCGGAGCGAGCCGCGGCCTCGACGACCAGCACGCCGAGGGCGAGACCGGACAGCAGGCGATTGCGGCGCGGGAAGTTGCCCGCCAATGGCGGCGTACCGACCGGGAATTCGGAGACCAGGGCTCCCTGCGCGGCGATCCGGGCTGCCAGCTCCGTGTGCTCGGCGGGGTAGACGCGGTCAAGCCCGGTGCCGCAGACCGCAATCGTGACTCCACCCGCGGCGAGCGCACCCTGGTGCGCGGCGGCGTCGATACCAGCGGCCAGGCCGCTCGTGATCGCGAGTCCGGCAGCGGCCAGGCAGGCGGCGAATTCGAATGCGGTTTCCCGGCCAGCCGCTGAGGCATTGCGGCTGCCGACGATGGCAAGCTGTGGCAGCGCGAGCCGCGCCGGATCGCCTTCGATGAACAGCACCGGTGGCGCGCCGCCGATCTCGGCGAGCTGCGGCGGGTAACGCGGGTCGCTCGCAACCAGCAGCGCGCGACCTGGACCCTCCAGCCACTGCAGGTCCCGGTCGAGATCACGCTCGTGCGCGTTCCCCGGCGTCCTCGCCAGGCGCAGCCACCTGCGCAGGGTCGCAGTCCCGATGCCGGTATCCAGCGCCATTGCGAGCCGTCCCCGTCCGATGGGGACAGGATCGGCTCACCGCGGCCGCCGCGCGGGCCGATCAAGCGGTGCGAACGCCGGGATTTGCGGACCCGGGCCGCCGAATCAGGGCGAGCGGACGGTGTCGCCGACCCGAATCTCGCGGCTGGCCTCGAGCGTGAGACCGTAGCTCATGCGGTCGAAGGCCTTGAACACCATGAACAGCCCGTTGCGCTCTTCCGGAAGCTGGAGCTTGCTGCTCTCCCGGTGCCGGGTACGGTCGGTGACCTCTTCGCCAGCTTCCCAGATCGCCAGCACATGCCCCGGTTCGAGTCCGTGGCGGGTCCCGCGATTGATGATCACGATGTCATTCTCGCCAACGACCGTGCGCTGGTCGATTACCGACATGATCGAGCCCTCGACCGGGCTGCCCGGTGCCCGCGGGACGAAATCCATCTTCATCTCGACCTGGTCCGGCAGCAGGATGTCGCCCTCGAGCGTCTCGCGAGCCGAGTCGACGATGCGCACGGTCACCGGGTCGCCATGGCGGGTCACATCGGCCTGGGCAGTGAACAGGCCCTGGTAGCCCAGGACCTCGTCGTCGTCGGGATCACGCAGTTCATCGCCGACGTTGTAGATGTTGTAGCGGCTGCCGAGCGCCGGCCGGCCCATCCGGCGCACATACAGGTCGTCGCCCGCGGAGGTGATCAGGCGATCGTCACGCGCCCGCGCGACGTAGGGAGCACCCTCGATCTGGTCCTTCGCGAGCACCGAGGGCCGCGACATGAAGGCGGCGATGCGGTCGTAGGGAATCGCGTAGATCGCTCCGGAAAGCGGCTCGGCCCGGACCTGCGGTGACAGGCGGGTTGGTCCGCCCCGTTCGAGCACCAGCCGGGGCTGGCCGTCCACCCAGGTCAGCGCCAGGACGTCGCCCGGGTAGATCAGGTGCGGATTGGCGACCTGGGGATTGACGTACCAGATCTCCGGCCAGTACCAGGGATCACGCAGGAACCGGGAGGAAATGTCCCACAGCGTGTCACCGGGCTGGACGACGTAGCGTTCGGGTGCGTCCGCAGCCAGCGGAATGACGCTGCGATCGATGCCCTGTGGCTGGCTGCTGGCCGGACCGGCGGGCAGTGCCAGGCCGAGTGCCAGCGTTACGAGCGTTGCGGCGGAGAGTGCCAGCAGCGGGCTGCGGGACCGGATCATGCGGAACGATGCCATGCGAATAGCTCCCTGACTGCCGGGGCGGCCCGGAGAATCGTATACTTCCGGCGCATCCGGCACGGCCCAAGGGCAGGAACCGGTTGCCGGCCTGAGTCGATGCTTCGGCGAACTTTAGCAGTATTCCCCGGTCAGTTACACGCACCAACGGTCCCGGACGCATGACGCGGCTCACAATCCTGGAGTATCCCGACCCCCGGCTGCGGACCCGCGCGGCGCCCGTGGACCGCGTGGACGCGCCCGTGTGTGAACTGGTCGACGACTTGTTCGAAACCATGTATGGGGCCAACGGCATCGGGCTCGCCGCTACCCAGGTCAATGTCCACCGGCGGGTGCTGGTGACCGACGTTTCCGGCGAGCGGAGCGACCCGCGCGTGTTCATCAACCCCGAAATCCTGGCCCGGGACGGCACGGCGACCAGCCAGGAGGGCTGCCTGTCGGTGCCGGGCTATTTCGACGATATCGAGCGCGCCGAGCGCATCCGGGTCCGGGCCCTTGGGCGCGACGGTGCGCCGTTCGAGGAGGATCTCTCCGGGCTGCTCGCGATCTGCGTGCAACACGAGATCGATCACCTGGATGGGCGACTGTTCGTCGACTACCTGTCGGATCTGAAGCGGCAGCGGGTGCGCAGCCGGCTGGAAAAGGACCGGCGCCAGCGGGCGGAGGACCAGACCACGGCGCGGGCGCGGGCTCCCGCGATCTGACCGGCACTCCAGTCGTGAGCAACCAGCTGGCGGTCGCGTTCGCCGGAACCCCAGCCTTCGCGCTGCCGGCACTCGAGGCGATCGCCACCTCGTCCAACCGGATCGTCGCCGTCTATACACAGCCTGACCGGCCCGCCGGCCGGGGCCGGAAGCTGGCGGCGAGCCCGGTGCGGCAGCGCGCGGCCGTGCTTGGCCTGCCGGTGGAGCAGCCGGCCACGCTCGGCGATCCGGCGGTGCAGGCGCGGCTCGCCGCTCTTGCCCCGGACGTCCTGGTCGTCGTCGCCTACGGCTTGTTGCTGCCGCCGGCGATACTGGCGACGCCGCGCCTCGGTTGCCTGAACATCCACGCTTCGCTGCTGCCGCGCTGGCGTGGCGCCGCACCGGTGCAGCGCGCGATCGAGGCCGGGGACAGCACGACCGGCATCAGCATCATGCGCATGGAGGCGGGGCTCGACACCGGGCCGGTGATGCTTACGGAGGCCACACCGATCGGAGCCCGCGAGACCGCGGGTGAACTGCTCGAGCGCCTGGCTGCCGCCGGGGGTCGGCTGATCCTGGCCGCGCTCGATGCGCTGGCGGACGGGACGGCTCGATTCTTAGCGCAGGATCCGGCATTGGCCACCCTGGCACCCAGGCTGCGCAAGGCCGAGGCACGCATCGACTGGCGCCTGCCCGCGGTGGCGATCGAGCGCCAGGTCCGCGCTTTCAATCCCTGGCCGGTTGCCGACACCCGTTGCGGCGGCCAGCAGCTCCGGATCTGGCAGGCGCGGGTCGCGCCAGCGGCCGCCGGCCCTGCTCCGGGCACGATCCTGGCCTCCGGGCGCGACGGGATCCTGGTGATGACTGGAGAGGAGGCCCTGGTGGTCGAGCGGGTGCAGCCGGAGGGCCGTCGCCCGATGAACGCCCCGGAATTCGCCCGCGCCCGGCCGCTCGACGGCCTGGTACTCGGCTGAAGATGCGCGCGCCGGCCGAAATCCGTGCCGCTGCGGCACGCGCCGTTGCGGCCGTCGCCGGCGAGGGGAGGACGCTCGAAGCCGCACTCGCGGGTCTGGCGGCCGTCCCCGAGGGTGGCCGGCCGGCGGTGCAGGCGCTCGCCTTTGGAACCGTGCGCTGGTACTTCGAACTCGAGGCCTGCCTGCGGCTGCTGAGCAACCGGCCGGTGGCGGGCCTCGAACCCGAAATCCGCGGCCTCGCGCTGGTTGGCCTGTACCAGCTCGCCCATGGCGCGACCCCGGCCCATGCAGCGGTCAGCGAGACCGTCGAGGCCGCGCGCGCGCTCCACCAGCCGCGCGCCGCCGGCCTGATCAATGCGCTGCTCCGGCGTTTCCAGCGGGATGGCGCGGCGATCCTGGCGGCGGCCCACGTGGGACCCGCCGCCCGGCATGCGCATCCGGAATGGCTGCTGGCGGCGCTGGCGCGCGACTGGCCCGACGACTGGCCGCAACTCGTGGCCGCGGGCAACCGCGAGCCGCCGATGTGGCTGCGGGTCAATCGGCGCCGCGGGAGCCGCGACGAATATCGGTTGCGACTGCTGGCGGCGGGCCAGGACGCGGCAGCGAGCCCGTTTGCGCCGGATGCGCTGCGTCTCGAGCAGCCGGTCGACGTCGGACAGCTGCCGGGTTTTGCGGACGGCGACGTGTCGGTCCAGGACCTGTCGGCACAGCTGGTGCCGGACTGGCTCGATGCGCGGCCGGGCATGCGGGTGCTGGACGCCTGCGCGGCGCCCGGTGGCAAGGCCTGCCACCTGCTCGAGCGCGAGCCCGCGCTCGCGGGTCTGGTCGCGCTGGACGTCGACGCCGGGCGCGCCCGGCGGATCCACGAGAACCTGGCTCGCCTCGGGCTGTCGGCGGAGGTCCGGGTCGCCGATGCCACCGATACGGCGGCCTGGTGGGATGGCCGGCCGTTCGACCGGGTACTGCTGGATGTCCCCTGTTCGGGAACCGGCGTGATCCGGCGCCATCCCGACATCAAGCTGCTGCGCCGGGCCGGGGACATCCCACGCTTCGCGGCTCGCCAGCGGCAGCTGCTGGCGGCGGGTCTCGAGGTCCTGGTCCCAGGCGGTCGCCTGCTGTACGTCACCTGTTCCCTGCTCGCGGCGGAGAACGACGAACTCATCCGCGCCTTTGTGGCGGCCGAGCCACGCGCGGAACACTGCAGCCAATCTGCTAGGCTTGCGTTGCCCGGCGTGGTGCCGGTGCGGGGGCCGGGGCCGGGATACACGCTGCCGGGAGGCGTAGCCGACGCCGATGGCTTCTATTACGCCTGCCTCGAAAAGCGGGCCTGAGGGACCGCCGTGCTGCGGATGCGTTGGCCAAAACCCACAGTGCTCGGCCTGGCACTGCTGCTGGGACTGCTGCAGTCCGGCGGGCGGGCTGGCGCCGCCGATGAGCAGCGTTTCGCGATACGCAATGCCTTCGTCGAACTCGCGGGGGACAGCTGGCAACTCGAGGTCAGTCTCGACCTGGGTCTCACTGAGGCAGCGAACCAGGCGCTCGACGAAGGCATTCCGCTGACGCTCCGGCTCGAGGCCGAGGCGCACAGCCGGCGCAGGCTGTTGCCGAACGAGAAAGTCGCGGCGGTGGGCGGGCAGTGGCAGCTCGAGTATGACGCGCTGGCCAGCCGCTATGTTGTCAGCGATCTGAACCACGCTACCCGTGACAGCTACGCCTCCCGCGACGAAGCCCTGGCCGCGCTGGCGCGACCACGCGGGCTGCTGCTGGCAGATGCCGGCCAGCTGCCGCCGGACCGGCGCTTCGACGTCCGGGTGCGTGCTGTGATCGAGGTCGGTGAGCTGCCGGCCGCCGTACGCATGCTGCTGTTCTGGCGCAGTTTCAGCCAGGCCACCGAGTGGTACACCTGGACGGTGCGGCCATGAGCCGCTGGCGCTGGCTGCTGCCGGTAGCGATCGGGGCCGGCATCGTCGCCTGGGTCACCGCGCTCGCGCTGCTGGCACTGGTGTCCGAGGGTTCGCGGCGCTTCGACGAGTGGCAGCCGTGGATCCTGCTCGTCAATGCAGTGGGCGTGGTCGTACTGGTCGCGCTGATCGGCCGGCAGCTGGCCAACTTCGTCTCCGACTGGCGCCGGCATGTTCCCGGCTCGCGGTTGCGCGGCCGCACGATGCTGATGTTCACGGGGCTCGCGGTGGCGCCGCTCCTGGTCGTGTTCACGTTCTCGGTGCTGTTCCTGACCCGTGGCATCGACAGCTGGTTCCACGCCGAGGTGCGCCAGGGACTCACGGATGCGCTCGGCCTTTCGCGCGCGGCGCTGGACCTGCGCATGCGCGAGGTCACCGAGCGGACCGGGCATATCGCCGAGGACCTCACGGAACTGCGGGGCGTGCCGTTGATTGCGGCGCTGGATGGCCATCGCCGCCTGTCCGGTGCCGACGAGCTGGTGGTGGCGGGTACCGGTGGCCAGCCGGAGGCCTACAGTTCCGCGAACCTGCAGCACAGCCTGCCCGGGACCGTGCCGGAGGAACTGCTGCTACAGGTTCGCCAGGGACGATCCTATGTCGGCCTGGAGCCGGCCGAAGGGGGTTACCGGATCCGCGTGGCGACCGGGATCGTCTCCGGCGGCGGCCCGCCGGGGCCGCGGGTTCTGATCGCGACCTACCCGGTACCGCAGCGGCTGGCCGAACTCGCCGAGACCGTACAGGGTGCTTACCAGCAGTACGGTCGACTGTCGTTCCTGCGGGAGCCGCTCAAGCTGTCGTTCGTGCTGACGCTGTCGCTGGTGCTGCTGCTCGCGCTGCTCGCCGCCCTCTACGGGGCCCTGTTCTTCTCGCAGCGGCTGGTACGCCCGGTGCAGGACCTGATCGCCGGCACCCGGGCGGTCGCGAAGGGCGACTTCGCTACCCGGCTGGCCAGGGAGTCCCACGACGAGATCGGCTACCTGGTGACCTCGTTCAACGAGATGACGATCCGTCTGGCCCGGGCCCGCGAGGAGGCGCAGAAGAGTCGCGCCGCGGTCGAGGCCGAGCGCGCGGCGCTGGCGGCGGTGCTGGCGCGGCTGACGAGCGGCGTGATTTCGCTCGAGCCCGACCTGTCGGTCCGCGTCGCCAACCAGGCGGCCGGGCAGATTCTCGGGGTGGATTTCACCGCGGCCGCCGGCCGGCCGCTGGCGGAACTGGCCGCGACCCATCCGCTGCTGGAACAGTTGCTGGAGGCCGTCCAGCAGCACCTGCAGGCCGGCAGCAGCGAATGGCGCGAGCAACTGACCCTGCGCGGTGACTCCTCCCGGCGCGAACTCGTGTGTGCCTGCACGGCGCTGCCGGGCGAGGGCGGGGCGGCGGGCGGGCTCGTGCTCGTATTCGACGAGATCACGCAGCTGCTGCAGGCGCAACGCGAGGCGGCCTGGGGCGAGGTGGCGCGGCGGCTGGCCCACGAGATCCGCAATCCGCTGACGCCAATCCAGCTGTCGGCCGAGCGCCTGCGGCGCAAACTGCACGACGGCCTCCCGCCGGCGCAGGCTGAGCTGCTGGATCGCGCGACGCACACGATCGTGCAGCAGGTCGAGGCCATGAAGCAGATGGTCGCGGCATTCAGCGAGTACGCGCGGGCGCCGCGGATCCAGCTGGCGGAGTTCGATCTCGCCGCGCTGATCCGCCAGGTTTCCGACCTGTACCATGCACAGGACCCGCGCGTCGCCTTCGGCCTGCGGCTCGACCGGGGCGCGACGATGATCGAGGCCGACCGGGGCCGGATCCGCCAGCTGCTCAACAATCTGCTGACGAACTCGCTCGAGGCTCTCGACGGCCGGCCGGATCCTGTCATTATGATTGAGACCAGCCGTACGGGGGACCAGATCGTGTTGACCGTCACCGACAACGGGCCGGGCTTCCAGGCGGGAATCGCCGGGCAGGCCTTCGACCCCTATGTCACGAGCAAGCCGAAGGGCACCGGCCTCGGGCTCGCGATCGTCCGCCGGATCGTCGAGGAACATGGTGGCCAGGTCGAGCTGGCGAATGCCCCCGGCGGTGGCGCACGCATTTCCGTATCCCTGCCGGCGGCGGCGCGCGCAGCGCGGGCCGGCGAAGCCAGGAGAGAACAGGCATGAGTTCCGCCCGCATCCTCGTCGTCGACGATGAAGCCGACATCCGCGATCTGCTGTGCGAGATCCTCGCCGAAGAGGGCTATGAGGTCGAGCCGGCGGCGAACGCCGCGGAGGCCCGCGACGCCTGCACCCGCCAGCGACCGGATCTCGTGCTGCTCGATATCTGGATGCCGGATACCGACGGCATCACGCTGCTGCGCGAGTGGTCGGTGAAGCAGCAGCTCACGTTCCCGGTCGTGATGCTGTCCGGTCATGGCACCGTGGAGACGGCGGTCGAGGCGACGCGCCTCGGCGCCTTCGACTTCGTCGAGAAGCCGCTGTCGATCGCCAAGCTGCTGCGCACCGTCGAGCGCGCACTCGAGTCTGGTCGCCGCCAGCGCCAGGCCCAGCGCACGCTGATTCCGCAGCTGGTCACACCGGTGGGCCGGAGCCGGCTGATGCAGCAGCTGCGCGAGGACGTCGCGCGGGTCGCGACCCACGATACGCCGGTGCTGCTGGTCGGCGAGCCGGGCACTGGTCGCGAGGCCTTCGCGCGCTACCTGCATTCACTGGGACCCCGCGCCCGCGGGCCATTCGTCGTCGTGACCTGTGCGAGCCTGGACGAGGGCAATGCGGCCGCGCGGCTGCACGGCAGCGAGCAGGACGGACTCGTGCAGCCCGGGGCCTGGGAACAGGCAGCCGGTGGAACGTTGTTCCTGAACGGTCTCGAGGATTTGCCCCCGGGCGCGCAGCGCGTGTTGCTCGCCGACCTCGAGGAGGGCCACTGGCGGCGCGAGGGCGGTACGGCGACGGCCACGCTCGCGGCCCGCTGCATTGCTTCAGTGCAGCCGGGCCACGAGGGCGGCGACGGCGGCCTGCGGCGGGACCTGCTCGCGCATCTCGACGTCGTGACCATCCGCGTGCCGCCGCTGCGGGACTATGCCGAGGATGTGCCGGACCTGCTGCGCCACTATGTGGACCGGCTCGCCGACGAGGGTGGCACGCCGCTGCGCCGCTTCAGCGTCGCGGCGCAGAATCGCCTGCGCAACTATCCGTGGCCGGGCAACGTGCGCGAGCTGCGCAACCTCGTGCAGCGCGTACTGATCATGGGCGGTCCGGAGGAGATCTCGCTCGAGGAGGTCGAGCAGCAGCTCGCAACGCAGCGCTCGCCGGACGAGCCGCTGGTCAAGCAGGACCTGCTCGCGCTGCCGCTGCGCGAGGCCCGCGAGCAGTTCGAGCGCGCCTACCTGCTGCAGCAACTGCAGCTGTGCAATGGCAAGGTCGGC
>SCUD01000134.1 GCA_004297335.1 Gammaproteobacteria bacterium
GCGCCTCGATGTTCTGCTTCACATCGTGGCCGCGCGTACCTTCCCAGAATTCGGCGGCGCGTTCGTTGTAGTGCTCGAGCGTCTTCGCGGTGATGAACGCCAGGTCCTCGAGGAGCTGTGTCATCGCGATCCTTCGATTCCCTGAGGAGCTCTAACGTCCCGGTTGTGGCGCGCTGAAGGAGGCGCGCAGCGACGCTTCGCAAGCGTCGCCCGGCAACCGGATGTGAGATAACTGCATACAGTTAAGTAACAGCGACCGGTACGGTCTGGAGACATGGGTAACAGTTTAGTCGGGGGACATAGGTGACAGGTTGAGCAAAGTGTACTTCGGCCCGCTCAAGCTCGGCCGACTGCTCGACCGTCACATGAAGATCGAGGATGCCTACGGTCGACTCTTACGCCATGGGGCCTGATCGAGCTTGCGTGCGAATCGCCCACTCCGCTACGCTTCGTCGGCGATTCGCACAAAGAACAGGAGGACATGAAATTCTGTTACCCACGTCCCCCGACGTTTTTGTTACCTATCTCCCCGGCCGCTCACGCCGCCTGCTACCCGCCTGGTTCGGGGACGATGATTCTGGAATCATCCCTGTTTCCCCATTCTCCCCAGGCACCGACATAGTTTCTGACGCTCGGATAGCCAAGGGACTTCAGGGCGAGGAGCGTGTTTGCCGAGCGGTAACCTCCATGACAGACGGGAATGATGGTCTTGTCTGGGGTTACCCCTTTGGAGACGTAGAGATCACGGATCTCGCTCGGCGGTCGAAACGCGCCCCTATCGTCCAAGTGATCGCGCCAGAAAACGTGCACCGCCCCGGGAATGGTTCCGGCGCGCCGCGCGCGCTTCTCAGTGCCGCGGTACTCCGACTCGCGCCTGACATCGACTATCACGGTCCGTTCATCGCCGATGGCGCGATGGACATCGAACCGGGTGGCCAACAGCTCGAGATTCTGCGTTGCTTTGAATGGCGGTGGCGTTGGCGGTGCTCTTGTCGGGTCGACCGGAGGCGGCGCTTCCGTAAGGCGGACCAGCCGGTTGCCCGATGCGGTCCAGGCCTCTGTCCCGCCGTCGAGGATCCTGACGTCCGGGTGGCCCAAGACCGCGAGCAGCCATACGGCCCGCGCGGCCCGCTCGCCGGTCTCGTGATCGTAGATAACCACCGGCTTATCGAGGGTGACTCCGCGGGTCCCAAAGAGCGTTCGGAAGAGCGTGAGGAACGCATTCAATGGGGCATCGGAAGAGTCGTTCAGGCTAACGCCGTAGATGTCGAGATGCCTGCTTCCCTCGATATGCCCAACCGCGAAGTCTTCGGCGGGCCGCAAGTCGATCAGAGTGACCGCCGCGAGTCGCTCACGCAGCTCGCGTGCACGGATCAGATATCTTCGGTCTGGAAATTCACCACCCGCCATCGGGGCGGCTCCTGTCATGGATAGATGGGCGTTGATCTTCGCGAGCCTATGACGCCTAACGTCCGCGTTTTGCCGCGCGGTGCGCGCGGCGTAGCCGCAAGCCTAACGCGTCGGTCAACAACGCAATGGTATGGACTCCCGCCGTTGCTCTACGGCATCGCGATGTGCCAGATTGGAAATTGGTCATGTCCAATACACGAGCAAGGGGGAGTCCGTCATGAAGATTACAACGAGCGGAATCGATGTGGCAAAGACCGTGTTCCAGGTGCACGGCATTGACGAGCATGGCAAGGTGGTGCTGCGCCGGCAGCTTCGCCGCTCGCAGGTGCTGTTGTTTTTCGGCCGGCTCGAACCGTGCCTGATCGGGATGGAGGCCTGTGCCAGCAGCCATTACTGGGCGAGGAAGTTGATTGGCCTGGGCCACAGGGTGCGTTTGATGGCGCCGCAGTTTGTGAAGCCCTACCGCAAGAACGACAAGAACGACGGCAACGACGCCGAGGCGATCTGCGAGGCGGTGCAGCGTCCGAGCATGCGTTTTGTGCCGGTGAAAAGCCCTGAGCAGCAGGCTGATCTCGCGATACACCGGGTGCGCCGGCGCCTGATGTGCGAACGCACGGCACTGATCAATCAACTGCGAGGGTTGTTGGCCGAGTACGGGCTTGTACTGCCTCAAGGCGCCAACCAGGTGCGCAGCCAACTGCCTGCGCTGCTGGACCATAGCGGCGAATCGCTGCCCCCGCTGGCCCTGGAGCTATTGCGGGAGCTGTATGACGAGCTCGTTCAGCTCGAGCGGCGTATCGACGCATCCGATCGAAGAATCGAGCGCCGCTACCGTGCCAATCCCGTATGCCAGCGGTTAGGACAGCAAGAAGGCATCGGCGCGCTCACCGCCACGGCGTTCGTCGCGACCGTGGCGCACGCTGCCCAGTTCAAAAACGGCCGCCAATGCGCCGCTTGGCTCGGCTTGGTCCCTAAACAGGATTCGACCGGCGGCAAGACCCGCTTGTTCGGCATCAGCAAGCGTGGGGATGTCTACCTGAGAACTCTGCTGGTGCACGGCGCCCGCTCGGCAATGCGACA
>SCUD01000135.1 GCA_004297335.1 Gammaproteobacteria bacterium
CGGGATTGACGATGACGACGGTGGAGTCGCCGGGCGTGGCGCCGGGCGGCGCTGCAGCCGGGTCGGGACCAGGGGTGACGGGCGTCATCGGCGCCAGTGTAGCCGAGCGGCGGGGGCGGGCTGGAGGGGGGTGGTGGCAGTCGGCCGGGTCCCGGCGTAACCAATATCGGACGGGTTGCCGCGGCCGACTCTGCTGCGTCCGCGGACCCTGGCCGGGGCACCGGGCCCGAGGACCAGGCCCGGCGCTGAGCCAGGGGTACAATCCGGATCCAGCTGTAGACGGAGGCCGCCCGTAGTCCCGTGCTGATACCACGACTGTCGATACTGCCGGCGGCGCAGCAGCGGCTGTGGGCGGAGCTCGGCTCTGTGCCGCCGGCCTTCGCGCTGTACGGTGGTACCGCGCTGGCGCTGCGGCTCGGTCATCGCCAGTCGGTCGATTTTGATTTCTTCGCGACCGAGCCGTTCGACGCCGGGCGGCTCGCTGATTCCATCCCGTGGCTGCGGGACGCGGAGCGCGTGCAGGTTGGACCCAATACACTGAGCTGTCGTGTCGAGCGGGACGGGCCAGTGCTGGTGTCGTTCCTCGGCGGCCTGCGGCTCGGCCAGATTGTCCCGCACGACCGGATCGAGGTACCGCGGCTGGAGGTCGCGTCGCTCCCCGACCTGGCCGCGACCAAGGCGGCGGTCGTGCAGAAACGAGCGGAGCTGCGCGATTATCTCGATATCGACGCGCTGCTGTCCGCCGGCCTCGATCTGGCGACGATCCTGGCTGCGGGCCGCGCGGTCTATGGCGTCGGCTTCAATCCGCTGATCACGGTCAAGGCGTTGACCTACTTCGCCGATGTCCCGGAACTGCCTGCGGCGGTGCGTCATCGCCTGCTGGCGGCGGTGCGCGCCACCGACATGGATCGCCTGCCCGAGCTGCCGGTGCTGCGTGCTCCCGCCGCCGGCGGAGCGGGTCCATGAACGCGCTGCCGGCAACGCCGGCGCTGCTGCGGGTCGCGCGCCGCGTGGCTTGGTATTGCGAGCCGCATTCGGCGCTGGCCGATCCGATCCGTTTCCTCGCGCAGGTGATGACGCTCGGCACGCCGGAGGACCTGCGGGCATTGCGCGGAGTCGCCGGCATCGAGGAGTTCCGCGCCGTGCTGGAGCGGGCGCCGCCCGGCATCTTCGACCCGCGCTCCTGGGCCTACTGGCACGTGATCTGCAACCGCGAGCCTGGGCCGCTGCCGGAACGGTGGCTGCCGCCGGGGTGAGGCGCTGGCCGGCAAAGGGGACAGTTCCCTTCTTCCGCGATTCCCCGCTGCCGTCCTCAGCCGCTCAGTGAACTCTGCATGAGCTGCACCGTTTCCTCTGGCGACACGTAGAACCCGCCTCGCTCGCCAACCCGCGCCGCGATGCGTTCGGCCGCCGCCCGGAGGAGCGCGCAAGCGTGGCGCTCATCGGCGACCAGTCGTCCGGCACGCTTCACCACGCGACCGGCAACCAGTACTGTGTCGACGTCAGCGACCGACGCCTGCTGGATGATCGTCGCCGCCGGGTTGGTGCGATCCCAGCCCACGAGACGGATGCTGTTGGTCTCGAGCAGCACGATGTCCGCCTGCTTGCCCGGAGTGAGGCTGCCGACCTCGCGCTCGAGCCCGAGCGCCCGCGCCCCATCGATGGTCCCCCAGGCGAGGGCCTCGTCGCAGCGGATCGGCACTCCATCGTAGAACTCGCCGTCGTGGGGCTGGTTCATCTGGCTGCGTGCGCCCTGCAGCGCCAGGCGCAGCGCCGTGAACAGATCCGCGCTGTTGTTCGAGACGATATCGATGCCGAAGGTCGGCCGCAGGCCGTGCTCGCGCGCGACGATCGTGACCGGGAGGCCCATACCCATCTGCATCTCGGTTTCCGGCGTGCAGGCAACGGCGGCACCGCTGGCGGCAACCAATTGCCACTCCTCCGGGACGGTGTAGTTCATGTGCACGAGCACCGTGCGCTCATCGAGTGCCCCAAGTTGCTGCAGCCGCAGCGCCTCGCGCGGTCGTTCGCCGGCGCTGTTTGCGCAGTTGCAGTGCCAGAACACGCGGGCGTCGAGCTCGCACGCAAGCCGGAACTGTTCGAGCGCTTCCTGCGTGGACCGCCACAACGGCATTTCCTCTGGTGCGAGGCCGAGCGTGAGACGGGCATCCCGGCCCGGGAAATGCCGCGCTGCGAGCTGCCGGGCCAGCGCCACCCGTCCGGCCTGGGTGAGCCCGGACGCCCCGGGCGGTCCGTTGAATCCATAGGCCCACACCGCGCGGATGCCGGCATCCGCGAGCCCGCGGATCGCCTCGTACGCATGATCGGCCGACAGCACGTTATGGCAGTAATCCGCGACCGTGGTCACCCCGGCGTCAATTGCCTCCAGCGCTCCCTGGTACTGGGCGGCATACATTTCGTCCGGTCCGTAGCACGCCGCGGCCGACATGCGGATGCCGCCGAGATAGTTCAGCAGCGACCAGTCCGCCGTCACGGCGCGCATCGCGCCCTGCCACACGTGCCGGTGGGTGTCGACGAAGCCGGGCATGACGATCATCCCGGCCGCATCGATCACCTCGGCATCGGCGACTTCGAGAGCGCTTCCGACCGCGACGATCCGTGTGCCGTCACAGAGGATGTCGGCACAGGAAGCGGTGCCGATCCGCGGATCCATGGACACGACGAAGCCGCCGCGGATGAGAACGCGGGTCATGGCGAGTGCGGCTCCGCTGCCCGGGCCGCGGCCTGCGCGACCGCCTGCGCGCCGCCAAGGACGAAGGTCACGACCGTCCGTTCGAGCTCCTCGGGGCTCAGCGCGGCCTTGCCGTCCGCCAGCCGCGACACACGCTCCTCGCTGGCAAGCGAGCCGAGCGAGGTTCCTACCGTGAAGGCGTAGATCCACGCGACCGTGCGCCGGTCGAGCTCGGGCAGGACCCGCTCCATCTCCTCGATGAATCGGCTCGCCACGGGATCGAAGTGCTTCCTCACCAGCTCGGCCGACTCCTTGTCGGAGCTGAAGAACAGCCGTGCGAGCAGCAGCACGAACCGCCGCCCGCTGGCCCCGCCCTTCATCGCGTAGTCGATCAGCGGCGTGACCAGGTCCTGCAGGACCGGCTCCAGCGGTGCCTGCTGCGCCCGCAGCCGATCGAGCTCGGCGATCCGCCGGGTATTGAGGAGCGCCGTATGACGCCGCAGCACCTCCTCGTAGAGCTGGGCCTTGGAGCCGAAGTAGTAGTAGATGAGCGCGAGCTGCACCTCCGCCTCGGTGGCAATGCGCCGCAGCGAGGTGCCGCTGTAACCGAGCGTCGCGAAATATTTCTCCGCTACATTCAAGATCTTGCCGCTCGAACGCGCCCGGGCCTGCGCCCGCGACCGAACCCGTGGCTTGCTCACCGTCCACCCCGCCGGCTTGACACGGGCGCGACTATAGCATAATTTTCATTTAACGAACGTTCAGTGAAGTTGGTCGCGGACGTCGTTTCCGGCGCCAAGGAGAGACTCATGGGCAACCCGACCGATCGCAGCAGGTTCACCTTCCTCGCCGTATTCGCCGCTGCGGGCTGGCTTGGCCAGGCACCGGCCGCGCTGGCCGCCGCAGCCGCCGAGATCGAGGAGATCATCGTCACCGCGCAGAAGCGCAGCCAGCGCCTCGAGGAGGTGCCGACGACACTGACGGTCCTGAGTGGTGACACCCTCGACCAGGCCCGGATCAGCGACCTGGCCGACATCGCCGATCGGACTCCCGGTCTCTCGTTCGAGTCGATCGGCCTGCGAAGCCCGTTCATCTTCATGCGCGGGGCCGGCACGGGAGCCTTCGATATCGGCTCGGACCCCTCCGTCGGTGTCTTCGTCGATGAGGTGTACCGGCCGCGCTTCACCGGCCTGCAGCTGGACCTGATCGACATCGAGCGCATCGAGGTACTGAAGGGCCCCCAGGTTGCGCTGTTCGGCCGCAACACGCTGGGTGGCGCAATCCATGTGGTGACCCGCCCGCCAGGCGCGCAGCCAGAAGCGCTGGTTTCGGCCGACGTCGGCAACCGCAACCTGGTCCAGTTCCAGGGCAGTGTGAGCGGACCGATCCTGGGCGAGCGGCTGTCCGGGCGACTCAGCGCCTCGCACAAGGAGCGCGATGGCTGGGTCGAGAATGTCCTGAGCGGCGCCAGGCATCACGACGTCAACGGCGACGCGGCACGGGCGCAGCTCCTCTGGCGCGGATCGGGCGCGCGCTTGCGCCTGGCGCTCGACTACGCCAGGGATGATGCGCAGGCCGCGCCGTTCTCCAACGAGACCGGCTCGGTCCTCCTGCTTTCTCCGATCTCACCGTTCTTCGGCAACGTCCCGGGCAGCTTCGACCGGAGCCAGCAGCGGTTCAACACCGATGGCTTCCAGCAACGCGAGGCCTGGGGAGTGACCGCCAAGCTCGACGTCGACCTTGGCTGGGGCACGCTCGCGGCTACCACGGCGTACCTGGCCCATGACTTCACCGAACTGCATGACTTCGACGGCACCGAGGCCGCCGTCATCGACCGGTTCGCCGACGAAAGCAGCGAGAGCTTCTCCCAGGAGATCCGGCTGGCGGGCACCCTGCCGGCCGATCGCGCCCCGTTCGCCGGACTCGACTGGCTGGTCGGAGTCTACTATTTCGAGGACGACGCCTCGCGCTACGAGCGCTTCACCTTCGGTCCCGACAATCTGCTGAGCGCCTTCTTCGCCGGCGGCAATACCGTACTCATCAACGACTCGCACCGCGTGCAGACGGAGGCCTGGGCACTCTTCGGGCAGCTCGGGCTGCAACTTACCGAGCGACTGCGCCTGAGCGTTGCCGCCCGCCACAGCCAGGATGAAAAGTCCTCCGAGCGGGTCGCGACGCCGAGCGCCTTCACGCCCTTCCTGCCGGCTCCCTACAGCATCGACCTCGGGCGCGACTGGAGCTCCTTTGATCCGCAGATCAGCCTGCACTACCTGCACACGCGTGATCTCGCGCTCTACGCCTCCTACGCCGAGGGCTTCAAGAGCGGCGGATTCCAGCCCTCGGCGCCTGCGACCGTGCTCGACGCGCAGGTGATCTTCAATCCGGAGCAGGTACAGTCCTTCGAGCTTGGCATCAAGTCCACCTGGCTCGGCCGGCGATTGCTGCTGAATGCCGCGGTGTTCCGGGCCGAGTACGAGAACCTGCAGTTCGTCGCCGCCACCGGCACCCGCCCGACCGGCGCCCCGATCGTCGTGATCACGAACGCCGGCGCTTCGCTGACCCAGGGGGTCGAAGTCGAGTTCCTGGCCCGTCCCCTTGATCGCTTCGAGCTCGGGCTTGGCTACGCCTGGCTCGACGCAACCTTCGAGGAGTACGTGGACGGCAATGGGATCGATCAGTCCGGCCATCGCATCGAGCGCACTCCCGAGCACCAGGCGCACTTGACCGCGGCCTATCGCGTTCCGCTGTCGCTCGGGACGCTCAGTTTTGCCACCGAGATCAAGAGCCAGACGGAGACGTTCTTTGACCCGAGCAATATCGTGCGCCAGACCGGCTATACAACCTTCGGCGGCAGCATCGCCATCGAGGATCGCAATGAGCGCTGGCGCCTGGCACTGTGGGGCCGCAACCTGGGCGACGATGACCACTGCGCGAACATCATCTCGCTCTCTGCTTCACAGGTCGCGCTCTGCTCGCTCGATGCCCTGCGCTCGTTTGGCGTGGGCTTCCGGTATCGACTGCGCTGACCAACCACCGGCCACGGACGGGAACTGCCATGCGCCTGATCACCTATACCGCCGCTGGTGACTCACCGCGGCTTGGGGCCTGGATCGATGCCGATACCCGGGTTGTGGACCTGCAGCGCGCTGCCATCGAGCGCGGCGAGCCAGGGCAGTTGCTGTCGAGCATGCTTGCGCTCATACGCAGCGGCGCGCCAGCCCTGGACCTGGCGCGGGCCTGCGCGACCGACCCGCCCGCCGCCAGCGTCCGGCCAACTCGGGACTGCCGGCTGATGGCGCCGCTCCCGGAGCCGACGCAGATCCGTGATTTCCTCTGCTTCGAGGACCACCTGAAGAATGTGCTGGGTGCCGCCATCGAGATGCGGGCGCGCGGTGCGCCGGACCCCGAGGCGACGCGCGCGGCGCTGCGCGACAGTCCCGCCTTCCAGGTCCCGCCGGTGTGGTACCAGCGCCCTCTGTACTACAACTGCAGCCGGCTCTGCGTCGCCGGAACCGACGCGGAGATCCAATGGCCCGCCTACTCCAGGCTCCGTGACTACGAACTCGAGTTTGCGGCCGTGATCGGCAGCGCCGGCCGGGACATCGGCCGTGACACGGCGCTCCGGCACATCTTCGGCTACACGATCTTCAACGACCTCTCGGCCCGGGATGAGCAGTTCGTCGTCATGGACGGCAAGCTCGGTCCGGGCAAGGGCAAGGATTTCGACGGCAGCAATGTCTTCGGGCCGTGCATCGTCACTGCCGACGAGGTGCCCGACCCCTACGCACTGACGATGGTCGCACGCGTGAACGGCGTGGAGTGGTCCCGCGGCACGAGCGCCTCGATGCACTACCGCTTCGAAGACCTGATCGCCTACCTCAGCCAGGCTGAGACCCTGCATCCGGGCGAGATCCTCGGGTCCGGCACCGTTGGCTCGGGATCCGGCTTCGAGACACTGCGATTCCTCGAACCGGGCGATACCGTCGAGCTCGAGGTCGAGCGCATCGGTGTGCTGCGCACGCGGATCGCGACCCGGTGAATCTCGCCGCGCTGCTCGCGCGATCAGCCGCCCGCGCGCCCGCGGCCGTGGCGCTGTGTACGGCCGACGGGGTCTGCGCCCGCTATTCGGAACTGCTGGCGGCGACCAGCCGGCTCGCCGGGTGGCTGCGAGAGGAGCTTGCGCTCCAGCCTGGCGACCGAGTGGCGCTAGTCGGCCGGAATCGTCCCGCCTATGTGGAGGCGCTGTTCGCGGCCTGGCATGCCGGCCTGACGGTCGTGCCGGTCAACTTCCGGCTGCACGCGTCCGAGGTGGCCCATATCCTCGCCGACAGCGAGGCGGCGCTCTGCGTCTGTGATTCCTCACTGCGTGCCGCCATCGCCGCGCATGCTGGAGCACTACCGGCAAGGATCCTTGACTGGGAAGAGCTTGCCGATCGCTCGCGTCGGGCTTCCACAGTGCCGGCGCAGACCATCGCCGGCGATGAACTCGCCTGGCTGTTCTACACCAGTGGCACTACGGGGAGGCCGAAGGGGGTCATGCTGACCCATGACAACCTGCGCCAGATGATTCTCAATTTCTTCGCCGAGGTCCTGCGCCCCGGGCCGGGAAGCACGCTGGCTCATTTTGCGCCGCTGTCTCATGGCTCGGGCATGTACCTGCTGGCCTTCATCGCTGCTGGCGCCGCCAACCTGATTCCGGAGGAGACCGAGCTCGGTTCCGGCGGCGCTGTGCAGACCCTGAATCGCCATCAGCGCATCACGATGTTCCTGGCGCCGACTATGATCCGCCGGCTGCTCGACCATCCGGAGATCACGGCGCTCGAGCGCGAGCGGATCGAACTCATCGTCTATGGCGGTGGACCAATGCTGCTCGCCGGCATCGAGGAGGCAGTCGAGCGACTTGGGCCCTGCCTGGCGCAGATCTACGGCCAGGGCGAGAGCCCGATGACGATCACCCGGCTGACGCGACGCGAGATTGAAGACAGCGCGCGCGGCGTGGATCCGGACATCCTGGGCTCGGTCGGGCAACCGTTCGCAGGCGTCGAGGTACAGATCCTGGCTGAGCACGGCGCTCCGCTGCCGATTGGCGCGGTCGGCGAGATCGCCGTCCGCGGCCCGACCGTCATGCGTGGCTACTGGCGCCAGCCCGACGCCAGCGCTGCGCAGCTGCGGGACGGCTGGCTGCGGACGGGAGACCTCGGCAGCTTCGATGCGCGGGGCTACCTCACGCTCAAGGATCGTTCGCGTGATCTGATCATCAGCGGCGGGCTGAATATCTATCCGCGCGAGGTCGAGGAAGTCCTCGCGCTGCATCCGCAGGTCCGGGAAGTCGCCGTCGTGGGTCGCGGCGATGCCGAGTGGGGCGAGCGCGTCGTCGCCTTTGTCGTCGTGCGCGCTGGCGCCTCGATCGTGCCCGCCGAACTCGATTCCCTGGCCCGATCGCGGATCGCCGGCTTCAAGCGGCCGCGCGAATACCACTTCGTCGGACAACTGCCCAGGAACGACTATGGCAAGGTCCTGAAGCGCGAACTTCGCGGCATGGCCGAGGCAACGTAGCAGAGGAGAGCGAACGTGGGGAAGCACTGGACCTATCGCGAGGGACTGCATGACATTGGCAATGGTGTCTGGGCCTACCTGCAGCCCAACGGCAGCTGGGGCTGGAGCAATGCGGGGCTGGTCACCGACAGCGGAGCCTCGCTGCTGGTAGACACGCTCTTTGATGAGCGACTGACCGCGAAGATGCTGGCCGACATGCAGGCCGCCGCCGGCGTGCGCGCCAACGATATCGCCACGGTCGTGAACACTCACGCCAACGGCGACCACACCTATGGGAACCGACTGGTTGCGAACGCCGAGATCATCGCCTCGGAGGCGGGCGCAGCCGAGATGGAGCATGTGCCGCCGGCCGTACTGGCGACAATGCTGCGCCAGGCTTCCGATGCCGACCGGCTGGGACGCTATCTCAAGCACTGCTTCGCCGCCTTCGACTTCGAGGGCCTTGGCATAACGCTGCCCACGCGGACATTCCGCGGCGAGCTGCAGCTGAAAGTCGGCTCGAAGGCGGTCGAGTTGATCGAGGTCGGACCCGCTCACACCGGTGGCGATATTCTCGTTCACGTGCCCGCCGACCGGGTCATCTACACGGGAGATATCCTGTTCATTGGCGGGACTCCGATCATTTGGGCAGGTCCGGTCGGCAACTGGATCCGTGCCTGCGACCGCATCCTGCAGATGGACCTGGACGTCATCGTTCCGGGTCACGGCCCCGTGACGGACAAGGCCGGTGTACGGGAGGTGCGGGAATACTTGCGCTTCGTCGATGCCGAGGCGCGGCCGCGGTTCGATGCGGGCATGGGTTTCGAGGAGGCTGCCCGGGACATTGCCCTCGGGCGCTACCGGAACTGGCTGGACTACGAGCGCATTGTCGTCAACGTCTACTCGCTCTACCAGGAGTACGCGGGAGTCCGACAGCCACCTGACCACGCCCGCCTGTTTGATGCGATGGCAGCGTATCTCGAAGCGCAGCCGTAGCCTTGGCAGGACCGGCCCCTGACCGGGGCACGGGGGGGCATCATGCGCAGCGCCGCGTTCCTCAGCGGCAGCGATCGACGAACGCGGCGAGCGCCGCAAGCGTCGCTTCGGGCTGGTCGCGGTGCGGCGAGTGGCGGCAATCGGGCAGCAGTTGCACCTCGACCGGCCCGGCGGTCTGGCGGCGGATCGCCTCGAGCTGCGCCGGCGTGCCGTATTCGTCGTCCGCGCCCTGCAGCGCGAGCACCGGGCAGGTGACGCGCGGCAGGTATTCGCTGATGTCCCAGGCGCGGAAATCGGGGTGCAACCAGATGTCGTTCCAGCGGCGGAACACGGCCCCGGGGTCGCGGTGGTAGCGGCCGAGGCGGGTGCCGAGGTCGGTGGTCTCGAAGGCGACCCGTGCCGCGGCGATGCTGGCGACCGACAGGTCCTCGACGAAGACGTGCGGGGCGAGGAGCGCCAGGCCTGCAACCGGACGCTTGCTGCCGCCGGCATGGATCAGCGCGATCGAGCCGCCGTCCGAGTGACCGACCAGCAGCGGCCGGTCGATCTCCAGCTGGTCGAGCAGTGCGGGCAGCGCGAGCAGTGCCTCGTCGTGCATGTAGCGGACGGCGAACGGGCCGGGCACGGTGCCCGAGGCGCCGTAGCCGGCGCGCGAGTAGATGAGTGCGGCGCAGCCGGTTGCGGCCGCGACCCGGGCCGGGAAGTCGCGCCACATCGCCAGCGAGCCGAGCCCTTCGTGCAGGAACACCAGCGGCAAGCCATGCGGCGCCCGGGCCGGGATCAGTTCGTACTCGAGCTCGTGGCCGGCGGCCTGGGCGAATCCCTTCGGCATGGCGTTGTCCACTCCCGGCAGGCTACATTATATGGATGGGACTCCAGGAACTGCTGAATGGACCGGGCCTCGTGCTGTTCGAGGGCGCGATGGGCACTCAACTGGAGCGCCGCGGCGCGCCGATGGGCGGCGTCGCCAACCTCTCGCATCCCGAGGCGGTCGCGGCGGTGCACGCCGACTACCGGAATTGCGGCGTAGATCTCTTGATGACCAACACCTTGACCGGCAACCGGATCTTCACGCGTGACCCGGACGTGGACCTGCATGCGCTGAACCTGGCGGGCGTGGCGCTGGCGCGCGCCGCGGCTGGCCCGCTGCCCGTGCTCGGCGACATCGGTTCCTGCGGCAAGCTGCTGAAGCCCTTCGGGCCGGTCACCGAGGAGGAGGCTCATGGGGCCTTCCTCGAGCAGGCGCGCACGCTGCACGAGGGTGGCGTCGATGGCTTCATCGTCGAGACGATGATGGACCTGCGCGAGGCACTGGTTGCGCTGCGCGCGTGTCGCGAGGCGGGCGGGCTGCCGGTGATTGTCACGCTGACCTTCAAGACCGCGCGCAACGGTGGCCGGACGATGATGGGCAATGCGGCAGCCGACAGTGTCCGCCAGCTCGAGGGGGCGGGCGCCGCCGCGGTTGGCGCGAACTGCGGCGAAATCACGCCGCACGAGCTCGCCGGTGTCATCGGCGCGATGCGCGCCGTGACCAGCCTGCCGATCCTGGCCAAGCCCAATGCCGGCAAGCCGCGCGTGGACCAAGGTCGCGTGATCTACGACCTGCCGATCACGGACTTCGTGGCGGGCCTGCAGGAGTGCGTTGCCGCCGGCGCGACAATGATCGGCGGCTGCTGCGGCACCTCGCCCGCCTATATCGCCGCCCTGAAGAGGTGAAAAAGGGGACTGTCCCCTTTTTCAATCGCAGCGCCCTGCGCGAGCGCGAGAATCCTGATGATCACGGTATTGCTCCAGGGGCTGGTGGCTGAATCCTGGACGCGTTTATTACATAAGCCGGGTGAGGTCAACCGTGTTGACACTCGGGGCGGCCCGGAGCATCGTCGCGTAGTCAGTCGCTGCACCGAGATGGCGCGCTGGCACAGGGGATTCACGGGGGCCGAGTCCGTGTTTGCGGGCAATAACAAGGTATTGAACTGAGTCCATGGACGGATCCAGACCCAGGCGCAGGAGCAAGGGCAAGGGCCGCTCCCGGTCGGGCTGGATCTTCGACCGCCTGCAGGCGCTGCGGCGCTGGTCGCCGCCGGCACCGGTTGACGCGCGCCCCGAGCGACACCGACTCCAGTTCGAGGCCCTCGAGCCCCGCGTCCTGCTCGCGGCGGATCCTTTTGTCGTCGCGACCGTCAGCGGCTCACTGGATCTGGCCGGGGAGACGGACCAGTATACCTTCACTCTCGACGAACCGGCGCGTATCGTCTTCGATTCGCTGACGAACCGCGTCGATCTCGCGTGGTCACTGACCGGGCCGGATGGTGCCGCCGTGGCTGTCCGCAGCTTCTCGGCATCGGACTCCGCCGAGGCCCCTGAGAGCCCGGTGCTCGAGCTCGCGGCTGGCCAGTACTCGCTGACGGTAGATGGCACGGCCGATGCGACCGGCGACTACAGCTTCCGCCTGCTGGACCTCGCCAAGGCCGCCGAACTCCCGGAAGGGGTAGCCCAGGCAGAGACCCTGGAGGCCGGCAACGAGACCCGGGTCTATCGTTTTGACGCGAATGCCGGTGACCGGTTCTTTATCGACGTGACCAGCCGGGAGGGTGGGGACCTCCAGTGGCGACTGCTGGACCCGTTCGACCAGCAGGTGTTTGGCCCGGCGTACATGAACGCGAGCTCGGACGATCGGGAGCTTGCGCCGCTGCCGTTCACCGGCACCTACACGCTGCTGATCGAAGGGCGCGTTTCCCGCCCGGAGCCAGCAAGCTACGGGTTCACGCTGCACCGGATCGAGGATGCTTCATTGCCGCTGGTCGTCGGTGCGACCACCGCCGCGGAAATCGCGTCCCCGGGCCAGCGCCATGTCTACAGCTTCACGCTGGCGACCGACGCCCGGCTGCTGTTCGATTCCCTGACTTACAGCTACAACTTCCGGTGGACGCTCACGGGCCCGCGGGGGGCGATCGTGACGGATCGGACCTTCAACGGCAGCGATTCGGCCGACCTGGGTTCCAGCTTCAACCCGCTGCTCGAACTGCCGGCCGGCGAGTACACACTGACCGTCGATGCTGCGGCCGACGTGACCGGGAGTTATGGTTTCCGGCTCCTGGACCTGCAGGCGGCAACCCCGCTCGCGCTCGGCGAGACGGTCAGCACCAGCCTGCCGACCGGCCGCGAGACGCTCATCTATCGCATCAGCGCTGCCGGCCGCGAGCGTGCGCTCTTCGACCTCATCAGCGAGAGCCGCGACACCGTGTCTTGGCGGCTGCTGGACCCCTACGGGCGGACGGTATTCGGGCCGTCCAACACGGCCGATGTCCTCTGCACGCTGAGCTACACCGGCAGCTATGTCCTGCTCATCGAAGGGCGGGTCAGTGAAACCAACCCGGTCGATTTCAGCTTCCGGGTACTCGACACCGCGCCGGCAAATCCGTCCGGCTACACCAGCCAGGACTTCGACGATCCGGGCCTGCCGTGGGTCGGGCGGGCCCATGACGGGGCTCCCGTCCCGGCGGTCACCGCCGGCGGTCCCACCGGCAGTTTCCTGCGGCTGCTGTCGGGCGATGCCAGCGGCATCAACACCGTCGGCTTTACCGCGACTCATCCCGGCGTACTGCCGGCGACCGCTACGCTGCAGTTCGATTTCCGCATCACTGGCGTCAATCTGTCGGGCGATGGCATGGGTGTTGCCTGGCTCGACACCGCGATCTGGGGTAACGGCGGCGAGGCGCCGTCGTTCCACGAAGAGGTCAACGTCACCGGCAGCTTCGGCATCGGCCTGGACGTGTACAACAACGGCGAAGTCAGCGACAACCACCTGTCGCTGCACTTCGACGGCGTCCGGCTCGCCGATTTCGACCTGAATGTACTGATCCCCGGATTCCAGCTCGACAACGGCCTGTTCAATCACGCGCGGATCGTGCTGCAGGCGGTCGAGGGCGGCACCACCGTATCCGTGTACCTGACGCCGAATGGCGGCGCCGAGACCCAGGTCGTCGCGGACTACCTGGTCGGCGGAATGGCGCCGTACGCGGGCCGCCTCGCCTTCGCCGGGCGCAATGGCTGGGCCCGCGGCCACCAGGACCTCGACAATGTCTCGGTCGCGGTCACGACCGGCACGCTGCCGGAGGTGCCGGCGCTTGCGCTCAATACGACGGTCAGCGGCACGCTCGCAACGTCCACGGAACGGGACAGCTACGCGTTTACGCTGACGGAGACGAAGCGGCTGTATTTCGATTCGCTGACGAGCCAGGGCAATCTGAACTGGACCCTGACCGGCCCACAGGGCCCGGTGGTCTCGAGCCGCTGGTTCGACTACAGCGATTCGGCCGATGGGCTCAGCCTCCTGGATCTGCCGCCGGGCGACTACGTGCTGCGGGTCACCGGTGCGGCGACCGCGTACAGTTTCCGGCTCCTGGAGCTGGCGTCGGCGACTGTCTACGCACCCGGTACGCCCGAGTTCCGGACTTTGACGCCGGCCAACTCAACCGACCTCTTCCGCTTCGATGCCGAGGCTGGCCAGCGCTTCTTCTTCGACGTAACGGCGCGCGTGGGCGGTGATGTCTACTGGCGACTGCTGGATCCGTTCGGGCGCGTCGTGTTTGGCCCCGGCAACATCAACAATGTCTGGCAGGACGTCGATGTCACGACGCTGGCCATGACCGGCACCTACACGCTGCTCGTTGAGGGCCGCCGCTCCAACACGGGCACCGTGAGCTACGGGTTCAACGTGTGGCCGGTCAGCGACGACACGACGGAACTGGTGCTCGATACGCAGACCAGTGGCAGCATCTCGCAGCCCGGGCAGCGCGACCTCTACACCTTCACGCTGGCCGAGGACCGTCGGCTGTACTTCGATTCGCTGAGCGGATATGACCGGCCGCTCTGGACTCTCGTCGGACCGCGCGGCACGGTCGTCGCCAGCCAGTCCTTCGCGTATGGCGAGCCGGTGGGTGCGGGTACCAACCCGCTGCTCGACCTGCCCGCCGGCGACTACACGCTGATCGTGGACACCGCCGGCGACGCCACCGGTGACTACAGTTTCGCGCTGCGGGATCCGGTCAGCTCGGCGATTGCGCTGACTCCTGGCACACCGATCGAGCGGACGCTGACGCCGGCCAATTCCCTGGACTTCCTGAGCTTCGAGGTTACGGCCGGCCAGCGTTTCTTCTTCGACGTCACGGCGCGTGACGGTGGGAGCGTCCAGTGGCGTCTGCTGGATCCGCAGGGCCGAACGGTTTTCGGTCCCTGGAACATCAACAACGTCTGGGATCAGGTCGAAACGACGACCCTGACGCAGACCGGCACCTACACGCTGCTGGTGATGGGCTCCAGCTACAACACCGGCACGGTCAGCTACGGGCTCAATGTCCAGCCGGTCAACGACCGGACCGTGGCGATCGTTCCCGGTGAGAGCAGCGGCAACGAGCCGCAGTGGGTCTCGGGACGCTGCGACGGCGGCATCCGCCTGAACGGGCAGCAGTACTTCGAGCTGCCGCAGTCGGCGAGCCTCGACCTGACTCGGGCGCTGACCCTCGAGGCCTGGGTCCAGGTGGAGCGCTTCGACAGCACCTGGACTCCGCTGTTCTTCAAGGGCAGCGGCATTGGCAACGATGGCTCGGGGCGCAGCTGGACCGTGTGGCTGCACAGCAATGGCATGATCGGCATCGGCAGCAGCGACGGCGGGCAGCAGTGGCTGCAGACGGC
>SCUD01000136.1 GCA_004297335.1 Gammaproteobacteria bacterium
GCCCGAGCTCGCGCGCGCAGTCCAGCATTTCGCCGAGCTGCTCCCGCGACAGCATCCGCAGGATCAAGAGCGCGCCGCCGGCACCGGCCGCGCGCGCCTCAACCAGCTGCCAGGGATCGACCAGGAAATCCTTGCGCATCGCTGGCACGCCGAACGGCCGCAGCACCGTCGCGGCCGCAGCCAGGTGCCCGAGCTGGCCGCCAAAGCGTGACGGTTCGGTGAGTACCGAGACCGCCGTGGCGCCGGCCTGCGCGTAGGCTGCAACGCGCCCGGCCAGCTCGTCGCCGCAAGCGCTGAGCTCGCCGAGCGCCGGCGAGCGCAGCTTGAATTCGGCGATCAGCTCGAAGGCGCGGTCGTGACGCAAGGGCGGCGCCGGCGGCATCTCCAGCGCCCGCCTGCGCAATGCCGCGAGCGATTCGCGGGCCATCGCCTCCCGCACGCGCGCGCGGCTTGATTCGGCCATACCGTCGAGGAAACCCGTCATCAGTGAACCTCGCGGCCGAAGGCCGCCAGATCATCAAGCAGGCGCGCCGCCCGACCGTCGTCGATCGCGGCCGCGGCCATTGCCGCACCATCCCGCGGCCCCGCCGCCAGGCCCGTGACCTCGGCAACGAGCGCCGCGCCCATCACCAGGGCATCGCGGTGTGGCCCGCGGTCCGCGCCCCGCAGCACGGCAGCGAGGCGGGCGGCATTGTGCGCGGCGTCGGCGCCGATCAGGTGCCGTTCCTCGCAGCGAGGCAGGCCGAAGTCATTCGCATCGCGCCGACTCTCCAGCACCCGCTCCGGACGCACGTCCCACAGCAGGAAGTCCGCCGCCGGCGTCGCCTCATCCCAGCCGCCGCCACCGTGCACGACGAACACGCGCTCGATCGGCAGGCCCGCCAGGGTCTCAGCCAGCAGCCGCGCCACCTCGGGGCTCCAGGCCCCGATCACGGCGTAGGGAACTTCGGCGGGGTTGGCCAGCGGCCCGAGCAGGTTGAATACGGTGCGCACGCCGAGGGCGGCGCGTACCGGTGCCAGGGCCTTCATCGCCGGATGGTAGTGCGGCGCGAACAGGAAGGTGAAGCTGGTACGGCCGAGGCAGCGCCCGGCCGCGGACTCGTCGAGCGGCAGCGGCAAGCCCAGCGCTTCGAGCACATCAGCGCTGCCGCAGCGCGAGGACACCGAGCGGTTGCCGTGCTTGACGACCCGCGCGCCGCAGGCCGCCGCCAGCAGGGCCGATCCGGTGGAGAGATTGAAGGATTGCGAGCCGTCACCGCCAGTCCCGGTCACGTCCACCAGCGGTCCAGCCGACGCAAGCAGCGGTCGCCGTGCCAGCGCGCGCATCGCCCGGGCGAAGCCGCGGACTTCGGCCGGCGTCGCGTCCTTCATGCACAGCGCCGTCAACAGCGCGCCGGCCATGGCCGGCGCCATCGCGGCATCGGTCAGCTCACGGAGCAAGTGGAAGGACTGCTCCTCGGACAGGTCGCGCCGCGCGAGCAGCACCTCGAGCGCCCGCTGGCCCAGGCGGCTCATCGCGGCGACTCCTGGAGCAGGAAATTGCGCATGAGCCGCGGGCCCTCGGGGGTCAGGATACTCTCGGGATGAAACTGCACGCCTTCGACGGCAAGCGCCCGATGGCGCACACCCATGACTTCTCCCTCCGCAGTCCACGCGGTGACCTCCAGCTCCGCCGGCAATCCTTCGCGCTCCGCGATCAGCGAGTGGTAGCGTCCGGCCTCGAAAGGACTCGACAGACCGTCCAGCACCCCGCACCCATCGTGGAGTACCGGCGAGGTCTTGCCATGCATCAGGCGCGGCGCGCGCACGACGCGCCCGCCGAAGACCTCGACCAGCGACTGGTGCCCGAGGCACACGCCCAGGACCGGCACCCGGCCGGCGAAGGCCTCGATCATCCGCAACGATACGCCGGCCTCCCCCGGCATGCCGGGACCCGGTGAAATGCACAGGTGCGTCGGCCCGAGCGCGCGGGCCGCCGCAGGGTCGATCTCGTCATTGCGGTACACGAGCACTTCCGCGCCGAGCACCAGGAAGGCCTGCACCAGGTTGTAGGTGAACGAATCGTAGTTGTCGATCAGCAGCAGCCGGGATCTCACAGCCCGCCTCCGGCAAGCTCGAGCGCGCGCGCCAGCACGGCGCTTTTCGCCAGGATCTCGTCGTGCTCGCGCTCGGGCACGCTGTCGGCGACGATGCCCGCTCCAGCCTGGTAGCTATAGTGACCGTCGGTGAATATCAGGGTGCGTATCGTGATCGCCTGGTCCATGTCGCCGCCGCTGCCGAAGTAGCCGACCGTGCCGCCGTAGAGCCCACGGTGCACGGGTTCCAGTTCGTCAATGATCTCCATCGCGCGCACCTTGGGCGCACCGACCAGCGTGCCGGCGGGGAATGCCGCCGCGAACAGGTCGAAGGCGTCGCGGCCGGGCGCGAGCTCGCCGGTGACGCCGCTGACGATGTGCATCACGTGGCTGTAGCGCTCGATGATCCGGTACGGATCCACGCGCACGGTGCCGGCGCGGGCGACGCGGCCCAGATCGTTGCGCGCGAGGTCGACGAGCATCACGTGCTCGGCGCTCTCCTTGGGATCGGCGAGCAGCCGGGCTGCATTCGCCTCGTCCGCCGCGGCATCCGCTCCGCGCGGCAGCGTGCCGGCGATGGGCCGCAGCTGCGCCTGCCCGGCATTCAGTCGCACCAGCGCCTCGGGCGACGAACCAACCACCGTCGCACCGCCGGCCTCGCAGTAGTACAGGTAGGGCGACGGGTTCAGCAGCCGCAACGCCCGGTAGGCCTGGAACGGATCGAGCTCGCACTCGCCGCCGAAGCACACCGACAGCACGAGCTGATAGACGTCGCCGGCGGCGATGTGCGACTGGACCCGGCGCACGCGCTCGATGAACCCTTCACGCTGCAGGCTCGGCGTGGCCGGTGCGTAGCGGAACGGCCGGTGGTCCACCGGTAGCGGCCCGCGCAGCGCCGCGATGACCTCCCGCCGCAGCGCCTGGCGCTCCCCGTCATCACCGTCGTGCAGCAGCGTCACCCCGCGGGTCAGGTGGTCGAACACCAGCATCGAGCGCGGTGCGAGATAGCAGGCTTCCGGCAGGCTGTCGCCAGGCCGGGTCCTGGCGGGCAGCCGCTCGAACCAGCGCACCAGATCATAGGAGGAGTATCCGACCAGGCCGCCGGCGAGCGGGAAGCCATGCTCCCTGGGGCGCGGCTGCGGCGCGCGGGCGAGCGCTGCCCGCAGCGCGCCGAGCAGTTCGGCGCGGCCAGCCGGGCGCGGGCTCCTTATCCCGCCGACCGCGAGCCCCTGCGCATCGAGACGAACCTCCAGGCAGTCACCAAAGCCGATGAAGGAATAGCGGCCGACGCGCATGCCGCCCTCGACGCTCTCCAGCAGGAAACGGGGCCGGAACGGCCGCAGCTTCAGGTAGGCTGAAACCGGCGTATCGAGGTCGGCGGCGATGTCGAAGGGCTGGGACACAGGCATGCGCAAAGCCCATCTCCGGTGCTGTCCGGAGATGGGTCCTGGTTGGTTCGGGGGAAAAACGCGACTAAACGACCAGCGCCCACTCCGGAGAGTCGGGGCGCCACCATCCTGCAAAGGCCGTCGGCTGCGCGTTCATTGGCGGGCAGTATAGCCCAGACTGCCTGTATCATCGCAAGCCTTGGTTCCGTGCGTGCGGACCCACACCCACGGACACCATGAAGACTCCCGCTGGACTGCAGCCACTGATCGATGATGGCGTGATCGACGAGGTCCTCCGGTCGCTGAAGAGCGGCAAGGAGGCCAGCGTGTACCTCGTGCGCTCCGGCAACCAGACGCGCTGTGCCAAGGTCTACCGGAACATGGCGCAGCGCAGCTTCCAGAAGCGCGCCCAGTACCAGGAAGGACGCAAGGTTCGCGGCAGCCGCCATGCGCGCGCGATGAGCCGGAGCACGCGGTTTGGCCGCAAGGAGCAGGAGGCGGCCTGGAAGAACGCCGAGGTCGACGCCCTGTACCAGCTGACCGCCGCCGGCGTGCGCGTGCCACGGCCCTACGGCTATTTCGACGGGGTCCTGATCATGGAGCTGGTCGCCGATGCAGCGGGAGAGCCCGCTCCGCGCCTCGGGGAAGTGGAACTCGCACCCGAGACCGCGCGTGAATACCACCGCTGCCTGATCCGGCAGGTGGTGCGCATGCTGAGCCTCGGCCTCATCCACGGCGACCTGTCGGAATTCAACGTGCTGGTAGCGCTCGATGGCCCGGTGATCATCGACCTGCCGCAGGCTGTCAATGCCGCGAGCAACAACGGCGCCCGCGCGATGCTCGAGCGGGACGTGAACAACCTCCGGGCCACCCTGGGCCGCTTCGCGCCGGAACTGCTCGACACCGAGTTCGCCGCAGAGATGTGGGCGCTGTTCGAGCAGGGCGACCTGCTGCCGGACAGCGAACTCACGGGTATTGTTACCCGCGATGAGACCGTGACCGACCTGGACAACGTGCTGACCGCCATCGACGATGCGCGCGAGGAGGAGATCCAGCGCCAGTTGCGCCTCGCAGCCGGCGGTTGAAGTGGCAGGGGGACACCCCCTGCGTATAATCGGGCCCAGGCCACCGGGTCCCTGTCCATGAAGCTCCATCAGCTGCGCTACCTGGCCGCCGTCGTGCAGAACGGCCTGAACATCACCGCCGCGGCGCGGGCGCTGCACACCTCGCAGCCGGGGGTCAGCAAGCAGATCAAGCTGTTCGAGGACGAGCTCGGCTTCCAGGTGTTCGAGCGCGAGGGTCGCAACCTCACGCGCGTCACACCGGCCGGGGAGCAGGTCGTCGCCCGCGCGCTGCGCATCCTCGAGGAGACCGACAACATCCGCCGGCTGTCGGCCGAGTTCCAGGACGAGCGGCGCGGCTCGATGTCGATCGGCACGACGCACACCCAGGCGCGCTACGTGCTGCCCTCCATCATCAAGCGCTTCCGCGCCGACTACCCGGAGGTCAAGCTGCACCTGCACCAGGGCACCGCGGAGCAGATCGCCGATCTCGCCAACGCCGACCGCATCGACTTCGCGATCGCGACCGGCGCGCAGGAGCTGTTTCCCGGCCTCGCGCTGCTGCCCTGCTACCGCTGGCATCGCGACATCGTCGTGCCCCGCGACCATCCGCTGGCCACGGTCACGAAGCCGTCCCTGAAGCAGCTCAGCCAGTATCCGCTCGTCACCTACAACTTCAGCTTCAGCGGCAAGTCCTCGCTGCGCGAGCTCTTTGCGCGCGCCGGCCTGCCGCTCAACGTCGCGCTGACCGCGCAGGACGCCGACGTGATCAAGACCTACGTGCGGATCGGCATGGGCGTCGGCATCGTCGCCTGCATGACGCTCGACGAACAGGCGGACGCGGACCTGGTGGTCATCGACGGGTCGCAGCTGCTCGGCGAGCACATCACCTGGCTTGGCGTGCGCCGCGGCCGCCTGTTGCGCGGCTACATGTACGACTTCATGCGCCTGTTCGCGCCGCAGCTGACGCGGCGACTGGTGGACCAGTCACTGCGTGCACCGGATGCCGCTGCCGTGGAACAGGTCTTCCGCTCCGTACGCCTGCCCCACTACTGAGTCCGACCATGGCCACCCAGGATTTCGAAAAGCTCGGCGCCTTCTACCTCGGCCGCGAGTACGACCCGCAGACCCGCGTGCTGGCCGCGGAGCCACTGCTCTACGACTCGCGCGACCTGACGACCCATGCCGTCTGCGTCGGCATGACCGGCAGCGGCAAGACCGGCCTGTGCATCGGGCTGATCGAGGAGGCCGCGCTCGACGGCATCCCCACACTGATCGTCGATCCGAAGGGCGACATCGCCAACCTGATGCTGACCTTCCCGGGCCTCAGCGCGGCGGAGTTCCGACCCTGGATCGACGCGGGCGAAGCGGCACGTCGCGGCATTACGCCCGACGAGCTCGCCACGCGCACTGCCAGCAGCTGGCAGCAGGGCCTGGCGGAATGGGGGCAGGACGGTGACCGCATCCGCCGCCTGAAGGAAGCCGCCGAGGTCACCATCTACACGCCCGGCAGCCGCGCCGGGCAGCCGCTGTCCGTGCTGCGCTCGTTCGCGCCGCCGGCGGGCGGCGGCGACCCGGCGGCGCTCGGCGAACGCATCGCCGGCGCCGTCTCCGGCCTGCTCGGGCTCGTCGGCATCGAAGCCGACCCGCTGCAGAGCCGCGAGCACATCCTGCTGTCCTCCGTCGTGGCTGCCGCCTGGAACCAGGGCCACGCGCTCGATCTCGCCGGACTGATCGGCGCAATCCAGAAGCCACCCTTCGACAAGGTCGGTGTATTCGACCTCGAGACCTTCTATCCGGCGAAGGAGCGGCTCGGGCTCGCGATGGCGCTCAACCGGCTGCTCGCCGCTCCGGGCTTCAGTACCTGGCTCGAGGGCGATGCGCTCGACATCCAGCGCCTGCTCTACACCCCGGAGGGCCGGCCGCGCATTTCGATCGTCTCGATCGCGCACCTGAACGACGCCGAGCGCATGTTCGTCGTCACGCTGCTGCTGAACGAGCTTCTGGGCTGGATGCGGCAACAGCCGGGCACCTCGGCGCTGCGCGCGCTGTTCTACATGGACGAGATCTTCGGCTATTTCCCGCCGAGCGCGCTGCCGCCTTCGAAGCTGCCAATGCTGACGCTGCTGAAGCAGGCCCGCGCCTTCGGGCTCGGCCTCGTGCTCGCGACCCAGAATCCGGTGGATCTCGACTACAAGGGCCTGTCGAATGCCGGCACCTGGTTCATCGGCCGCCTGCAGACAGAACGCGACCAGCAACGCGTCATCGAGGGCCTGACGAGCGCGCTCGCGGGCGGCGGCTTCGACCGGCCGACGCTGGAGAAGCTGATGGCTGGCATCGCGCCACGCGTGTTCCTGATGCGCAATGTCCACGACGACGCACCGCTGCTGTTCCAGACCCGCTGGGTCCTCTCCTGGCTGCGCGGCCCGCTCACTCTGCCGGAGATCGAGCGCCTGATGGCCCCACACAAGCCGCTCGCCGCACCGCCAGCGGCACCGGCGGCTCCCGGCGTTGCGGCGAAACCTGCTGCCAGCAACCGGCCGGTCCTGCCGGCCGGCATCAATGAAGTGTTCCTGGCCGCCAGGCCGGGCTCCGGCGAGCTCGTCTACCGGCCGCGGATCGCAGCCACCGCAGAGCTGCACTTTGCCGACAAGGCGGCCGGGGTTGACGCCTGGACGAAGCTGGCGCTGCTCGCGCCCCTCGGCGATGTCGACGGAGCTCCGCTGTGGGCCGAGGCGGCGGAAGTCCCAAATCTGGACCCAGCGCTCGCCGCCGGCCCGATCGATGGCGCGCAGTTCGCCGAGCTGCCCGGCCCGGCGCTGCGGGCTGCGAGCTATGCCGAGTGGGGACGCGCACTCGCTGCCCATCTCTACCAGAACGGTGGCCGCGAGTTCCTGGGCTGTCGCGCGCTCAAGCTGACTTCGGCCGCGGGTGAAACCGAGGGCGATTTCCGCGCCCGGCTCGCGCATGTCCTGCACGAACACCGCGACCAGGAAGTGGACAAGCTCCGTGACCGCCACGCCGTGAAGCTGAAGACCCTGGAGGATCGGCTGCGCCGTGCCGGTGAGCGCGTCGAGCGGGAGAAGTCCCAGTACACGCAGCGCCAGCTGGACACCGTGGTCTCGATCGGCAGCAGCGTGCTCGGTGCGATCTTCGGCGGCCGGCGTGGCGCCGCTTCGCGCGCCGGCACGGCGGCCCGCTCGGCTGGACGCGTTTTCAGCGAGCGCGGCGACGTGGCCCGGGCTGGCGAGAATCTCGAGGTACTCACCGCGGAACGCGATGCGCTGCTGCGGCTGATCGAGCAGGAATCGGCGGAACTGATCGCCAGGCTCGATCCGGCCCGCATCGAATTGACGCGCCTGTCGATCGCACCACGGAAGTCGGACCTCACGATCGGCCGGCTGATGCTCGCCTGGGAGCCGTGGCGCCGAGCGGATGACGGCTTCCCGCGACCGGCTGCGCTACTTTCCTGACCGGCATCAGCTCAGTGGCGCGCTTCCCGCTTCCTGCTGCCGCGATCCTCCTCATTGCCGCGGTCTTCGCCGCCTGCTCCGGCGACGCGCCAGCGAGCCTGCACGCTGCGCCCATCGGCCAGTACCGCGCCGTGCTGACGGTTGCCGGTGGTGACCTGCCGTTCGGGCTGGAACTCGCGTCCGAGCAGGGCCGGCTCGTCGCGTACCTGGAAAACGGCCCGGAACGCGTGCGCGCGCCCGACCTGCAATGGCTCGACGGCCAACTCACGATCCGCATGCCCGGGTACAGCCACCGCCTCGAAGCACGCCTCGTGGACGGACGCCTCGAGGGCCAGGTGACCTTCCTGCGGCCGCGCGGCGTGATGCGCAGCGTGCGCCTCGTCGCGATGCCGGGCCAGCCGTTCCGGTTCTTTCCCGAGCCGCCGGCCGCGCCGCGCGATTTTTCCGGCCGCTGGGCCCTCGTCTTCCGCGACGCCAGTGGCAAGGAAGGTCGCGCGATCGCAGAGCTCACGCAGAACGGCCACCAGGTACAAGGGACGGTGCTGCGCGCGACCGGTGATGATCGTTACATCGCCGGCGAGGCCCGCGGTGACACGCTGTTCCTGTCGCGATTCGATGGTGGCAGCGCCTACCTGTATCTGGGGCGGCTCGCCGCAGATGGCACGCTGTCCGGGGAATTTCATACCGGCGGCGGTGCCTTCGAGACCTGGAGCGGCCGGCGCGATGCTGCGGCCAGGCTGGAGGATCCGACCCGGATGGCCGGACTCAAACCGGGGATCGACACGCTCGAGTTCGCGTTCCCGGATCTCGATGGGACTGTGCAGCGCTTCCCGGCGCCGCGCCATGCCGGCAAGGTCGTGATCGTGACGATCGGCGGCAGCTGGTGTCCGAACTGCCATGACGAGGCCGTGTTCCTGCGTGAGCTGCTCGCCACCCGGCGCGAGCGCGGCCTCGAGGTCGTCCAGCTGATGTTCGAGTACACACCCGAGTTCGCCAGTGCGGCCGCCGCTGCACGTGGCTTCGCCGAAAAATTCGCGATCGACTACCCGGTGCTCATCGCCGGCGTCACCCACGACGGGGACGTGCTGAAGAAGCTGCCGCAGCTTGCTGGCTTCCAGGCCTATCCAACGACGCTCGTGATCGACCGGCGCGGCAAGGTGCGCCGGGTACACACCGGCTTCAGCGGACCCGCGACCGGGCAGCATTATGTAAAACAGAACCAGGAGATGACCGAATTGATCGACCATCTGCTCGCCGAGACCGGATGAATCGCTCACCCTCGCGTTCTTAATACGAATGATTCTTATTGCCAAAGGAGATCAGTTCGCATAAAGTGCGGTCGTCTTTGACTGGGAGGGACACCCTTGGAACCGCACCGCTACTGGCTCCTTTCTACGGGCCTCGCCACTTGCCTCTGCTGCAACGCGCTGGCCGATGAACCGTCCGCACCCGCCCTGCTCGACCGGATCGTCGTCAGCGCGACCAAGCTCGCGGCGAGGGAGGCGACCGGCTCCGTACACCTGATCGACGCCGCCCAGCTCGAGGAGCATGCGAGTGGCGACATCAACCGGGTTCTGCGCCAGGTGCCCGGGCTCAATATCGTCGAGGAGGATGGCTTCGGCATCCGGCCGAATATCGGCATCCGTGGATCCGGCACCGATCGCAACGCGAAGATCGCGGTGCTCGAGGACGGCGTGCCGATCGCGCCAGCTCCCTACGCCGCACCCTCGGCCTATTACTTCCCGCGCATCGCGCGCATGAGCGCGGTGGAAGTCAGCAAGGGCCCGGCCGCGATCAAATACGGGCCCCAGACGGTCGCCGGTGCGATCGGCCTGAGTTCGGCTCCGATTCCCGGTGCGCCCGGTGCGGGACCTGGCGGCAGGCTCGACCTCTACAGCGGGGAATACGGCACGCTGCGCGGCCGGGCCCAGGCCGGCGGCTGGATCGAGCTCGGCGGCGCTCGCGATCTCGGCTTCAGCGTCGAGACGCTGCAAGAGAAATCCGACGGCTTCAAGCGGCTGGATTCCGGCGGCGATACCGGCTTTCGCATCGAGGACTACGTGGCCAAACTCGCGCTGCGCAGCATCGGCAGCGAGGGCCGCGGCCAGTCGCTCGAGCTGAAGCTGCAGCATTCGACCGAGGACTCGGACGAGACCTATCTCGGCCTGACCCGCGACGATTTTCGTGCCAGCCCGTACCGGCGCTACCGCGCGAGCCAGCTCGATCAGATCGGGGTCACGCACGCGCTCGGCCAGCTCACGCACCGGATCGACTTCAGCGAGCGGATCGACCTGACGACCATGGCGTACCACACCCAGACCGAACGGGCCTGGTACAAGCTGAACGATGTACGCAACGCCGCCAATACCGCGTACCAGAGCCTCACGAACATCCTCGGGAATCCGGCGGCCTACCCGGTTGAATATGCGGCTCTCATTGGCGAGCCGGGATCGGCCAGCGCGGCCGGCGCCCTGCGCGTCCGCAACAACCAGCGCGAGTACTATGCCGCCGGCCTGCAGTCGGTACTCGGCCTGCGCTTCGTGACTGGCGGCCTCGATCATGAGCTCGAGCTCTCGGCCCGCTGGCATCGCGACGAGGAAGACCGCTTCCAGCACGATGATCGCTACCAGATGCTGGACGGCGTGATGGTGCTGAGCGCAGCTGGCGTACCGGGCAGCCAGGACAACCGCGTCGGCGAGGCCAAGGCCTGGGCGTTCTACGTGCGTGACACGATCCGCGCCGGGGGCTGGACGCTGACTCCCGGGCTGCGCTACGAGACAATTGCGCTGACGCAGCTCAACTGGGGTACGACCGACCCGACGCGCAGCGGCAATCCGGTTCCGGCCCGCAGCACGGTGGAAGCCTTCATGCCGGGCCTTGGCGTCACGCGCGCCATCGGCGAGTCGCTGCAGCTCGTCGCCGGCCTGCACCGCGGTTTCGTGAGCCCGGCGCCGGGTTCCACGGTCGACCCGGAGCAGTCCTGGAACTACGAGCTGGGCCTGCGCCACGACGGCATCCGCGCGGACTTCGAAGCCATGGCGTTTCTCGTCGACTACGAAAATCTGATCGGCAGCTGCACGGCTTCGACCGGCGGCGGCTGCACGATCGGCGACCAGTACGATGCGGGAAAAGTGCGCGTGCACGGGCTCGAATTCACCGCCCAGTACGACGCCGGGCTGGCGCTTGGCCTGCCGGTCTCGATCCCGCTCTCAGCGAGCTACACCTGGACCGAAGGCGAATTCCGGACCAGCTTCGCCAGCGATTTCAGCGAATGGGGCAATGTGACGCGTGGCGACGCCCTGCCCTACGTTCCCGGGCACCAGCTCACGATCGGCGCCGGAGTCGTCGGCAGCGCCTGGCGGCTGCACCTGATGGCCAGTTACGTCAGCGCGGCTCGCGCCCGCGCCGGCAGCGGCGCCATCCCGCTCGGCGAACGCGTGGACGCGCGCACGCTGCTCGACCTCTCCGGCGAATTCGACCTGACACCGGCGATGAGCCTGTTCGCCTCGGTCCAGAACCTGGGCAACGAGGTCTACAACGTCGCGCTGCGACCAGCCGGCTGGCGGCCCGGCGCCCCGCGGACGATGCTCGCTGGTGTCAGGCTGCGTTTCTGATCGGCACCCTGCACTGTACAGATGCCTATCTATTGACACAATGTCAATGCGCAGCTACCCTGCGCCCATGTCGCACATCGCCCTGCGCCGCGAGGAAGAGAAGGAACGCCGCCGCGCCGAAATCATCGATGCGGCCGAGGCGCTCTACGCAGAGATCGGCTGGGACGCCGTGACGATGGACCGCGTTGCGCGACGGGCCCGGCTGTCACGGGCACTGATCTATGTCTATTTCCAGGACCGCAATGAGCTGCTGCTCGCCATCACGCAGCGGGCGCTCGAGGAGCTGCGCGAACGCTTCCTGGCCGCGGTCGCTTCGCAGCCGCGTGGCCTTGACCAGACCCAGGCGATCGGTCGGGCCTATGTGCTGTTCCAGCAGGAAAAGCCGCATCGATTCGATGCCTGCAGCCGTTATCACGCGCACTGCACCACGGGCCAACCGACCGATGACGCCTGCATGCTGGCTGGCGACGCGGCGATCGCCGTGATCGTCCAGGCGCTGCGGCAGGGCCAGGCCGACGGTTCGATCCGTCGCGACCTCGGCAACCCGGTGCAGGTATGCGTCACGCTCTGGGCCTTTGCGCATGGACTGATCCAGATCGGCAGCAACAAGGCGCAGGAGATCGCACGCCTTGGGGTCGGCTACCCGGAACTGATGGAGGGTTCCTTCGCGATGCTGCGCGACCTGCTGGCGACGAAGCCGGGAGCCTGACTTTTTTTGCATGGCATTTGACAGATGTCCAGTCCTTCAACATTCGCCTATCGGAAGCTGGCTCGCCTGTTGCCGGGCATCGCACTGCTGGCGGCAGTGACCACCGGTCGGGCCGACCCGCCCGACATCGAGCGGGTCACCGAGGCGCTCGTGGCTGAGGCACTCGAGGCCAATCTCGGCCTGCAGGCCGTCGAGGCCGGTGTCGCGGAACGCCTCGCTGCACTCAACCAGGCCCGCGCGCGCTTCCTGCCCGCCATCGACCTGCAGCTGCGTTATTCGCGCGCGGAGGGCGGCCGGGAGATCGAGCTCCCGATCGGCGGCCCCGACAACCCCTCGTTCCGCGTTCAGCGGGAGCGGGAACAGGACAGCCTCATCCGCCTGACCCAGCCGCTCTATGACGCGCGCATCAGCGCGGCGAGCCGCGCTGCGGCTCATGGCCACGACGCATCGCGATTCGGACTCGAAGCCGCGCGGCTGCAGCTGGCACGCGATGTCCGGCAGGCCTACTACCGCTGGCTGGCGACCGGTGAGGCGGTCACGATCCTGCAAGCGACGCGCGAGCTGGCCGAGGAGAACCGCCGCGTCAATGACAGCCTGCATCGCCACGGCAAGGTCACGCGCGACCTCGTGCTGCGCGCCGAGGCCGATCTTCTGGAGGTCGAACAACAGCTGCTGCGCGCGCAATCAACCGAGACGCTGGCGCGCCGCTATGTGAATCTGCTGTGCAACGCGCCGCTCGATCGTGCGCTGGAAGCGACCGCGGTCACGGCTGGCGAACTGCCGGGATTCGCCGCACGCATCCGGGCACCTTCCCCGGACGCCGCAGCGATGGAAGACGCGGCGCTTGCGCGGCGCGCCGAATTGCGTGAGCTCGATGCCGGACTGCGCGCGGCCTCGGAGCAGGAACAGCTCGCACGCGCGGCATTCCGGCCGCAGCTTTCCCTGGCGCTGGATGCCGGGACCCAGGGCCCGCGCTGGAACTACGGCGATGACGATCCCTATCTGCTCGCCTCACTCGTCGTGCGCTTCAACCTGTGGAACGGCGGCGCGGATCGCGCGGCTCTCACAGCCGCCCGGGCGCGCAGCCGGCAGCTCGGCGCCAGCCGGGAACTGGCCGCACAACGGATCCGCCTCGAGGTCCAGGAGGCGCAATCGGCACTCGCAGTGGCCGGGGCCTCGTTGCAGACGGCCGCGAGGCGTGCCGAGGCGGCGGCGGCCGCCTTTACGATCGTGGCGCGCAAGCGTGATCTCGGCCAGGTGCCACCCGCGGAATACCTCGATGCCGAGCGCGCGCTGACCGCGGCCCGGCAGAACGCCAACGTCACCCGTTTCGACTTCCTCAGCGCGGTGGCTCAACTCGGATACGCGATCGGCGGACTGGAGCAATCCCGATGAACCTGCGGCATGGACTCACCGTCCTGGCACTGATCGCGGGGGCGCTGCCTGGCGCCGGCTGCAGCCGGGATGCCACGCCATCGGCGGCGCCAGCCGCGACGCCGGTGCGGGTCGCAACGGTGGAGACCGCGGCGGCGGCCGATCTGCTGCGCGCAGTCGGCTACGTGGCACCGGCCGATGAGGTGCGGCTCGCCTTCAAGACTGGCGGCATCGTCCGCGCGATCCACGTCGATCAGGGCGAGCGGGTCCGGCGCGGCCAGCTGCTCGCGACCCAGGCCGATGACGAAGTGGCCGCGGCGGTCACCCAGGCGCGGGCGCTCGCCGACAAGGCAAACCGCGACCTGGAGCGCGGGCGCGCCCTGTTCGCCGACGAGGTCGCGACCCGTGAGCAGGTCGAGGACCTGGGCACCGCCAGGGCGGTTGCCGATGCCAGCCTGCGAGCGGCCGAGTTCAACGCCCGCCATGCCCGCATCGAGGCCCCGGCGGACGGCATCGTGCTGCAGCGGCTCACTGAACCCAATGAACTCGTCGCTGCCGGCCAGCCGGTGCTGGTTGTCGGCAATACCGGGAGTGGCTGGATCGTGCGCGCCGCGCTCGCCGATCGTGACGTGGTGCGCGTCCAGGCGGGCATGACCGGCGAGGTCACGCTCGACGCGTTGCCGGACCGGGTTCTCCGGGCCACGGTCGTCGAGGTGGCCGCCGCTGCCGACCCGGCGACGGGCACCTACGAGATGAAGCTCGCGCTCGAGGCCGGGGACGCGCGCCTCGTGCAGGGCCTCGTTGCCAAGGTCACGCTCGCCGGCCCGCGGCCGGAACCGGTGCCGGTCGTACCCGTCACGGCCCTGCTCGAGGCCGACGGTGGTGATGCCACGGTGTTCGTCGTGGGCACGAGCGATGCCGTGGTCCGCCGCGTGCCCGTGCGCCTCGGACGCCTGGTCGGCGAGCGGGTCGAGATCCTGGGCGGCCTCACGCCGGGTGATCGGGTCGTCACCGAGGGGGCCGCCTGGCTCAGCGATGGTGCCGCCGTACGCGTGCTGGACGGCCCCTGAGGCCACGCCGATGAGCCTGTGGCAATTCGCGGTCCGGCGCTGGCAGTTCACGCTGGTCCTGTTCGCGCTGCTGATCGCCACCGGCCTCTGGGCGCTCGCGGCGATCCCCCGCGCCGAGGATCCCTCGCTGCGGTTTCCTGGATCGCTGATCGTCGTCAGCTTTCCCGGAACCGATCCCGAGGACATCGAGCGGCTGATCGTGGATCCGCTCGAGGATGCGCTCGCCGAACTCGACGACGTCAAGCAGCTCCGCAGCGCGGCCTACGACGGTATCGGCGTCATCGAGATCGAGTTCATCTATGGCAACGACCCGGACCGCAAGTACGACGAGGTGCTGCGCGAGGTCAATGCGGTACGCCCGCTGCTACCGGATGGCATCGTCGCCCTCGAGGTCCGCCAGTTCACTCCCGGCACGGTCAACATCGTGCAACTCGGGCTGGTCAGCCCCGATGCCAGCTGGCGGGAGCTCAAGCGCCATGCGGAGGACCTGGAAGAACTGATCGAGACCGCCCCAGGCGTGCGCCGCGCAGACAACTGGGCCTATCCGCAGCCCGAAGTGCGGGTGGCGCTCGACCTCGAGCGACTGGATGCCGCGGGCGTGAGCACGAGCGAGATCCAGGCTGCGATCCAGTCCGGCAACGCCAGCATTCCCGGCGGCGCGGTGGACGTCGGCTTGCGCCGCTTCAACCTGAAGACCTCCGGCAGCTACGACTCGCTCGAGCAGATCGCCGATACGGTCATCAGCGCGCGCGGCGGCCGCCCGGTCCGCATCCGCGACGTGGCCGAGATTTCCTGGAGCACCGACGAGGAGCGCTATCTGGGCCGCTTCAACGGCCAGCGCGCGGTCTTCGTCACCGCGAGCATGAAGGACAACGAGAACGTCTTTGACGTCCGCGAGGCGATCTACGCGCGGCTGCAGCGCTTCGAGGCCGGCCTGCCGGCGAACATCCGCCTGGAACGCGGCTTCGACCAGTCCCGCAATGTGGACCGGCGCCTGTCACGGCTGCAGTTCGACTTCACGATCGCGATCAGCCTCGTGCTGCTGACGCTGCTGCCGCTCGGGCTGCGGGCCGCGGGCATCGTGATGATCTCGATCCCGCTGTCGCTCGCGATCGGCCTCACGGTGATGTACCTCGGGGACTTCTCGCTGAACCAGCTCTCGATCGCCGGCTTCGTCGTCGCGCTCGGCCTGCTGGTCGATGACTCGATCGTCGTCGTCGAGAACATCACGCGCCACGTCCGCCAGGGCATGTCGCGCCTGCAGGCCGCGATCGCCGCGACCGACCAGATCTGGCTGGCCGTGCTCGGTTGCACCGCGACGCTGCTGCTCGCCTTCATGCCGCTGCTGTTCCTGCCGGAGGCCTCCGGGGAGTTCGTCCGGCCGCTGCCGGCGGCGGTGCTGTTCACGATCCTGGCCTCGCTGTTCGTCGCGCTGACGATCATCCCGTTCCTCGCCAGCCGCCTGCTGCGCGGCAGCGACGATGCGCCACCCAGCTACCGCGGCGGCGCCCTCGGCCAGCGCTGGCGCGCCCTGCTCGACGGCTCCGACCGGCTCGCGGACCGGGTGCTCGCTGCGCTGATGCGCGGTATCCACCGCCTCTACGGCCCCGCCCTGCGCCACGCCCTGGCCCGGCCGCGGACTACGCTCGCCGCCGGACTTGGCGTGTTCGCGCTGACCCTGCTGCTGGTCCCGGTCATGGGATTCAGCCTGTTCCCGGTCGCGGACATTCCGCAGTTCCGCATTCGCGTCGAGGCCCCCGAGGGCGCGAGCCTCGCCGAGACCGAACGCGCGCTGGCTTTCGTCGAGGCCGAGCTCGCCAGGCGACCGGAGCTGCGCTGGTGGTTCGCGAACCTCGGCCACGAGAATCCGCGCGTCTATTACAACATCATGCCGCGATCATTTGCGCCGAATCTCGCCGAGGTCTTCGCCGAGGTCCATGCGCACGACCCCGGGCGCACCCCCGCGCTGCTCGACGAACTGCGCGCGGTCTTCGCCGGCTACCCGGCCGCGCGGATCACGGTGCTGCAGTTCGCGAACGGCCCGCCGATCGCCGCCCCGATCGAGATCCGCGTCATCGGACCGGATCTCGGGACGCTGCGCGCACTGGCCGGCGAGGTCGAGCGCCTCATCGCCGCGGTGCCGGGCACGCGCGACGTCAACAATCCGCTGCGGCTGCAGCGTACCGATCTTGACCTCGGCGTCGACACCGAGAAGGCCGCGCTGTATGGCATCCAGGCGATCGAAGCCGACCGCACGATCCGGCTGGCGGTCGCCGGCCTCGGCGCCGGCCAGTTCCGCGACACCGACGGCGACCAGTACGACATCACGCTGCGCCTGCCGATCGAGGGCCGGCCGACGCTGGACCTGCTGCAGAAGGTGCAGGTGTCGACCCTCACCGGCCGCCAGGTACCGCTCGCGCAGATCACCGAGCCACGCTTCTCGACCGGGCCAAGCGTGATCCGGCGCTACAACCGCGAGCGCACCGTGGCGGTCACTGCCTGGCCCGCGACCGGTCACACGACCGACGCGCTGACGCGCCAGGTACTGGCCGGGCTCGACGCGATGGGCTGGCCGCCGGGATACCGCTACGTCGCTGCCGGCGACATCGAGGCGCGCGAGGAGGCCTTCTCCGGACTGGGCGTCGCGATGCTGGTCGCGGCCTTCGGCATCCTCGCGGTGCTGGTGCTCGAGTTCGGCAGCTTCCGCTCGATGCTGATCGTGTTCGGCGTCGTGCCGCTCGGCTTTGCCGGCGCGCTGGTCGCGCTGTTCGTGGCCGGCCACACGCTGTCGTTCACGGCGCTGATCGGCATGATTGCGCTGGTCGGCATCGAGATCAAGAACTCGATCCTGCTGGTGGACTTCACCAACCGGCTGCGCGCCCAGGGCCGCGACCTGGATGCCGCGATCGCCGAGGCCGGCGAGGTGCGCTTCCTGCCGATCCTGCTGACCTCGCTGACCGCGATCGGCGGCCTGCTGCCGCTGGCACTGCAGGGCTCGGGCCTGTATTCGCCGCTCGCCGTCGCGATCATCGGCGGCCTCATCAGCTCGACGCTGCTTGCGCGGCTGGTGACGCCGGTGATGTACAAGCTGCTGCCACCGGCGATCGCGTCCTGGCCGGATGCGGAACTGGTCGCGCCGGCGCGGGCTTAGGCGCTGGCGCCGGCCGGCGGCCCGGAGGCCTGCGTACCTTCGTCGACGATTGCAGCGGTAACAAGGTCGGCGCCAACGTTGACCGTCGTGCGCGCCATGTCGAGCAGCCGGTCCACGCCGAGGATGATGCCGATGCCTTCCGGCGGGATGCCGAAGGCAACCAGCAGGCCGGCGATCAGTGGCAGCGAACCGCCGGGAATTGCCGCGACGGCGACTGCGCTGATCACCGCCAGCAGCAGCAGCGTCAGCTGCTGGCCGAGCCCCAGCTCGATGCCGAAGATCTGCGCCACGAACAGCACCACGCAGCCCTCGTAGAGCGCCGTGCCCGCCATGTTCATCGTCGCACCGAGCGGCAGCACGAAGCCGGAAACGGTCGGGCGCAACCCGAGCGGCGCGCGGGCGGTCGCGAGCGCGGTCGGCAGCGTCGCAGCGCTCGAGCTGGTCGAGAAGGCTGTGACCAGTACCGGGCGCAGCTGGCGCCAGAACTCGAGCGGCCGGCGCCGGGTGAACAACCGCAGCCACAGCGACATCGTCCCGAACAGGTGCAGCACCATCACCGCGAGGCATCCGAGCACGAAGGCACCAAGCGCCAGCACGATGTCCCAGCCGATCCGGACCACGACGCTGTAGATCATTGCCGGCACCGCAAACGGAGCGAGCGCCAGCGCGAAGTTCACGATCCGGGTCATCAGGTCGGTCACGACCTGCAGCCCCGAGCGCAGCCGGACGCGTTCGTCGTGCGGCAGGCTGGTGGCCGCCGCCCCGACCAGGATCGCGAACAGGATCAGCGGCAGCACGTCGCCGAGGCGGTCCCGGTCGTTGCCGACGAAGGCTCCGAACAGGTTGCGCGGCATGAACATCTCGACCACCGACATCGGCGTGAGCTGCGGCTGCGCGGCCTGCCGCTCCAGGGTCGCCTGCGCCTGCCCGCCGTACTGGGCCGT
>SCUD01000137.1 GCA_004297335.1 Gammaproteobacteria bacterium
GGCACCTCCCGCAGCGGGCCGCGGGCTGCCGCCTGGGCGGCTACGGTTCTCTTCTTGGTCGGCATATCCATGATCTTCCCTCATGTTATGCCTCGCACACAAAATCCCGGATAGGCTCGCGGCGTCAGACTCCGTTTCCGCTGGACGATTGACCAGGACGAGAGATCGAGAAGCCATCATCAACCGCTCAGGCAGATCCACTTATCCCGACCGGAAATCTGTCCAAACAGGCGGAGCCACCCCTGAGGCCCAGGAAATGACGCCGATGGTCTTGAGTGAACTGCGACTGCTGGCGAGCGCGCGCTTCGACTCGCAGTCCCTGCTGTGCGTCGTGCTCCCAGGCGACGTCCGACTCCTCGATAAACTGCGGCGCGAGGAACTCATCCCCCTGGGTTCCCGTATCCGCACACGCCTCGCCACCGGTGTCGCCACCCGGGAGGAACTCCTGGCCTGCCTCGAGCATCTGCTCATCACCGCCGGCAGTGCCAGCCTGATGACCCGACAACTGCGCAACACCCTGTGTGATCACGCCGCCGGCAATTACCGTATCTTCATCGGCATGGCGGCCGAACTGCTGATGACCGCAGCACAGCGCGAAATCACCGAACTCGATGAAAAGCTCTATCTGCAGGTCTTCGCCACGCCAGAGACGCAAACCCCACGCCGCGCCGCTGCCGGTCGCTGACATGGGCGACGACACCGATCCGTTCGTCTTCCCCGAAATGCCCGACGAAGCCGTGGTCGCAATCGAGCAGTTCCTCGAGGCGTTCTACCACCACTTCCAAAACCATTACTTCGCCCAGATGCACCGCTGGTATCACGCCATCGATCAGCGACAACGCGACAACGACCCCATGCCGTCGCGGCCGCCCGACGATCCACCGTTCTGACCGCCCGACAATGCCCGCGGCGCCGACCCCGCGGTCACGCTCGCCGATCGCCCATCACCAAACGTGAAAATCGGTCCACCAAATCAGCTGACCGCTCTCACCAGCATGCGCTCCAAGCCGGTCGCCGCGCTGCTGGTCGACCTCGACGTCGCCAGGACCCACAGCCGTCCGCACGTGTCGGACGACAATCCATTCTCGGAAGCCCAGTTCCGTACCCTGAAATATCGCCCAGACTTCCCGGATCGCTTCGGCTCGATCGAGGACGCCCGCGCGCATTGCCAGGCTTTCTTCGCCTGGTACAACACCGTGCATCGCCACTCCGGTAGCGGCCTGATGCCGCCCGACGCCGTCCACTATGGGCACGCCGCCGCAATCACGGCACTGCGCGTCCTCGCCCTCGATGCCGCCTTCACCGCTCATCCGGCTCGCTTCAAAGGCGTCGTGCCGCAACCGCCTGGCGTGCCAACGGCTGTCTGGATCAACCCGCAAAAAAAGGATACCGCACCGCCCACCATCACCACCAATTGCTCGCTAAACTCGTCAACACATGTGTCTCACTCTCATTGACACGCGCCGGCGTAATCACGGATCGCTCTGGAAGGCGGCCTCCGCCAGCGGTAATCGTATGCCCTTCTCGCTCAAGTTGCGCCGCTCGTTCGGCAACAGTTGCGCGGCCCGCCGTACCGTCAAGTCGCCCTCCCGCCCTTGCGGCAGGTGATCAAAGCTTCACGCGAGCATTCTCACCCAATGCTGACGTCGCCGGGGAGATTCCGACGTTCATCGGTATCTCATCATCGGCAAACAAAAGCACTTCGAGGTCTTTGACGCGAAAGCGAGCCCACAGCACCGGAATGACTTCCTCATTGGCCGCCACCAGCGGCAACCCGAGCCCTAACTCTCCGGACACCGGTCCATGGTTCGCGAAGTGCTCCAACACTTCTAGTCCCGGCGGCCAATTAACGACAGAAGCGAATGGCGGGCGCGCAGTTCCAATGTGCTTTCCAGGCCAGTTATCGGAGGCGGTCCCGAAGCGGAGACCAAATCGCTCGACACCATGGTGTTCGTGCGCCTCCGCGAAAACCAGCATGCCGGCTGAATCGCCGCTTCGAATGAGCAACGACGGAACGGACCAAGCGCGGTCGCGCACCTTGCATCTATGGACGATCCACCCAGCCGGAACCTCGACTGCTGACCAAGGAGTATTTAGCAGAGCGCGCGCTGCCTGTAGGTCGGGCAGTTTCGCTACGACCGACCGCTCTTTCGCAACGGGCACGGACTTGCGCGACACGCTATGGTCTCGGGGGGATTTGGATCGTTTCGCCGTTCGGCGAGTTGCCCCGACCAGGGAGGTCCAGCCTCGCGCTACCGTCCGGGTTGATGCGGATTTGCGTGCCGTCCGCTGCGGTACGGCGAACACCGCCGTTGGACATTGTCGTTTGGGTTACGTCCTGCCCTCGAGTCTGGTTGCGGAAAATGCTCTTTGCGGTGGAAAGGTCTCCGGGTAGATCCGTGTTCGTCCGCGTTCCACTGGACACGGGATTTCGTCCAAGCAAGGGCTTGGCGCTCCTTGCTGCATCCGCCCCGCTCTCGGCGATCGCCCGGACACCCCGCGCCGCATCCTTGAAATCCCCGACGCTGACCGGCAGGGCCTCGCTGGCGATCGACAGCCCCGCCAGCACCCGCGTGCCGGCCGAGGCCTCTGGATTGGCCAGCGTCCGGGCATCGTCGACCAGCCCGGCTAGTGTCTGCGCGACATTACCACCGTTGAGCGCCAGCTTCAGCAGCTTCGACCAGGCGCTGCGCCCATCCGGATCCGTAAACCGGTACGGGTTGTTCTTCGCGTACCCGTAGCGGTTAAAGTTCGCGCCAGTCCCGGCGTCGGCGGCGACCGGGTCGGGGGTCAGGAACCGGCCGATCCGCGGGTCGTAGTAGCGCTGCTGGGCGTAGACGAGCCCGCTGTCGGGATCGCTCTCATGGCCGGTATAGCCCAGCCCGTCCGGGGTTGCGCCCACGGTCTCGCCCCAGGGGCCGTAGTCGTGGCGGGTCAGGCGGGCGCCGGCGCTGTTGCTGCGCGCCACCAGGCTGCCGAGCGCATCGCTGTGCAGGTACTGCCGGCTCGATGACCCGCTCGCCGGGTACAGGTCCTCGGCGATCTGCAGCGGGCCGGCCAGGACATAGCGCCGCTGCTCGCCGTTCGGCCCGCGGGTGTAGAGCCGCCGCCCGTCCCGGTCGTAGACCGGATAGCGGGTGGTCCCGCCCTGCGGGGTCTCGCGGA
>SCUD01000138.1 GCA_004297335.1 Gammaproteobacteria bacterium
CTGCATCGCGCACCCGCGCGTGCTGCGGGTGGTGGCCCTGTCCGGCGGTTACAGCCGCGAGGAGGCCAACCGGCGGCTGGCGCGGCAGCGCGGCATGATCGCGAGCTTTTCCCGTGCGCTGGTCGAGGGCATCACGGCGCAGCTCTCCGACGCCGGGTTCGACGAGACGATGGACACCTCGATCCAGGGCATCTTCGAGGCCTCCCGCAGCTGAAGTCCGCGCAGCGGAATACGGCTAGCGCGGATCCGGGGGCGCAAACTCGACCCAGAACAATCCGCGAAAGTCGCCCTCGCGGAAGCCGGTCGCCTGGTCCTGCGGGTAGAGCTTGCCGAGCTTGGCCTGCACTTCCGGTACCAGCGACTCGCCATGGCAGGCGAGGCACAGCGGCTGTACATAGATCGGCTCGACGTAGCCGCTGCCACCACCGGGCAGGCTGACGGTCCTCGGCTCGCGGTCGCCCGGATCCGCGAGCCGGGCCGCGAGCAACGGCTCGAGCCAGGCGCGCGGTGCATTGGCCGGGTTGCGCAACTTGTGGCTGGTCCGGCCCACCGTGATTCCGGCACCGCCCGCCGCTGCTGCCAGTGCCGGCGCCTGCAGCCGACAGACATCGATCGCGTTCGCGGCGCCGTCCGCGAGGCCCGCCGTCAGCGCGGCCAGCAGCTCGCGCTTGAACGGCCGCAGGGTCGCCGCTCCATCCGGTGGTGCCTCCGGACCCGGGCCCCCGGCACCAGCCGGCGTGATTACCCCGAGCAGCAGCAGACTGAGCAATCGCTTCATGCTTGCACTCCCGGTCAGGCCAGCGCGCTGCGCCGGCGCAGGTAGCTGTAGTAGAGGATTGGAATCAGCACCAGCGTCAGCAGCGTCGACACCAGGATGCCGAAGATCAGCGAGATCGCCAGGCCGTTGAAGATCGGATCGTCGAGGATGAAGAACGCACCGGCCATCGCCGCGAGCCCGGTCAACGCGATCGGCCGGGCGCGGACGGCCACCGCGCGCACGATCGCATCGGCGAGCCCGCGCCCCGTGGCGATCTCGAGATTGATGAAATCCACCAGCAGGATCGAGTTGCGGACGATGATGCCGGCGAGCGCGATCATGCCGATCATCGAGGTTGCGGTGAATTCCGCGCCGAGCAGCGCGTGGCCCGGCATCACGCCGATGATGGTCAACGGGATCGGCGCCATGATGACCAGCGGCACCGCATAGGAGCGGAACTGCGCGACCACCAGCAGGTAGATCAGCACCAGCCCGACCGCGTAGGCGAGGCCCATGTCGCGGAAAGTCTCATAGGTGATCTGCCACTCGCCGTCCCACTTCAGCGCGAAGCCGCGGATATCCGCCGGCGCGCCGACGAAGTGCTGGCTCAGACCTGCTTCGGTATCACCGAGGCGCCCGACCATGCTGAACATCCCGTACAGCGGGCTGTCGACCCGCCCGGCCATGTCGCCGGTGACGTAGACGACCGGCAGCAGGTCCTTGTGGTGGATTGCGCGCTCCCAGGTGGATTCCCGCACCGTGACCAGTTCCGCGAGCGGAACCGCCCGTCCGTCCGCTGCCGGCACCTCGAGCGCCAGCAGCTCGCGCAGTTCGCCTTTCACGGCCACCGGCACCTCGAGGCGCACCGGCACCGGGTAGCGCTCGCGGCCGGCGTGCAGGTACGTGGCGTCAAGGCCGGACAGGCCGAGCGCGAGCGTATCGGCGACCGCCTGCTGGCTGACGCCCTGCAGCGCGGCCTTGCTGCGGTCGACCTCGATGATGAAGCGCGGCGCCGGCGCCTCGACGCTGGTGTCGATGTCGACGATGCCCGCTGTTGCCGCGAACAGCTCGCGCACCCGCAACGCCAGCTCGCGCGTCGCCTCGTGGAACGGCCCGTAGAGCTCGGCGACGATCGGCGCCAGCACCGGTGGCCCGGGCGGTACCTCGACGACCTGCACCACGGCCCCGGCGCGGGCGCCGATCTCCGCGAGCGCTGGCCGGATCGCCAGCGCGATGTCATGACTCTGGCGCTCGCGCTGGTGCCGGTCGATGAGGCCCACCTGGATGTCGCCGAGGTTCGACCCGCTGCGCAGGTAATACTGGCGCACCAATCCGTTGAAATTGATCGGTGCCGCGGTACCGGCATAGACCTGGTAGTCGCTGACCTCCGGCAGCATGGCGACCGCCGCGGCGAGCTCGTCGAGCACCCGTTGCGTGGTCTCGAGCGCCGTGCCCTCGGGCAGCTCGACGACGACCTGGAACTCCGACTTGTTGTCGAAGGGCAGCATCTTCAGCACGACCCATTGCAGGCCGACCAGCGCGACCGCCAGCAGGATCGCGAGCGCCGTGCCGGCGTACAACCGGTGCCGCTGGCGCCGCGCGTCGTCGCCATGCAGGAAGCGCCCGAGCACCACGCTGGCCGCGCGGTCGAGCCAGGAGGTTTCGCTCGCCTGCGCCGCCCCGGCCGGGCGCAGGTGGCCGAGCAGCCGCCGTGCCAGCCACGGCGTGAACACCAGCGCGACCGCCAGCGAGATCAGCATGCCCATGCTGGCGTTGATCGGGATCGGTGCCATGTACGGGCCCATCAGCCCGCTGACGAAGGCCATCGGCAGCAGCGCGGCAATCACCGTGAAGGTCGCGAGGATGGTCGGCCCGCCGACCTCGTCCACCGCGCGCGGCACGATCTGCTCGGGCGGACCACCGCCTAGCAGCAGGTGCCGATGGATGTTCTCGACCACGACGATCGCGTCGTCGACCAGGATGCCGATCGCGAAGATCAGCGCGAACAGCGAGACCCGGTTGATCGTGAAGCCCCAGGCCCAGGAAGCGAACAGCGTGGCCGCCAGGGTTACGATCACCGCCGCGCCGACCACGACCGCCTCGCGCCAGCCGACAGCGAAGATCACCAGCACGATGACCGAGGCAGTCGCCAGCAGCAGCTTCTGGATCAGCTTCACGGCCTTGTCGTTGGCCGTCTCGCCATAGTTGCGCGTGACCGTGACCTCGACGCCGTCGGGGATGTGGGTGTCGCGCAGCAGGTCGATGCGGCGGATGACCTCGCGGGTGATGTCGATGGCGTTGCGGCCCGGCTGCTTCGAAACCGCGATCGTGACCGCCGGGGCGTCCGCGCCCGGCTCGATGCCGCGGCTGGCGGCGGCGGCGCCGGTACCGAATTTCACGTACTGCTCGGGCTGGTCGGGCCCGGCGCGGACGCTGGCGACATCCTCGAGGTACACCGGCCGGCCGCCGCGCAGGCCGATGACCAGCCCGGCGACCTCGTCGCGGTGGGCGAGAAAGACTCCGGCCTGCACTGGCGTCACCCCCGCGCTGCCGGTCAGCTCGCCGGCCTGGCGGACGACGTTGGCGGCCTGCAGCGCCTGCACCAGGCCAAGGGCCGTCAGGCCGTGACCGGCGAGCCGCTCCGGATCGAGGGCGACATGCACGGTGTCATCCGGGCCGCCGATCGTGTAGACATTGCGGGTGCCGGGCACGCGCTGGATCTCCGCCTCCAGCGCGTGCGCCACCTGGCGGAGCTCATGCGCGCCGCGATCGGCATCGCGGGTCCACAGCGTGAGCGCCAGCACCGGCACGTCGTCGATACCCTTCGGCTTGATCAGCGGCTCGAGCACGCCGAGGCCGGCTGGCCGCCAGTCGCGGTTCGAGTACACGGCGTTGTACAGGCGCACGATGGCAGCGGCGCGCTTTTCGCCGACCTCGAACTGGACCGTGAGGATGGCGACCCCGGGACGCGACACCGAATAGATGTGCTCGACGCCCTCGATCTCGGAGAGCACCTGTTCCATCTTCGAGGCGACCAGGCTTTCCACCTGCTGTGCGCTCGCCCCGGGGAAAGGCACGATGACGTTCACCATCGTGACGTCGATCTGCGGCTCTTCCTCGCGCGGCGTCACCAGCACGGCGAAGATCCCGAGCAGCAGCGCGGCCAGCGCCAGCAGCGGCGTCAGCTCGCTGTCGAGGAAGGCCCGGGCCAGCCGGCCGCTGATCCCGGATGCGGGCGCGTCAGCCATGCTCAGTCGGCGGCCGGCGCCAGGGCGCGGCGTGACGGGTCACGCAGCACTGCGAGGGCCGCGAGCGGATCGGTGACGACCCGTTCGCCGGGCAACAGGCCGGCGAGAACCTCGATGCGGTCGTCGAAGCGGTGGCCGGTGCGGACCTGGCGCAGTGCGATCCGGTCGTCAGCGCCGAGGACATAGACCGACTGCAGCTCGCTGCGCTCGACCAGTGCGCCGGCCGGGATCAGCAGCCGCTCGGTCTCGCCGACGACGAAGGCCACCTTGACCAGCATCCCCGGGTAGAGGTCGGCGGCGTTCTCCGGCAGGTCCAGGCGCACCCGGAAGGTGCCGCTCTCCGGCTCCGCCTGGGGTGAAAGCGTCAGCCGCGTCGCCTCGATCCGGCGGCCGGCGACGTGGATCGCGGCCCGGCGCAGCTCGCGTACCGGCCCGACCAGGCCCTGCGGCAGGTCGACGTTGACGCGCAGGAACTGCAGCGACAGCCCGCTCAGCAGCGGCGTGCCCGGCGCCACGGCCTCGCCGACCTCGATGTGGCGGCGCGCGACGACCGCGGCATACGGCGCCCGGATCTCGGTGTAACGGACACCCTCGCGGGCCGCTGCGAGCGCACCCCGCGCCGCGGCGCTGCGGGCCACGGCGGCATCGCGCGCGGCCAGCGCCTGGTCGTACTGCTGGCGCGAGACCAGGCGCCGCTCGAGCAGCGCGGCGACGCGATCGAACTGCTGCGCCGCCTCGGCCTCCCGCGTGGTCGCCTCGGCCAGTGCCGCCTCGGCCTGCTCGAGCCCGGCGCGCTGCTCCGTGCCGTGCAGCCGCACGATCACCGCGCCGGCCGGCATGAAGTCATTAACGTCATAGAGCACTTCGCGCACGCGTCCGCTGGTCTGCGCCGAGATCGTGCCCTGGTTGACGGCCTCGATCGTGCCATCGACGTAGCGCTCGAGCGGCACGCGCTCGCGCTCCACGCGCACCGCTGGCGGCGGCTCCGCGGCGCGGGCCACGGCGGCCGCCAGCAGCGCGAGCCCGAGCAGCAGCATGCCCGACCGGGCCCGCGCGTTCACACCGGCCTCAGAACGCCGCGCCAGGCTGCAGGCCCAGCTTGCGCAGCATGATCGCGAGCGGGCAGAAACCCGTGAACGACGCCTGCAGCAGGTTGGCACCGACGAAGCCCGTCAGCCAGAACCAGTTGGCACTGACATAGATACCCAGCAGCAGGCTCACCAGGATCATCGTGCCGGCGAACGCCAGCACTGCACGGTCGATGGACATCTCACACCTCCATGGGCGCCCGGCGGGCGCCGGTCAGCTGTTTTATATTAGAAATTGCTTAATTAGTCAATACTGATATACTACCAGCCCGATGAAAAGCACCGCCAGCCGCAACCACCCGCAGCGCACCCCGCCGGTGCCGGTATCACCGCGGGCGATCCGCCGGCACGCCGGCGAGGCCGCGGTCTTCCTGAAAGCCCTCGCCAACGAACAGCGCCTGTGCATCCTCTGTACCCTGCTCGAGCAGCCGCTCACCGTCGGTGAGCTCAACATCGAGGTGGACCTCAGCCAGTCCGCGCTGTCGCAGCATCTGGCCGTTCTCCGCGCCGCCGGTCTCGTCGTGACCGCCCGGCAGGGCCAGACCATACGCTACTCGGTACCCGCCGGCGAGGTACGCCAGCTGCTGGCGACGCTGCATGAGATCTTCTGCGCCGATTGAGGCGTGGCCTCAGCGGGCCGCCCGGCGCCGCCACCAGGCCTTCTCGGCCTCGATCACCAGGAATACCGCGAGCCCGATGCCCGCCGACACCAGCCAGGCGGTGGGGCCGAGCGCAGCCGTGCCGAACCAGCGTTGCATGAAAGGCGCGTACACGAACAGCAGCTGCAGGCCGAGCAGCGCGGTGACCGACATCCAGACCACCCGGTTGCCCCGCAGCGCCGCCACGCGCAGGCTCGAATCGTGCAGGAAGCGGGTGTTGAACAGGTAGAACAGCTCGCCGGCCACCAGCGTGTTCACCGCAAGGGTTCGCGCCGACTCCAGCGACAGGCCCAGTCTCTGTCCGAGCAGGAACACCGCCAGCGTAGCGCCGCCCACCAGCACCGACACGAGCGCGATCCGCCACAGGAACACGCCGTCCAGGATCGGCGCGGCCGGATCCCGCGGCGGGCGGCGCATCACCGCCGGCGCGGATGGTTCGAAGGCCAGTGTCAGGTCGAGGGTGACCGCGGTCACCGTGTTGACCCACAGGATCTGCACCGGAGTCAGCGGCAACACCATGCCGAGCGCAACCGCGGTCACGATCACGAGCCCCTCGGCACCGTTGGTCGGCAGCAGGAACAGGATGGTCTTGCGCAGGTTGTCATAGATCGTGCGTCCCTCCTCGATCGCGTGCTCGATCGTGGCGAAGTTGTCATCCGCAAGGACGATGTCGGCGGCCTCCTTCGTGGCCTCGGTACCCTTGATTCCCATCGCGATGCCGACGTCGGCGCGCCGCAGGGCCGGCGCATCGTTGACGCCGTCCCCGGTCATCGCGACGACTTCGCCATTGGCCTGCAGGGCCCGCATGAGCCGCAGCTTGTGCTCGGGACTGGTGCGCGCAAAGATGTCGCAATCCCGGACCAGATCCCGCAGATCCAGGTCCGAAGCAGCCTCGATTTCGGCCCCGGTGACCGCCCGACCACTGTCACCGATTCCCAGCTCGCGGCCGATGGCCTGGGCGGTACCCACGTGGTCGCCGGTAATCATCTTCACGCGGATGCCGGCCCCGTGGCAGGCACGGATCGCGCCGATGGCTTCCGGTCGCGGTGGATCGTGGATGCCGACCAGGCCGAGAAACAGGAGTCCGGTGGCCAGGTCTTCCGCGGCCAGCTCATCCCGCGCAGGATCCACATCGCGAGCGGCGGCGGCGAGCACGCGCAGGCCCTGGCTTCCCAATTCGAGGATCCGTGCCTCCCAGAATTCCCGGTCCAGCGCTTCGCCCTCGCCCCGTGCGCCCCGCTGGACCACGCAATGGTCGAGCAGCCGGTCCGGGGCGCCTTTCAGCAGGATGCGCGCGCCACCGCCAGGGGTGCGGTTCAGCGTCGCCATGAACTGGTTGCCGGACTCGAACGGAATCACGGCCACGCGCTCGTAGCCGGCGTCGTCGAAGCCCGCCTTGCGGGCCAGGGCACGCAGCGCGCCTTCGGTCGGCTCGCCGGTCAGCTGCCACTCGCCATCGGCGCCGCGGATCACCGAGTCATTTGCCACCGCCATGACCTCGAGGAGTGCCCGCAGGTCCGGGTGCCGGTCGAGAGGGGCCGCCGCGCCCGCGCGCGTGATCCGGCCCTGCGGCGCGTAGCCGGCGCCTGATACCTCATAGCGACCGGCACGCGTGACCACGTGGCGCGCGGTCATTTCGTTGCAGGTCAGCGTGCCGGTCTTGTCCGAGCAGATCACCGTGACGGAGCCGAGGGTCTCGACCGCATTCAGCCGGCGCGTGACGGCATTGCGCCGCGCCATGCGCTGCACGCCGAGGGCGAGCGTGACGGTCAGGATCGCCGGCAGGCCCTCGGGAATCACTGCGACGGCGAAGCCGATCGCCGCGAGGAAGATCTCCTCGATCGGGTACGCATGCAGCAGCCGCCCGGCCAGGAACAGCAGCGTGGCCATGCCGACGATCACGATGGAGAGCATGCGGCCGAAGCGGTTCATCTGCCGGGTCAGTGGCGTCGCCAGCGTCTCGACCTCGGCGATCATCCGGTTGATGCGCCCGAGTTCGGTCGCCGTCGCGGTCGCCGTGACGACGCCGACGCCACGCCCGGCCACGACCATCGTCCCGGCATGCACCATGCCGTGCCGGTCACCGACGCCGGCCTCCTCGACGACTGGCTCGGTCCCCTTGTGCGCCGGCTCGGATTCGCCGGTCAGCGCCGACTCCTCGATCCGCAGGTCGACAGTCTCCATCAGGCGCAGGTCCGCCGGCACGCGATCGCCGGAGCGCAGCCGGACGACGTCGCCCGGCACCAGTTCCTCGGCCGCAATCTCGAACCACTCGCCGCCACGGCGGACATGCGCATGCA
>SCUD01000139.1 GCA_004297335.1 Gammaproteobacteria bacterium
CGTGCGTCTCCGCCATCACCTTGGTCAACGCCGCCGTCAGCGTCGTCTTCCCATGGTCCACATGCCCAATCGTCCCCACATTCACATGCGGCTTCGAACGTACGAATTTTGCCTTAGCCACGACTCACCTCTGCAAAGGTCTACGACTGACTGTAACCGCGCCAGGCGCCAGCGGCGCCGGCCCCGCTCCATTCGCTGGAGCCCACGACCGGAATCGAACCGGTGACCTCGTCCTTACCAAGGACGTGCTCTACCGACTGAGCTACGTGGGCCATGTCCCGCCACCACCCGCCACCTGGAGCGGGTGATGGGAATCGAACCCACATCATCAGCTTGGAAGGCTGAGGTTCTACCATTGAACTACACCCGCATGCCATCACACCACGAGTACGCAGGTACGCGGGGTGCCCGAGAAGCCAAAACCACCGGTTTGCCGAGACAATCTGGTGGAGGGGGTAGGATTCGAACCTACGAAGGCATAAGCCAGCAGATTTACAGTCTGCCCCCGTTGGCCGCTTGGGTACCCCTCCCGGAATTGAGCCGCGCATTTTCAGCTCGCGCGGGCATCCTGTCAACGATTCTGTCGCCCGCCGGCCCGGCTGGGCCCCACGCCGGCCCGGGAGAGCCGGGCCGGGTGCGCTACTCCGGCTGCGCCGCCGGGGCCGAGGTCACGCCGGCCGGGTGATCCGGCTGGCGGCGGCCGAGCAGCCGCCGGAGCAGGACCTGCAGGTCATCCACGTAGGTGAACACGACCGGTACGACGAACAGGCTCAGCACTGTCGACGCCACCACCCCGCCGATCACGGCCACGCCCATCGGCGCCCGGAAGCTGCTGTCGCCGGCCAGGCCGAGCGCCACCGGCAGCATCCCGGCCCCCATCGCGATCGAGGTCATGACGATGGGCCGCGCGCGCTTGGCGCAGGAATCGAGCATCGCCTGGTCGCGCCCGAGGCCCGAGCGCCTGGCCTTCTCGGCGTACTCGACCAGCAGGATCGAGTTCTTGGTCACGATGCCCATCAGCAGCACCATGGCGATCAGGCTCGAGACCGACAGGCCATAGCCGGCCAGCAGCAGCGAGACGATGGCCCCGCCCGCGGATGGGGGCAGCGCCGACAGGATGGCCAGCGGCTGCAAGACCTCCTTGAACAGCAGCACGAGCACGGCATAGATGGCCAGGATGCCGATCGCCATCGCGATGAAGAAGCCCTGGAACAGCTCGCGCATGAACTGTGTGGTGCCCGTATCCACGCGCTGCACGCCGGCCGGCAGCGCCTGCATGACCGGGAGCCGGTCGACCTCGGCCAGCACGGTTCCGAGCGGCTGGCCGTAGAGTTCGGCACTGACGGTGACGCTGCGGCTGCGGTCCAGCCGCTCGATCATCGCCGGACCCGAATCGAGACGCACGTCGGCAACGTTGATCAGCGGTACCGGACCGGCGCGCCCCGGCACGGACAGCAGGCTGATCCGCCCCAGGTCACCCCGGGTGTCATCGCGCATCTGCACCCGGATCGGGATCTGGCGGTCCGGCAGGTTGAACTTCGGCAGCACGGCCGCGAAATCACCGGCGGTCGCCACCCGGACCACCGAGGCGATGTCCTCGGTGGTCACGCCGAGCGCCGCGGCGCGCTGGGGATCCGGACGGATCAGCACCTCGGGCTTGAGCAGGCTCGCGGAGGAGGTCACCGCACCGAGGCCCGGAATGGTCCCCAGCTGCCGCTCGAGCGCGATCGCCGTTTCGCGCAGGACCGTGGCGCTCTCGCTGGTCAGTTCCAGCTGCAGCCCGCTGCCAAAGTCCGTCTGGAAGCTCAGGCGCGCACCCGGGATGTCGACCAGCATCCCGGCGGCGAGCCGCTGGAAGTCCGACAAGGTGCCCGCGCGCTCACTGCGCGGCCGGATGCGGATCCACAGCGTGGCCAGGCGCGCCTCGCTGCTCGCCGCGGGGCCGAAGCCGACCTGCCCGGAGCTGCCGATGACCGCGTAGACGCTCAGCACATCCGCGGACTGCGCCAGCCGCCGGCGCACCTGCTCGACCACCGCGCGCGTATCCTCGAGGCGCGAACCCGACGGCAACTCGACCGCCAGGCGGGCCATGTCGATGTCGTGCGCCGGTGAGAAATCGGTCGGCAGCAGGCGGCCGAGCAGGATGGTGCCGGCAAACAGGGCGAAGGCGAAGATCACCGTCCGGCCGCGCGCGCGCAACGTCCAGGCCACCCGCTCGAGATACCAGCGGTTGAGGCGCGACTCGCGCTGCGGCTTATCGTTCGGCCGCAGCCAGTAGGCCGCGAGCAGCGGCGTGAGCATGCGCGCCACGAGCAGCGAGAACAGCACCGCGACCACGACCGTGAAGCCGAACGGCCGGAAGAACCGGCCTGGCACGCCGCCCATGAAGGCTACCGGCAGGAACACGGCACAGATGGTCAGCGTGGTCGCGACGACCGCGAGCCCGATCTCGATCGCGGCCTCCATCGCCGCCTCGAACGGCTTCTTGCCGGCACGCAGGTGGCGGACGATGTTCTCGACTTCCACGATCGCGTCATCGACCAGGATGCCGATCACCAGCGACAGCGCCAGCGTGGTCACGATGTTGAGCGTGATGCCGAGCAGGTGCATGACCCAGAAAGTCGGCAGGATCGACAGTGGCAGCGCAATGGCCGAGATCAGCGTCGCCCGCCAGTCACGCAGGAACAACCAGACCACGAGGATGGCCAGCAGGCTGCCCTCGATGAGCATTTCCATCGAGGCCCGGTAGGATTCCTCGACGTTGTCGACGGTCGAATTGACCTCGACAAAGCGCATGTGCGGCCAGGACTCGCGCATGCGCGCGACCGTGGCGCGCACCGCCTCGGCCGTGTCGAGCGAGCTGGCGCCGAAGGAACGGACAATCTCGAAGCCGATCACTTCCCGGCCGTCGAGCGTGGCCATCTGCCGCTGCTCGGCCGGCTGGTCGCAGACACTGGCGATCGCGCCGAGGCGGACCCGGCGGCCGTCGCCCAGCGCGATCGACATTGCCTCCAGGTCCGCCGCCGTCGCCAGCGTACCCTCGGCCCGCATGGTCTGTTCCATGCCGCCAATCCGCCCCTCCCCACCCGGCAGCTGTACCTGCGTGCGGCCGAGCTGCCGAGAGACCTCCACCGCCGTGGCACCAAGCGCACGCATGCGGTCGGGATCGAGGTCGACCCGGATCTCGCGGGCCACGCCACCCACGCGGTTGACCGCGCCCACGCCGCTGACGGCGATCAGTTCCCGGCGCACGGTCTGATCGATGAACCACGAGAGTTCCGTGGCGCTCATGTTGTCCGCCGCCACGCTGAACGCGAGGATCGGCTGCCCGGCGGTCGTGATCCGCGAGATCACCGGTTCGTTGGCGTCAGCCGGCAGGTCCTGGCGGATGCGGGTCACCGCGTCGCGCACATCATCGAGCGCAGCTGCCATGTCGCGCTCGAGGTCGAACTCCACGACCGTCAGCGACATGCCATCGCTGACCCGCGAGCGCATGTGCTCGATTCCCGTGACCGTCGAGATCGCGTCCTCGACCTTGCGCGTGACCTCGGACTCGAGCTGCGAGGGCGCCACGCCCGGATAGGTGATCGTCGCCGTGATGGCCGGGAAGTCGATTTCCGGACGTTCCTGGATGCCGAGCCGCGGGAAGGACAGCAGGCCGGCGATCGCCAGGAAGATGAAGAGTACGGCTACCGGGACCGGGTTGCGGATCGACCAGGTGACGAAATTCATGGCGCCGCGGCGACCACGCGCACCCGATCGCCGTCCTTGAGGAAGCCGGCGCCGCGGTCGACGACCTGCTCGCCGGGCTTCAGGCCGGACAGGATCTCGACCTCGGTGCCGACCGTCGCGCCGGTCTCGACCTGGCGGCGTGCGACCCGCTGTTCCGGCCCCGGCACGAATACATAGCTGTAGCCGTCCTGGTTGACGACGGCTACAGCCGGTACCAGTCGCCCGGTCGACTGGCCAAGCAGCAGGCGGCCGCGGGCGAACATGCCGCTCATGAGCTCGGGATCGGCCTCCAGGTCGACATAGGCGATCGCCATGCGATCGGCCCGCTCCACCCAGGGGCCGATGCGGCGCACGGTCCCGGTCAGTGAGCGGCCCGCCGGAGTGACAATGACGGCACGCTGCCCCGGCTGCACGAGCCCGGCCTCCGACTCCGGTATGCCGGCACGCCATTCCAGCCGTCCACGCCGCAGGAAGCGCAGCAGCTCGGTGCCGACCTGCACCACCTGCCCCACCGCCGCCTGGCGCGAGGTGATGATGCCGTCGTCCGGCGCACGGATGTGGGCGAGGCCGAGCCGCGTGCGCGCCGCGGTGAGTTCAGCTCCGGCGGCCTCGACCCGGGCCGCGGCTGCATCCGCGGCAGCCCGCAGCCGATCGAGCTCGGCGGCGGACAGTGCGCCCGCCGCGACGACGGCCTCGCCGCGCCGCAGCGCCGCCGCGGCATTCCCCGCATCCGCTTCGGCCTGCCGCAGCGCCGCCCCCCGCGCAGCTGTTTCGGCCGCCAGCAGTTCCGTCGACAGGCGCACCAGGTCCTGGCCCTTCCGCACCTGGTCGCCCGCCTCGACCAGTACCTCGATTACGCGCAAGCCGCCGATCTCCGGCGCGAGGACCGCTTCCTGCCAGCCAACCACGTCGCCGGTCGCCGCCAGCTCGCGCGGCACCTCGGCCGTGCGCCCGGTTGTGACGGTCACGGCCAGTTCGTGCCGCGCCGCCGGCGGTGGCGCACTGCGGCTGCAGCCGGCAAGCGCGAGGAACGCCGCGACGACGACGACACTGGACTGGGCGGCCAGCGGCCCGGGACTGTTGAACATGGGCGGAAGTTGGCTTTGTATCAGGTAGCTGATATGTTATCAGGAAGCTGATATCCCGCAAAGGCCCAATGAGCGCTCGCCGCGTTCCACCGCCACGCATTCCCGAAGACGCCGAGTTCATCGCCCGCAGCCCGGGCTATCGGATCGGCCAGCTGTTGCGCAGCCTGAACTGCGCACTCCGGCAGGATTTCGACGAGGTCTTGCGTCGTTCTGGCGTGCCGCTGTCCCTGCCGCAGATGGCCGTACTCCATACCGTGCACCTCCACCCTGGAATCCAGGGCGCACAGGTGGCACGCGACCTCGGCATCACTCCGCAGACAACCAGCCAGCTGTTGCTGCGGGTCGAACAAGGCGGGTACCTCATGCGCAGCGCAAGCAGCACCAACGCGCGCGCAGTGTGCTGGTCGCTGACCGCGCGCGGCGTCGGGATCGTGGCGAGCGCGATGAAGGCCGGCGAGCCGGTCTTCAACCGGATGGTCGCGCGGCTGACTCCGCGCGATGTCGAGCAGCTGGCAGCCCTGCTCGCCTGCTGCGTCGCCTCGCTGAGCGAACCGGCGAACGGCACCCCGACAGTGCGTACTCCGCGGCGCCGGCCCGGCTAACCGGCAATCAGCCGGGCATAGCTGCCGGCGTCGAGATTGGTACCGGAAACCATCACCCCGACGCGGCGCCCGGCCAGCCGGGCGCGCAGCGGCCCCAGCAGGGCCGCGGTCGCCGCCGCAGCGGCCGGCTCGACCGCCAGCCGGGCCTGTTCCATCAGGAAGCGCATCGCCGCGACGAGTTCCGCATCTTCTACACGCACCAGCGCGTCCACATGCGCCTGGCACCGGGCGAAGGACCAGGGCAGCGCGAAGGGGGCTCCCAGGCTGTCCGCGATCGTCGCCACGCGCTCGATGCCGACCGGCCGGCCGGCGACGCGGCTCTGATACATCGTGTCGGCGCCGAAGGGCTCGACACCGATCACCTCGCAGCCAGGTTTCAGCAGCTTGATCGCCGTCGACAGTCCGGCGGCGAGCCCGCCGCCGCCGATCGGCACGATCACGGCCTCCAGATCCGGAGCCTGCTCGAGCCACTCGAGGCCGAGGGTGCCGGTACCAAGTGCGACCTCCGGTCCCTCGAAGGGGTGGATCAGCGCCCGGCCTTCGGCGGCCCGGATCTCCTCGAGACGGCGGAATGCCGCGTGGATGTCCGGAGCCAGCTCGACCTCCGCGCCGTAGAGACGGCAGCGGGCGACGCGCAGCGGATTGGCGCTCGCCGGCATGACCACGCGGGCGCTGCTGCCGAGGCAGGAGGCCGCATAGGCGGTCGCAATCGCATGGTTGCCGGCGCTGACCGTGCAGACGCCGCGGCGGCGCTCGTCCGGGGTGAGCCGCAGCACATTGATGAGGGCTCCGCGCACTTTGAAGCTGCCGGTGCGCTGCAGCAGCTCGAGCTTCAGCAGCACGCGCGTCCCGGGCGCCAGCGCGGCCTCGACCATCGGACCATCCAGTTCGTGAACCGGCGTGGTGATGATCCGGCCGGCCAGTTGTCGCCGCGCCGCGCGGATGTCGTCGAGGGTCATTTGGCCGGCGGGACCGGATCGGCAACCGACTCGGGATCCTGGCGGCGGCGCCCGGTCACGCTGCCCCGCTCCTGGAGCACGACGATCGTCACGCGGCGATTGCGGTCCCGGCCTTCGACGGTCGCGTTGTCCGCCACCGGATGGTATTCGCCGAGGCCGATGATCTCCATGTGCAGCGGATTCACGCCGGCCCGCGTGAACCGCTGCACGACGTGGCCCGCGCGGGCCGCCGACAGCTCCCAGTTGGATGGGAAGACCGCGGTACTGATCGGCCGGTCATCCGTGTGTCCCTCGACCCGGATCGCATTCGGGAACGGCGCCAGGATCGTCGCCAGCCGGTCAAGGATCGGCAAGGCCTCCGGCATGGCCTGGGCCACTCCGCTCGGGAACAGGATATCGGCGTTGATCTCGATCTCCAGCCACATCTCGGTCTCGCGGACACGGACGCCGCCGGTATCGATCAGGCCCTGCAACGCCAGACGCACCTCGCCGGCCATGCGCGCGAGCGCTGCCGGGTCGGGCGGCGGCTGATCCGGCTTCTGCGCGATGACCGGCGGGGCGCGGTCCCGGCGGGTCATGAGCCGGCTCCGGTCCAGGCCGCTCACCTCGGCCTGGCTGCCCTGGCCGCGCTCCGCCGGACTGATCTGGACCGGGGTCGGCGTCATCGGCGTGCCGCGGAAGGCCGCCACCAGCGAGTCGGAAAGTATCCGGTACTTGCCCTCGTTGATCGAGGACATGGAATACATCACGACGAAGAAAGCCAGCAGCAGCGTGATGAGATCGCCGTAGGGGATGGCCCAGGCTTCGTGGTTCTGGTGTTCCGCGTGCCGGCGGCGGCGCGCCATCAGCCGCTACCTTCAATGGTGCATGTAGCCATTGAGCTTGGCCTCGATGTTGCGCGGATTCTCGCCTTCCGCAATCGCAATCAATCCCTCGATGCACATCTGCCGCATCCGCGACTGCTCGGTGATCACCGACTTGAGCTTGTTGGCCATCGGCAGGAATACGAGATTGGCCAGTCCGATGCCGTAGACCGTGGCCGTGAAAGCCGCGGCGATGCCGGGTCCGAGCTTGCTCGGATCGGCCAGATTCTGCATCACTGCCATCAGGCCCAGCACCGCGCCGATGATGCCGAGCGTCGGCGCATAGATCCCCATGCCCTCGAACACCCTGGCGGCCGCGAAATCCGCATGTTCGCGACTCTCGAGCTCGATCTCCATGACCTGGCGGATCGCATCCGGTTCGGACCCGTCGACCAGCGCCTGCAGGCCCTTCTTCATGAACTCATCGCTCTCCTGCTCGAGCGAGGACTCGAGGCCCAGCAGGCCCTGCTTGCGGGCGATGTTGCTCCACTCGACGATCTTGCGGACGATCCCGGTCGTGTCACCGGCAGGCGGACGGAAGATCCAGGCGGCGATGCCGAGCGCGCGCCGGAAGGTCGCCATCGGCGTCTGCAGCAGGATCGCCGCTATTGTACCGACAACCACGATCATGAAGGCCGCGCCACCGATCAGCCCCTTGACGCCGGCGCCCTTGAGGATGCTCCCGACAATGATCGACGTGGCAGCGAGCAGCAGGCCGGCCAGGCTGAGCAGGTCCATGGCGGTCAGCCGGCGGTCCAGTCGTGCATGCGGCTGCGGATCCGCAGCACGGCCTGGCTGTGGATCTGGCAGACCCTCGATTCCGTGACTCCGAGCACCTCACCGATCTCCCGCAGGTTGAGTTCCTCGTCATAATAAAGAGCGAGGATCAGCTGTTCGCGCTCCGGCAGCGACCCGATCACCTCGGCCAGGGCGGCCCGGAACCGCTCGTTCTCGACCGCGCTGGCCGGGCCGGGACCGGGGTCGGCCACGGCAACCTCCGGATCCTCGGCACTGCGCAGGTCCTCCAGGCTGAACAGCCGGCACGACATGGCGTGCTGCAGGATCCGGTGATACTCGTCCAGTGTCACTCCCGCCGCACTGGCGACCTCCGCCGGCTGCGCCTCGCCACCACTCCTGGACTCGACCTCGCGCATCGCCGCTCCAAGCTCGCGCATGCTCCGGTGCACCCAGCGCGGCGTCCAGTCGCTGCGGCGGACCTCATCGAGCATCGCCCCGCGGATCCGGATCCCCGCGTAGGTCTCGAAACTCGCGCCGCGGTCCGCCGCATAGTTCCGGGCCGCATCCAGCAGCCCGATCATCCCCGCCTGGATCAGGTCGTCGACCTCGACCGACGCTGGCATCCGGCTCACCAGATGATAGGCAATGCGCCTGACCAGTCCGGCATGGTCCTGCACCAGCGCCTCCTGCCGCCGCAACAACTCGTCGCCGGATGCCGTACCGGCCTGCAGGTAGGCATTCGTCGCGCTCATTGCACCAGCACCGTGGGCAGCGGTCGGGCCGCGACCAGCCGCTCCACGAAAAACTCGAGGTGGCCCCGTGCATCCACCGGCACAGCCCAGTTGTCGGCACGATGGGCCAGGTTCTTGAATGCCCGGCCAGCCAGGCCCGACGGGTACATGTCGACGACCGCCCGTTGCGCCTGCAGGGAACGCCTGAGCAGCGGGTCGGCGGGTATGCTGCCGGCATAGTCGAGCGTGACGTCCAGGAAGCGCTCGCAGACCGCGCCCAGCTTCCGGAACAGCTCCCGGCCATCCGCCTCGGAGGCGACCTGGCTCGCCAGCAGTTCAAAGCGGCCAACGCCATGGTCCCGCGACAGCAGCTTGATCAGCGCGTAGGCGTCGGTGCGGGATGCCGGCTCATCGCAGACGACGACCAGAACCCGGTGCGCGGCCTGCGTGAATGTCGTTACCGCTGGCGAAAGACCCGCCGAAGTATCCACGATCAGCGTATCCAGGCGGCCCCCGAGGTCGCTGAAGGCGCGGACCAGGCCGGACAGCTCGGCCGGCGACAGCGCCGCAAGGCGCCCGATGCCGGACGCAGCGGGAACGATCCGCAAGCCGTGCGGACCGGCGACCACGATTTCGGCCAGCGTACAGTCCCCGGCCAGCACGTCGGCCAGCGTCCGCCGGCAGTCGAGACCGAGCAGGACGTCGACGTTCGCGAGGCCGAGGTCGGCGTCCAGCAGCATGACGTCGCGGCCCCGGGCAGCCAGCGCAACGGCCAGGTTGACCGCGACGCAGGTCTTGCCGACACCGCCCTTGCCACTGGTCACGGCAATGGTCTTGACTGGCCGGGGGGCCATCATGCCGGTGGTCGTCGAGGCGGCCCGCTCGCGTCCGTCAGCCATGCGCACGGACCTCGCGGGTCTCCACTGCAGCTGGTACCGCCCGAGCCGCTGCGCGCAGCTTCACGGCCAGCCTTACCAGCCAGACCCGCCGCTCCGCTGCCGGGTAGAGGTCCTCCGGCACGCGCTGGCCGGCGCAAAGATAGGCCAGCGGCAACTGGTGCCGCAGGATGGCCGACAGCGCCGCCCCCAGGCTCGCCGTCTCATCGATCTTGGTGAGAATGCAGCCCGCCGGACGCAGCGCCGCGTGGGCGCGGATGACACTGTCCAGCGTAGCAGCGTCCGCGTTGGCTGGCAGGACCAGCAGTGTCCGCAGCTTTGGCGCGGCAGCGGCGAGCTGTGCTGCCTGACCGGCGAATCGCAGGTCCCGCTGTGCAAAACCCGCAGTATCCACGAGCGTCAACGCAGCTCCGTCAGTGGCTGCCAGGGCCGAGGACAGCTCGGCTGGCGTCGCGACCAGGCGCAGCCGGGTACCCAACCGCCGCGCATGCGCGGCGAGCCGCTCCCCGGCCCCGATCTGGTAGCAGTCGAGCGCGATGAGCCCGCCCAGGTCCGCCCGACCAGGCCCGGCCTGGCGCGCCGCCAGCTTGCCGATCGTCGTGGTCTTGCCAGCACCGGTCGGCCCGACCAGGGCCCACGGACCGCCCGCCTCGATCGGCGCCGGATCGACGACCGGCAGGTGCCGCAGCAGCAGCGCGAGCGCGACGCCAGCCGGATTTTCCGGGCGTGCCACCGGTGGCATCTCGTCCACCAGCCGCAGCGCCAGGTCGGTCGCCAGGTCGAGCCCGCAGAGTTCGTGCAGCACCTGCGCGCGAAACGGCTCCCGGCGCGCCAGTCCGTCCCAGCTCAGCCGGGCCAGCTGCTGCTCCAGCATCTGGCGCAGAGCCTCGATCTCCCGCCGCATCGCCAGCACCGTTTCATCCTGGGACCAGATCACCCGCGGCGCAGGCGTAGGGCCCGCTGCTGCAGCCTCGGCTGCGGCCGGCTGCGGGGAAAGTGCCGCCAGCGCCCCGGCGGCCAGGGCCGGATCGTAGTCCACGGCGGTGATCACTTCGACTCCAGTATCAGTCCGGCCAGTCGACAGGATCACTGCATCGGGCCCCTGCTCCTCACGCACGCGATCCAGCGCAGCTCGCATCGACGGGGCAACAAATCTGCGGATGTTCACGGCTCAACCTCCCACGACCGGCACACAGGCAATCACCGGCCGACCGCGGCGACGATGCGGATCCGGCGGTTCTCTGGAATCTCGTTGTAGGCCAGCACGTTGAGCCCGGGAACCGAGTGCCGGGTCAGGCGCGCAATCCACGGGCGCAGCCGCGGTGCCACCAGCAGCACCGCCGGCTCGCCCGCGAGCTCCTGCCGGCGCGTGGCATCCGCCAGGGCCTGGTGCATGCGCTCGGCGAGGCCGGGCTCCAGGCCCGGACCGGCATCCCCGCCCTGGGCGGAGTCCTGCAGCATGCGTTCGAGCTGCGGATCGAGCGTCATGACCGGCAGTTCCTGGCGCAACCCGCCGATGCCCTGGACTATGCTGCGCGCGAGCGCCACGCGCACGATCGCCGTGAGCTGCTGCGGATCCTGGCTCTTCGGCGCGTGCTCGGCGAGCGCCTCGCAGATCGCCCGCAGGTTGCGCAGTGGCACGCGCTCCGCCAGCAGGTTCTGCAACACCCGGACCAGCGCACTCATCGGCAGCAGCTTCGGTACCAGCTCATCGACCAGGCGCGGGGCTGTGCGCTTCAGGCGGTCCAGCATCTGCTGCACCTCCTCGTGCCCGAGCAGTTCGTGGGCGTGCTGCGTCAGCAGCTGGGACAGGTGCGTCGCGACCACGGTACCGGCATCGACCACCGTGTATCCGGCCGTCTGGGCCTGCTCGCGGCGGGTCTTCTCGATCCAGACCGCCTCGAGCCCGAAGGCCGGGTCGCGGGTCTCGATGCCGCCCAGCGGTCCGGTGACCTGGCCGGGATTGATCGCCAGGTCGCGGTCCGGATGGACTTCGGACTCGCCGACCGGCGCGCCGGTGATCGTGATCCGGTAGGCATTGGGCGGCAGGTCCAGGTTGTCACGAATGTGTACGGGCTGCACCAGGAAGCCGAACTCCTCGGACAGCTTTTTGCGCACGCCCTTGATGCGCCCCATCAGCTCCCCGCCCTGGCTGCGGTCCACCAGGGGGATGAGCCGGTAACCAACCTCCAGGCCGATCGGATCGACGGTCTCGACATCGTCCCAGCTGAGTTCACGCAGCTCCCCGCCAGCCGGCGCGGCCGCAGTGCCGCCCGCTGCGGGACCCGGTGCCGTGGCGGCCTGCAGCAGCCGGCGCTGGCTGAGCATCCTCGCCCCGGCGGCACACAACGCCGCGGTGGCCAGGAAAGCCAGGTTCGGCATGCCCGGGATGATGCCCATCACGGCGAGGATTCCCGCAGCAACGCCGAGCACCCGCGGCTGCGCGAGCACCTGGCTCGCGACCGCCTGGCCCATGTCGGTCGAGCGCGACATGCGGGTCACGAGGATGGCAGTGGCAACGGACAGCAGCAGCGCCGGAATCTGCGCGACCAGGCCGTCACCGACCGTCAGCAGGGCGTAGCTGCGCCCGGCCTCGGCCAGGCTGAGATCATGCTGGACCATGCCGATCACGAGGCCGCCGAACAGGTTGATGAACACGATCAGGATCCCGGCCACGGCGTCACCGCGGACGAACTTGCTGGCCCCGTCCATCGCGCCGTAGAAATCGGCCTCCTCGCGGATCTCCTGCCGGCGCGCCTGGGCCTCGGCATGGCCCAGGATGCCGGCATTCAGGTCCGCGTCGATCGCCATCTGCTTGCCTGGCATCGCATCCAGCGTGAATCGCGCGCTGACCTCGGACACCCGGCCTGCGCCCTTGGTCACGACGACGAAGTTGATGATCACGAGGATCGCGAAGACGACGATGCCGACCGCGTAGCTGCCGCCGATCACGAACGAGCCAAAGGACTCGATCACGGCTCCGGCCGCTCCCGGGCCATTGTGCCCGTGCAGCAGCACGACCCGCGTCGAGGCTACGTTGAGGGCCAGCCGCAGCAGCGTCGCCGCCAGCAGTACCGTCGGAAACACGGTGAAGTCCAGCGGCCTGCGTACGTAGACCACGGCGAGGATCACCACCAGCGCCAGCGAGATGTTGAACGTGAACAGCACATCGAGCAGCAGCGGCGGCAGCGGCAGGACCATCATGCCGACGGTGAGCAGCAGCAGCAGCGGCACAGCCAGCCCGCTGCGCCCGAAATCCAGCATCACGGCGGTCACGGCGCGCGTCGTCACCGGCCCGTGTCCTCCCAGTCAAACCGCAGGTCCGGGCGGCGGACGCGCCAGCCCTCGGCGCCGGCGGTGCGGACCTGCCACACGTACGCCAGCACCTGCGCGACCGCGACAAAGAGGGTCGACGGAATTTCGCGATCGAGCGGTGCCAGCGCGTAGATCGCCCGCGCCAGTGGTGGCGCCTCGAAGACCGGCACCCCGTGTTCCCGCGCGACCCGCCGGATTTCGAGCGCGATCAGGTCGCGGCCCCTGGCCACCACCCGTGGCGCGCGCATGCGCCCGGCGTCGTAACGCAAGGCGACGGACACGTGCGTGGGATTGGTGATGACCACGTCGGCCAGCGGCACGCGCTGCATCATCCGGCGCCGGGCCATCTCGCGCTGCACGGCGCGGACCCGGGCCTTGACCTCGGGCCGCCCATCGGTGTCCCGCAATTCATCGCGCAGTTCCTGGCGTGTCATGCGCAGCTGCCGATGATGCGACCAGGCCTGGTAGGGCACGTCCACCGCCGCGACCAGCAGCAGCGCGGCGCTCATCACCAGCGCGGCGATGGCCAGCAGGCCGCCCGCCGCGGCGATCGCGCTCCGGGCCGGCATCATGCCCAGCGCAACGAATTCTCCGAACAGCCAGAAGACGACGGCAGCCGCGACCCCGCCGACCACCACGACCTTCGCCAGTGCTTTCAGCAGCTCCGCCAGGCCCTGGGCGCCGAAGATCCGTCTGAAACCGGCCGCCGGGCTCAGGCGTTGCAGGTCCGGCGCCAGTGCCTGGGCGCTGATGACCCAGCCACCGAGTGCGAGTGGCGCACACAGCGCCGCAACCAGCACCACTCCCAGCAGCGGCAACAGCGCGACCGCCGCCTCGATGATCGACTCGGCCAGCAGCGCCGGCAGCTGCAACGGGTCACTGTCGGGTGTCGCGGCCGCCGCCAGTCCGCGGCGCATGATGGCCACCATCCCCTCCGCCAGGTAACCCCCAGCCAGCAGCACCGCTGCGGCCCCGGCCACCATCACGACGGCGCCGGTCAGCTCGCGCGAACGCGGAACCTGGCCCTTCTCGCGCGCCTCCTGCAGCCGCTTCGGGGTCGGTTGCTCGGTACGCTGGTCGCGATCAGTTGCCTCGGCCATCGTTCAGCGCCCGCCGCCGGCCATCTGGCCCGCCAGCGCCAGGGCCTCCTCCAGCAGTTGCGTGAATCCAGTGCGCAGCGCCGGCAACGACAACAGCAACACCAGGAACCCGGCCAGCATCGCCACCGGGAAGCCAACGGCGAACAGGTTGAGCTGGGGTGCGGCGCGACTGACGATGCCCATGCCAAAATTGACGACCAGCAGGGCGATCACGGCCGGCAGGGCGATCACCAGCCCGGCCTCGAAGATCCGACCACCCCAGGCGGCGAGCGTCCAGGCCTCGCCGATGCCGAATCCGGCGCCACCCGCCGGACCACGAAAGCTGTCCGCCAGCACCGCGATCAGCGCCAGGTGGCCATCGAGTGACAGGTACAGCAGGAGTCCGAGAATCAGCAGGAGCTGGGACAGTACCGGAGTCGCGGCGCCACGGGCCGGGTCCACCAGGGTCGCGAAGCCGAGCCCCATCGTCATTGCTACCGTCTGCCCGGCCATGATCAGCGCATCGAACGCCAGCTGCACGGCGAAGCCGATCGCGACGCCGGTGAGGATCTGCTGCGCCATTGCCAGCAGCCCGGCCGCCGCCAAGGGCTGCAGCTCCGGCGGCGCCGGTGCGAGCGGGGCCACCAGCACGGTCAGCGCGAGCGCCAGTACGATGCGGACACGGACCGGGACGACGTTGGCGCCGAACACCGGCGCGACCATGACCATGCCGCTGACCCGCAGGAGCGGCCACAGGAACGCGGTGACCCAGCCGGTGATCTGTGCTGCCTGGATCTCCATGGCCGCTCAGCCGATCAGCTCCGGGATGCGCATGAACAGGTCGCGCGTGTAGTCGGTCAGCAGGCCGAGCATCCAGTGACCGGCGACGAACAGCGCCGCGACGATCACCAGCAGCTTCGGCACGAACGACAGCGTCATCTCGTTGATCTGGGTGGCGGCCTGCAGCATGCCGATCACGACCCCCGCCACGAGTGCGGACAGCAGCAAGGGCGCTGCCAAGAGCGTCGTCACGGTCAGCGCCTGCTGGCCCAGTGTCATCACGGTCTCCGGCGTCATCGGGCGCGCACCTCAGGTATGGAAACTGGCGGCCAGCGTGCCCATCAGCAGGGTCCAGCCATCGACCAGCACGAACAGCATGATCTTGAACGGCAGCGACACCAGCATCGGCGACAGCATCATCATGCCCATCGACATCAACACGCTGGCGACGACCAGGTCGATGACCAGGAACGGAATGAAGACCATGAAGCCGATCTGGAACGCGGTCTTCAGCTCGCTGGTGATGAAGGTCGGGATCAGCACGCGCAGCGGCACGCTCTCCGGACTCGCGAACTCCTGGTAGCCGGCAATCCGCGCGAAAGCCTGCAGGTCGGCATCGCGCGTCTGCGCGAGCATGAATCCACGCAGCGGCGCGATCGCGTGGTCGAAGGCCGGCCGCGCCTCCATCTGGCCATCCAGAAAGGGTGCGACGCCATCCTGCCAGGCCGTATCGAGCACCGGCGCCATCACGAACAGTGTCATGAACAGCGACAGGCCGATCAGCACCTGGTTGGGCGGCGTGTTCGGGGTACCGAGCGCCTGGCGCAGGATCGCCAGCACGATGACGATGCGCGTGAACGCGGTCATGCTGAGCAGCAGCGCCGGCAACAGCGTCAGCGCCGTCATCAGCATCAGGATCTGGATCGTCACCGACCAGGTCTGCGCGCCACCCGGCCCGGTGGTCAGGCTCAGCGCCGGGATGCCACCTGCCGCCTGTGCTCCGGCGGCAACCGGCAGGGCCAGCAACAGCAGCGCGAGCGCGAAGCGCTTCACCCGGCCGGTCTCCGCACGCCCAGCAGCTGCAGCAGTCCGGGTCCGGCCGGCGTGCCGGCCACTTTGGTATCAGTTGCGACCGGCGCCTCGAGCGGCTGCAACGAGCACAGGCCCGCGGCACTGACCCCGACCAGCGCCTGGCGATCGCCGATCCTGAGCAGCACGATGCGCTCGCGCGGGCCGAGCGATAGTTCCGCCTGGAGCTCGAGGACGCCGCCGGCGGGCCGCTGCGCAAATCGCAGCCGCCGCGCCAGCCAGGCGAGCACGACGATCAACAGCACGATGATCGCGAGTGACAGCAGCAGCTGGCCGATGGCGCCAGCGCCGGATGGCACGGCGGCCAGCGAATCCGTCATCGCGCGTTCTCGATCCGCTCGCGTGGACTCACCACGTCGGTCAGGCGCACACCGAAGCGGTCATTGACCACGACCACCTCGCCGCGCGCGACGCGTACGCCATTGACCAGCAGGTCGAGCGGCTCGCCGGCCAGCCGGTCCAGCTCGAGGATCGAACCGGGCGCCAGCTGCAATAGCTCGCGCACCGGGATCTTCGTGCGGCCAACCTCGAGGGCCAGCGTGACCGCTACCTCGAGGATCAGGTCCAGGTTGATTTCAGCTGCGGGGTCCGCAGCAACGGGCGCGGCGACCTGCGGGGACGATGTGCTCACCTGGATTCCTCCACTATGCGTAATTCAGCGCCTTGGCGCAGTCACGGTGATCGCATTGCGACCGCGCGAGACGCCGAAGCGACCGGAGAGGACCGGAATTTCACCGGCCAGGACCGTGGCCTCGGCGGGTGCCTCGATCGGCAGCACGTCACCTGGCTTCAGGCGCACCAGCTCGCCGAGGTTGACCTGCGCCTCGGCCAGCACGACCCGCACCTCGATCTCGGCCTGGGCTACGCCACGACCAAGAGCTGCGGCCCACGGTCGTCCGCTTATCACGGGTCGGATACCGCCGCCGGCCGCGAGCACCTCGCGCAGCGGCTCGAGGCTGCCGGCGGGAATCACGAAGTCGAGGTGGCCAGAAGCCGCCGGCAGCTCCAGCAGGAAGCGATTGACATGAACGAGCTCGCCGGACGCAGCGAAGTCGACAAAATGCGCGCTGCGCTCCTGCTTGACCGATTCGAATTCCAGGCTGGCGACCGGTGCCCAGGCCGCGCCGAGATCCGAGCCGACCTGGCGCATCAGCGCCCGCGCAAATCGCGCCTCGGTCGGCGTTGGACCCGATTCGCGCGCCGGCCGGCCCGGCTGTCCGGAGCCGCCGTAGTAGGCTTCGACCATTGTGAACAGCAGCAGCGGATCCAGCGCGAACAGGACCTGCCCCGGCAACGGCCGGGCCCGGCAGAGTTCCAGCGAAGCCGGATCGGGCAGGCTCGCCAGGTATTCGGCCGCTCGCAGCGACTGGACACCGGTAAAGGTCACCCGGACCTCGCGGCGCAACAGGTCGCCGAGCCGGCCGCGGAACTGCTTCGCGAAGTTCTCGTGCAGCAGTTCAAGGGTTGGCAGCCGGCCACGGGTGATGCGTGGCGCGGCCGCGAGGTCGAAGTCCCGCACTTCGCCGGCCGGACCTGGCCGCGAACCGGCGCGGTCCAGCAAGGCCTCGACCTCCTGCTCGGATAGCAGTGGCTTGCCGTTTTCGCCGGCGCTGCTCACTGAACGACGAAGCTCGTGAACAGCAACGCCTCGATACCGGTGCGACCCGTCTCGCGCTTCACGATGCGTTCCAGTTCGGCACGCGCCTCCCGGCGCATGCCTTCCTTGCCCTCGCGGCTCATCAGGTCGTCGAACGGCCGGTTGCTGAACAGCAGGATCAGGTCGTTGCGGATCAGTGGCGCACTCTGCTGCACGGCCGCGATCACCTGCTCGTCGCGCGACATCACCTCGATCGCGACCTGCAGGAAGCGCAACTCGGCGCCATCGGTGAAGTTGACGACCAGCGGCGGTTCGAGCGCGAAATAGAGCGCCGGCTTGCCCGGCTCGGCCGCCGAGGCGGTCTTCTCGTCGTCGCCGGCGTCCTCGGGCTCCGGCGGTCGCAGGGTCAGCTGGCCATCCTCGCCGACGACCAGCTCCTGGGTTGGATGCAGCAGATGATTGATGAAACCACCGGCGACGACCGCGGCCAGCGTCACGCCGAACATCCCGACCCCGGCCAGGAGCCGGGGCAGCAGGCCCCCGCCGGATTTCACCGGCACGGCGGGTGCCGCGTCCTGCGTCTCATCCATTGGCCGAACCTCGCTTGACCCGCCCGCAGATCAGAGAGCAAGTTCCATGCCAGAGCGAATACTCTAGTGATTCTCCTGTATTTTCAGTAAGTTACATATCCCGTCCGAAGTCACGACGGTCGCAGCGGAACTCTGGCTCGTCAGAAAATTGGCGCCGCCGCGGGCCTTCTCAGGCGTATGCGTCGAACCGGCCCCGCGCCACCGCCCGAATCGGGGGCTCCGGGTTCTCGAAACGGAAGCGCGGCACAGCGGCGTCATCTCCCGCCGGCAGCGACTGCCGCTCGCTGGAACGCCCCGGCAGGGAATGGTGGGACACACTGACATCCACGCCGCTGAATCCCTGGCCGCCGAGCATTTCACGGAGGCGCGGCAGCGCCAGCTCGAGCGCTTCCCGCGCCGCGGAGCTGTGTGCCGAGAAGGCGACGCTCGCCCGGTCACCGTCGACCAGTACCTGCACGTCCACGACCCCGAGCTGCGGCGGGCTCAGCCGCAGTTGGGCCCGGCCCTGGCCCTGGTCGACCAGCCAGCCCGTGCGCTCGACCACCTGATCCTGCCACTCCTCGCTGCCGAGCGGCGCAGACAGGGGCAGCGCTGCCGGCTCGGCCTGTGGATCCACAGCGGCAGTGAGTGCCGGAGTCAGGGCTGCGGAAGTCGTGAGCGACACCGGTACCGGCGACGGTTCCGGTCGCGGCACTGCGACGCCCGGCAGCGGATCCGGCGGTGGTTGTTCGAGAGATCCATCCGGCATCGGGCGCGAGGCCGGCATCACGGGCGCCGGACCGGTCGCGGCCGATGGCATGGCGGCCATTGCCGGTGGCGGTCCTGCGGCCCTCCGCTCCATCGCCGGGCGCTGCCCGGACCGGGCCGGCGGCCCGGCCTCAACGACCGCGGCGACAGCCGGCGGCAACGCAGCGGCGGCTGATGTCGTCGTCGCTGGCTGCGGTGTCAGGCTCACGACCGGAGAAGTCTCCTGGGCGACCGGTACCGACGGCAGCAAGGCAGTACCAGCCATGGATCGATCAAGGATCGGTGGCGGTGCCACCGGTAACCGCAGGACAGGATCTGCCGGGACTGACAGCAACTGACCGGATGATCCCGGGATCGCCAGCCCCTGCGGGGACCCGGGCACGGGCAGTCGGGCTCCGTTCCCGGCATCGGGAACCCACGCTGACTGTGCAGGGGCCTGCAGCAATACCAGCGGCTGCGGCAGCAGCGGCAACGGCATGCCGCCCGGTGGCTCGTCTTCGCCGTCCGGTGGCGCTCGCGGCAAGCCTGGCGCGGCCTGCATGGCGCCGGTAATGGTCGCGAGGATCGCAGCCCATTCCAGCTGCGGTGCTGCAGCTGGCGCTGTCACCGGCTGCAGCGCAGCCGGCGCGGAAGCGATCGAAATGGCGATCATGACCCAGGAAATTGCAAGGATCGTGCCGCTGGCCGATCCCGGCGCGGGCGAGGCAGCCGGGGGCCCGCGCGCGAGTGCGTATGTTCGGGCGGCACGAGCGCGCGGGAGATCGGAAGAGCG
>SCUD01000140.1 GCA_004297335.1 Gammaproteobacteria bacterium
GGCAAGATGGAGATCCGTCTGCAGCATGTCTGTCAGCGCAAGTTGGCTCTGGCAGGTCGACCCGCCGGGCTCGCGCTTGCGGCGATGTGGTATCTCGGCAAGAACGAAGTGACCCCCGCCCTCGTCGAGAAAATTCGGCGCAAGCTGGGATCGAGCGAGTTCGAGGTGCTGAAGTCAGCCACCAGCTCAATGCCTGCGTGGATGAGCGACGCCATCTTCCGAAACGAGCGGATGGCAGTTCATGCCTGAGTCCTTCCTGCACATCGAACCAGAAGAGCAGTCCCAAATTTACCGGGCATTGGCTCCGCAACTCGCACGCTCGCCTGTCGTGCTGGAAAAGGATGTCTGGGTTTGCTGGGTGCTGCAGGCCCTATTCACCATGCCTGGTCGACTTCCGATGGCTTTCAAAGGCGGCACCTCGCTCTCCAAGGTGTTCGGAGCCATCGCGCGCTTTTCCGAGGACGTGGACATCACACTCGACTACCGTGGATTGGACGGCTCCTTCGACCCGTTCGCCGAGGGTGTTTCGCGTAATCGACTGAAGAAATTCAGCGAGGATCTCAAGTCCTTCGTGCGCGATCATGCTCATGGTGTTGTGGCACCGCACTTTCAGAAGATGCTGGCGGACGAGTTCGATGCCGACGCATTCCAGCTTGAAGTCAGCGATGACGGCGAGCAGTTGCGGGTGCACTACCCGACCGTGCTGGAGGCGCCGGGGGACTACGTGGGCAACAGCGTCCTGATCGAGTTTGGTGGCCGCAACATCACCGAACCGAACGAGGAGCATGAGGTGCGGCCCGACATCGCGGATCATATTGCCGAACTCGAATTCCCTCGCTCGACAGTCAGTGTGCTGTCCCCGGCACGCACATTCTGGGAGAAGGCGACGCTGATGCACGTCGAGTGTCAGCGCGATGAGTTCCGAGCCACTGCCGAACGCCTGTCACGCCACTGGTACGACCTGGCCATGCTGGCCGATCAAGCCCATGGGCAGGCCGCTGTGGCCGACCGTGCCCTGCTCGCAGATGTCGTCAAGCACAAGAAAGTCTTCTACAACGCGAGCTACGCCAACTACGACGCATGCCTTACCGGGCAGATCAAACTCATTCCGAAAGATGCTGCACTGGCCGCGCTACGCGATGACTTCGAGCGCATGATCGGTGCCGGCATGTTCATCGGCGAACCTCCCGCCTTCGCTGCCATCGTCGATCGCCTGCGCGCGCTGGAAAATACGATCAATCAGTGACCTCACCTTGGCGTTGAGCCGACAATCCTCGCCCGCTGCGCATCCCACAGCGCCGGCGGATCAACCGCCAGATCGAACAGCGTGATGTGGTTCGGCAGTGCGTCATCCAGGATGGCGGCGACGATGTCGGGCGCCAGCGTGGTCAGGTTGACCATCCGGCTCACGTAGCTGTTGTCGATCCCCTCCCGCGTGGCGATCTCCTTCAACGACTTCGCTTCCCCTGATTCCAGCATGGCCAGCCAGCGATGGCCCCTGGCCAGCGCCAGTTGAAGTGACGTCGGCGCCACGTCCCACGGCCTGACTGAGGCCGTCTCACCGTTCGGCAATGTGACCAGCTTGCGGCCGCTGCGGCGTTTGATCTGGATCGGCACGGACAGAGTCAGCCTACCGTCGCTCGTCTGCAAGATGTCTGGCTCACCGGTCTTCTGGATGCGGATGTCGCTCATGCCAGCGCCTCCGCTTTTTGGTCGACGGGCTCGGGGCGCAGTTCCAGCACCAGACGCTCGATGCCGTTGGCGCGCAGCCGCACTTCGAGGTCGTTGGGCGACACGATGACTTTCTCGACCAGCAATTTCACGATCCGGGTCTGCTCGGCCGGGAACAATTGATCCCAAATCGCGTCGAGACGGGTCATGGCCACGGTGATCTTGGCTTCGTCCAGGGTCGGATCGAGTTTGATCGCCTGCGGCAGCATCTCGCCGAGTAGATTCGGGGCACGCAGGATCGCGCGCAGTTGGTCAAGCACCGCCGACTCGAGTTCTGCGGCAGGCAGTCGCGGCAAACCCGAGGCGCCCGCGTGTTCCTTGGCGTCACGCTGGGGCACGTAATAGCGGTAGCGGCGCCCGTTCTTCTTGGTTGTGTGCCAAGGTGACAGCGCGCGGCCGTCGTTGCCGAAGACGATGCCCTTGAGCAGATACGCCACCGTCGCCCGCGTCGCGTTGCCGCGCACCCGGCCATTGGTGGTCAGGATGGCGTGGACGTTGTCCCACAGTGCGCGGTCGACGATGGGCGGATGCTCCGCCTGGTACCACTGATCCTTGTGTCTCAACTCGCCGAGGTAGGTCCGGTTGCTGAGCAGCTTGTAGATGTGGCCCTTGTCGATCGGCCTGCCATCGCGAGTCTTGCCGTCTTGCGTCGTCCACGCCTTCGATGTCACGCCGTCCAGCTTCAGTTCCTTGACCAGTGCGGTGCTGGAGCCGAGTTCGACGAAGCGCTGAAAGATGTGCCGGATCAGTTTGGCCTCGCGTTCGTTGGGCACCAACCGGCGGTTCGCGACGTCGTAGCCAAGTGGTGGCACGCCGCCCATCCACATGCCCTTGCGCTTGCTGGCCGCGATCTTGTCGCGGATACGCTCGCCGGTGACTTCGCGTTCGAACTGGGCGAAGGACAGCAGGATGTTCAGCATCAGCCGGCCCATGGAGGTCGTGGTGTTGAACTGCTGGGTGACCGACACGAACGACACGCCGTAGCGCTCGAACACCTCGACCATCTTGGAAAAGTCCGCGAGGCTGCGCGTCAGTCGGTCGATCTTGTAGATCACGACCACATCGATCTTGCCGGCCTCGATGTCCGCCATCATGCGTCGCAGCGCCGGGCGCTCCATGTTGCCGCCGGAGAACGCAGGATCGTCGTAGTCGTCAGCCACCGGAATCCAGCCTTCGGCGCGTTGGCTGGCGATGTAGGCGTGACCGGCATCGCGCTGGGCGTCGATGGAGTTGTATTCCTGGTCGAGTCCCTCGTCGGTGGATTTGCGCGTATAGACCGCGCAGCGCATGCGGCGCTTCAAAACTTCGCTCATCGTCCACCTCGCTTCTTGATGGACGGCTTGGTCTTGGCATTGGATGGCGGCTTGAGGCCAAAGAACAGCGGCCCCGACCAGCGCATGCCAGTGATCTCGCGGGCGATCATCGAGAGGCTTGGAAACATCTGGCCTTGGAAGTCGTACTGGCCATCGGCGGTCGCGATCACGCGGTACTCGACGCCTTTGTATTCCCGGGTCAGCATCGTGCCGGCGGCCGGACGGTAATCGCGGTCGCGCTTTTTCACCTTGCCGGTTTCCAGCAGGGATTCGATGCGGCGCTGATTGCGATCCAGCAGGTTGGCGTCGACCTTGCGGAATTCTGCCTCTTGCAGCCGGTACGCAATGCGGCGTTCCAGGAATTGGCGGTTGTGGGTGGGCGTGTCGCCGCCGACCAACTTCTGCCAGAGGGCCCGGATTTCTGCCATCGGTAGCTCGGGCAACCTGGCGATTTGTGCTGCCACCGATGGCGGCGTTGAAAGTGACGTGCTCATTTGGACTCCGTAGTTGTCTTGTTGACGGGGTCTGAATGAACGCGCTGGTTGCCAGAGAAGCCAAGCTCAAACTCGCTCGCTTCGGCGATATGTGCGGACTGTTCCGCGCCGCAGATCCGCAGGCGTGCCAGGCCGTTGGCCAGCAACGACGCGATCTCGTGGCGACGCTGAACCGGCGTCATCCGTTCCGGTGGTAGATGATTGATTTGATGCATGGGTAGCGGTCCTCTCCGTCAAACTCACATGCAGTGAAATTGTCCGGATGGACTGCCGCCGACACCATGAGGGAGTTTCGGATGCGTGCGGGCTGGTGCAGGCTATTGCGGAAAGCGGGTCCCGTTCAGCTCGACAAATGACGCGCCAGCATAGTGCTCATGAGCGAGTTTCCGGGCTGCGCACCGGCGGTCATCGCCCGGATCTGCTCGTTGATGCGCTGGGCGGAAACGCCTGCACCAGGAGCCGCCTGCATCACCGCCGCATACGCATCGAGCACATCACCGCCAGTGATCTCGTAACCGTGGCCTCGCGAGATCCAATGCAGTGCAGCCAGTCCCGCCGCCAGCGCGAAGTGCGACTGCTTCTCAGCGTAATCACGGGCGGCGCGCGTCAGCGTGCGCGGATCGGTCGGGCTGCGCGTGGCCAACTCGATCGCCACATCGAACAGGCCCGCATCCTTGGCGGCAGCAAACCACTTACCTTCTGCGCCCGGCGTGCTGGCAATCAGGTCGCGCAGGATTTGCTCCGGCGGCACGCTGGGGTATTTCTTTGCGATGGCACGAAAGGTGGCCAGGTTCGTGGTGCCCTGATTGGCCGCCACGGCATAGCGTTGGTAGGCCTCGTCGGCCAAACCTGAAGACAACAGGATGGCTTCGCAGGACTGGGCGATTTGCCAGCCCGGATCATTGAGTCCGCGCGACTCCTCGGCGTAGCGAATTGCCTCAGCTTTCTTGCCCATCGCCGACAAGGCTTTCACACCCCAGCGTCGGTCGTGCCACCACTTGAACCGCGCCTTGTCGATCAGGGTCAGCAACTCGTCATAGCGACCCGCCGCGAACAGCGCGGACAGGCAGGCACTGGTGCCCTTGAAGAATCCATGCCCCGATGCATTCGGGTTCCACACGCTTTCAACAACGGGCATGAACTCGTCGGCCCAGCGTGATGCCAGTTCCGGCGTCACGCACAGTTCGCCCCAGTAGTCGCCCAGCAGTTCGATGTAGGGCATCTCGTCGTCCTGCAAGGCCTGCCATAGCCGCTCCAGCCAGCGTTGCCGCTGCTTCGGCTCGACGTCGGCCTTGACGATGATTGGCACGAGGGTATCGATGGCCTTGTTGACCGCCGAACCCAGGACACCCGATGAACTGTCCACCTGTTCCAGCGCCGGCGAGAGTTTTTCCAGTAGGGTAATGGCGCCTTCAGCCGCGAGCACAGGCTCCTTGCGGGCGACCTGCTTGATCTCCGCGATGGCTTCCTTGATCCGTTGCACCGGCGTGTCGGACCGCCAGCCGAATGCGTGGCGGCGGAAACGGGAGGCGAATTGCCACTTGTAGGCTGTCATGCTCGGCGACCCATTGGCTATCGCACCGGGTACTGGCCGTTGCGGATGAACCGGTCGTAGGTGTCTTCCTCCGGTTCCTCGTCATCGTGGCGAGCTCCCTGCCACTCGGCTTCTGGCAGCAACAGCAACGTCAGCGTGTAGTCGTACTGACCGGCAATCCTGATCATTTCGTTGACCTGCATGCTTTCCGGTTCACGTGGAAACCAAAGCTGCGCCCGTGCAGATTGCTGTTGGCTGCCGGCCCAGCCGTTATTGCTGTGCGCCAGCGCATCACCCGGCAGTTCGATGGTGTTTCTGCGGGTCGCGAAGTAGGCGCCAGACTTCAGCGCCGCCTTGTTCGACTTGGCCCACAGCATGTGATCGTCACGGCTGGCCACCAACACGGCGCGTTTGGGTGCGATCTCGGTCCAGCGCAAGGCGGCGGCCGTCAGCGACACACCATAGCGGTCGGCGCAGCGGCCCAGCAGATCGAAGCTGATCGGCTGACCATCCACCTGGCGCCGGAAGTCGTCGAGCGGCATCAGCAAGGTCGAGGCGAACAAATCCGCCTCGACCTCGATGTCGCGTTCGTTGTTGTCGCCCGTTTCGATGTCACCGTCGCCGCACTGAAAAATATCCTGCTGGTGACGGTGCAGTATGTAGTGACCGAACTCATGCGCAATTGTGAAGCGCTTGCGACCCTCCGACGGAGTGGCACTGTTGTAGAGGATCAGCCACTTCGATTTCGCCTTGTTGGCTTTCAGCAGACCATCAAAACCTTCCAGATCCGTGCCTTCGACCCTGTCGATCGGCGAGTCTGCGAAACACTGACGCGAATACTCCAGCGCCAGCTCGTCAACCTTGACCGGAAACCGATCCGCACCGATCACCGTGTTGAGCATGGACGAGATGCGGTTGGCCTCGGCCATGGGCTTTTTCGCATCCGTCATTCATCTTCCCAGGCTTCGAGGATCTTGCGGAGCTTCTTCTTGTCCGGCTCCGACATGGTTTTGTATTTGCGGAAGAACGCCTCGTCGAGTACCGCCTCGTCCGGCGTCGCCGTGGACTCGGTCAGCAGGAACTCCGTGGTGACGTCGAGGACGGCGGCGATCTTTCCGATCTTGTCGGCCGATGGTTTCGGCTCGTCCTTGTTCTCCAGTTCCCAGATGTAGCTCTTGCTGGAGTCGGTCATTTCGGCCAACTGTTCCAGGCTGAGCTTCTTCTGCTTCCGCAACGCGCGGATCTTGTCCCCCAAGGGCGATGGCACTGGTTTCTCCTCATGTGTTGGCGTCAGGCCGAAAATAATACCACTAGACCGAACGCATTCGTACCTGCTTGACAAACCCATCATCCGTCCGAGACAATCGTAACCGTTCGGCACACCGAACGCCATCGGTCTGCACACCCCAATCGGAAAAAGGGGCCGTCGGGGCTGATACCAAGCCAATCCAAACCTTTTGAGGGGTATGTAGATGAACGATGCAGAGAATTTGACCAAGCTCCTGGGCCACCTGCCGCCGGCAGTGTTCCGTGAATTCATGGTGGACGAGTTCAGCCTGGCCATGCCGGACCCAGACGCCAAGACGCCGAAAAAGGAACAGCGCGAGCAGATGGAGGCCGTACTGTCCGCCCTTGGGGTGAGTGAGCGGCAGCGGATCGAGGAGGTAGCCGAACGGATCGTGCTGTTGTCGGATGGCGCTGGCCAGGACGTCATCGACGGGTTCAAGGACGACATCTTCGATGATGCCGCCCGGGAAGCCTTCGCCGCGATCCCGAACCAGTACCAACGCGCGCTATGGCTCCATATCCATGAGCCCGCACTCTTCGAGGAAGCGCTGAGCGCCCGGCAAGCCGACGTCTTTCGGCAAAGTGCGTCCTGTTACTCCGGTTTCATCGCGCCAGCCAATCTTGCGGTACTCGACGACGCAGCCGCCAAAACGGCGTTCCACCAGACCGTCGCGCAACAACTCGGATGCTCCGATGATGCCGTCGCAATCCAGATCTTCAAGCGTCTGCGGCCTGATACGCAGACCGGCGAAGAGGTGGACCTCTACCAGATCAGCATCCACCACAACCGTCCGCCGGAAATCATCGACTGCGTGCAGGCCAGCGAACTGGTGCCTCAAGAGGTGATCCGGGCGGTGTCCTCGCACATCACCTATGAGCCGGCCAATGGGCACCTGGAGGTCCTGTCCAAAGATACGGCTGGCCGCGAAGCGCTGGCGCGCATCGTGGCCGATTCCCTGCTGCAATCGCCCATCACCGGCGAGAAGATCCCGCTCAAGCAATACGACTACCAGAGCCTGGCCGCACCACGAAACTTCGACATCGCCGATGAGCCGGTGGCGTTCGTCAAGGTCGTCGAGCTCGGCTACTCCGCTGCAAACGGGCGGTCGCTGCTGGTGAAAATCTGGACCAAGGACGCAGACGACATCTACACCGCTGCCCGGTCGTTGATCAGCCCCACCTTCGACTTCCGGGATCACCACCTGAACTACGCCAAGCTGTCCATCAAAGTGAAAAAGGTCGGCAAAGACCGTGCGCGCACCATCACCGTGATTCTGCGTGACGACAACAAATGCAACATCAAGACGAAGCGGGAAAAGGACCGGGCGCTGTGCGACCGCCTGCTGGCCAAATGGCATCTGGTGAAGGAGATCGGCCATGTCGTCGAAGCCCCTGTCGACACTGTCGCTGCTTGATCTGATCGACTTGTTCGAGCAGTCAGGGCAGCCGATTGTCGGTGGCGACGGACAGCGGCTTCGCGGGGTGCCCGGCTGGAGCATCTTGGGGCAGACATCCCTGACCGCTAAGCAGGTGGAACAATGGGCCGATTGTGTCGGCTACGCCGGCAGCTACCCTGCGCCGCTCGACGACGATCGCGTACACGTCGACCTGATGGAAGACGATCAGCCCGATCGCTATCGATACCGGTGCCCCGAGACCTTTCGGTGGAAATTCGTCTCGGCTGCTGAGGTCGCCGTCTACAGCGTTCGACCCGCTGCGATCCTGAACGTCGTCGCCGATCTTCTCGGTATCGCACAGGCCCTGCGCAAGGGCATTGAGGCGCCCCTGCTGGACGATTCCCTCTGGCATTTGGGTAAGGCCAGAGTCGGACCAGCACTGACAGATATCTGGATCGTTCGCGGGTTGACGCAATCCATCGAGCAGCTGTTTCGGCACTTCAGTCAGACGAGTCTTCCTGAGCAAGGCCTGATCTTGTCGTCGGGCAGCGTGTTGCCGCAGTTCGTGCGGCCACCGCGTAGCTACCGCTTCGCGTCGCTTCGAGATGCAATTGTCGACTACGTCGCGACGCCATGCATCGACATGGATCTGTTGCATCGGATCCTGTCCGCTCCGCCCGATGGCGAGATCCGACCAGTGTTGCCGGTGCACTTTGACGAGTACACCAACACACTGACCATCCGCACAAAGACCAAGCCCTGGACGATCAAAGGCGAGCGCCAGGCTGCGGCAGTCCGCTACATGTTCGAGCAGGCCATCAACGACAGGTGGCTTCTCCCAGCCGCCGAAATTCTCGGCGCAGCCTATGCGGACAAGAAGACGGCTCGCAGTCAGCGTATGCAGAACCTGTTCAGTGGCAACACCGACTGGGAGGACTACATCGACAACCCTGAAAAGGGGAAGTATGGCTTCCGCCGAGATTGACCAGCCACCTGTTGGCAGCACCACGCACAACCGCCTTCGGGCGGTTTTTTGCTTTCTGGGCTCCGCTTTTCCCCTCAGAAGCTGCGTCCGTACATCAGCCCGTACATGGCGGCGGCAGACGCCCGCACAGGCCGACTTCGAAACTGACCTCACGAATTCGCAACAACCAGAAGGAGTGCATCGTGAGTGTCAAACATCTGAATCAAGGCCAGTTGGCCGAACGCTGGGGAGTCAGCGAAGCCACGCTTGAACGCTGGCGTTCCGAAGGCATCGGCCCGGTATTTCTGAAGCTGCAAGGTCGCGTCGCGTATCGCGTCGAGGACATCGAAGCCTACGAAACCGAGAGCCTGCGCAAGAGCACCTCTGAACGCGTCAATGCCGGAGGTGCCCTGTGAACCGCATCTCCCCCGACGAAGTCCTGACCACCCCGGCCGGCGAACTCGCTGCGCTTGCGAGTGAATCGCTGTTCCAGCTCAAGAACGACGCCGCTGATCTCCTGGGTGCAGCCAAGGCGATCGTCGAGCACGTCGATCGCGCACTGGATCTCAAGTACGCCGACCGGGCCCACCAGCTGCGCTTGGCCGCAGGCAAGGACACCGGCGTCGTTCATTTCGACGACGGCCATGTCCGCATCACCGCCGATCTGCCCAAGAAAGTTGACTGGGATCAGACGCGTCTCGCCGAGATCACCCGACGCATTGCCGCCAACGGTGACGACCCGTCCGAGTACGTGGAAGTCAGCCACCGGATCTCGGAAACCAAGTTCAACGCGTGGCCCGAGTCGCTCAAGAGCGCCTTCGCCCCGGCACGCACCCTCAAGACCGGCAAGCCGGGCTTTCGTCTCGCTCTGCTTCAGGAGTAATCGCCATGAAAAGCAAACCTACGCTGCTCGAACTGCTTCGCAAACAGCCGGAGATGTACCTCCGGGATCTGCCCGAAACCATCCGCATCCCAGCGCTGGACGGCAACCGCCCCGACGAAGTCCTGCGTCGGCTGGAGGACGCCACCATCGATGACGTGGCATTCGCGATCCAGGGCCTGGAGTCCGAAACCCGCGTTATCCATCGGCGCCTGAGTGGCCTGCGCGACCTGTACGAAATGGCCCGCAAGCGCGGCGCGCTGGGCATGACCACCGTTGCTGACGCGTTCGCCAACATCAGCACCGAGGAGGCCGGCAAATGAGCCTCCCCATCATTACTGCAGACCAGCGCCTGGCCGAGCGCCGTGGCGTAAAAGGCGTGCTCGTCGGCAAGAGCGGCATCGGCAAGACTTCGCAACTCTGGACGCTGAAACCCACGGCCACACTGTTCTTTGATCTCGAGGCCGGGGATCTGGCTGTCGAGGGCTGGGCGGGTGACACGATCCGCCCGCGCACCTGGCAGGAGTGCCGAGACTTCGCGGTGTACATCGGCGGGCCGAACCCGGCGCTGCGCGACGACCAGCCGTTCAGCCAAGCCCACTTCGATGCCGTGTGCGCGCGTTTCGGTGACCCGTCGGTCCTGGACAAGTACGACACGGTGTTCGTCGACTCCATCACCGTGGCCGGTCGCTTGTGCCTGCAATGGTGCAAGGGACAGCCCCAGGCCTACTCCGAGAAGACCGGCAAACCCGACAGTCGGGGGGCATACGGGCTGATGGGCCAGGAAATGATCGCCTGGCTGACCCACCTGCAGCACACGCGCGGCAAGAACGTGTGGTTCGTCGGCATCCTCGACGAGAAGCTCGATGACTTCAATCGCCGCGTGTTCTCGCTGCAGATCGACGGCTCGAAAACCGGACTGGAACTGCCCGGAATCGTCGACGAGGTCGTCACTCTGGCCGAGCTGAAGGCCGATGACGGTGCCAGTTACCGCGCCTTCGTTTGCCACACGCTGAACGCGTGGGGCTACCCCGCCAAGGACCGCTCTGGCCGGCTCGATCCGATTGAGGAGCCGCACCTCGGCCGCCTCATGGAAAAGATCGCTGGCCCTGCCAAGCCCGCCATCGAGCGGCTTGAGTTCGCACGCCCAGCGCCCGTTGCCACCCCCGAATCCACTTCGACTCAGGAGTCCTGATCATGACCTACTTCGATTTCAATTCCGCTTCCGAACAAACCTCTTTCGACCTGATCCCCAAGGGCACCCTGGTGCGTGTCCGCATGACCATCAAGCCGGGCGGCTTCGATGATCCGTCGCAGGGATGGACCGGCGGCTATGCCACCCGCAACGACAACACCGGCTCGGTGTACCTGAACTGCGAGTTCGTCGTCATGGAGGGTGAGTTCGCCCGTCGCAAGATGTGGTCGCTGGTCGGTCTGCACAGTCCCAAGGGACCCGAGTGGGCCAACATGGGCCGCACTTTCGTCAAGGCGATCCTCAACTCGGCGCGCGGTGTTCATCCTGGCGATAACAGTCCTGCCGCGCAGAACGCGCGCCGCATCAGCGGGTTTGCCGATCTCGATGGCATCGAGTTTCTCGGCAAGGTCGACTGGGACAAGGACCAGAACGGCCAGGACAAGAGCGTGATCAAGGCAGCGATCACGCCCGACCGCAAGGACTACGCCGCACTCATGGGCGGAGCGAGCGGAGCGGCGAAGGCTGCGGCGCCGGCGCCAGCGAATGGGTCGAACGCGTATGCCCAGGCCACGGGCCGTGCCTCCGTGCCGGGCCGCCCGAGCTGGGCACAGTAAGGGGGACGCCGCCATGATGCTTCGCCCCCGCCAAGCCCTGTTGGTCGAGCGCTCACTGGCGGCTCTCGCCCAACACGGGAACACCCTGTCTGTTGGCCCCACCGGGTCTGGCAAAACCATCATGCTGTCGGCGGTGGCCGGCGGCCTGTTGGTCGAGCCGGATGCCAAAGCCTGCATTCTCGCCCACCGCGATGAACTGACCGGTCAGAACCTATCCAAGTTTGCACGGGTGAATCCGGGCATCAGCACCTCCGTGTTCGATGCCAAGGACAAATCCTGGTCCGGGCGCGCCACGTTCGCGATGGTGCAAACGCTGTCACGCGACAACCATCTTGCCGCCATCCCGATCCTCGATCTGCTCGTGATCGATGAGGCGCATCACGCAGCCTCGGCATCGTACCGCCGCGTGATCGACCGGGTGCTGGACAAGAACCCACGCACCCAGATCTTCGGGGTGACCGCGACGCCAGCCCGCAGTGACGGCAAGGGTCTGCGAGAAGTATTCAGCAACGTTGCGGATCAAATCACGCTCGGCGAATTGATCGCCTCCGGTCACCTCGTGCCGCCACGCACCTTCGTCATTGATGTCGGCGCGCAGGAGCAGTTGACGCGGGTCCGGCGCACGGCCACCGACTTTGACATGTCGGAAGTTGAGGCGATTCTCAACAAGACGCCCATCACCGATGCCGTGATCCGTCAGTGGCGCGAGAAGGCCGGCGACCGCAAGACGATCGTGTTCTGCTCGACTGTTGCCCATGCCGAGTGCGTGCGGCAGGCATTTCAGGATGCCGGTGTATCCGCCGTGATCGTGCACGGCGAGCTGTCCGATGCGGAGCGCAAGGCGCGCCTTGCCGACTACGAATCCGGCGCCGCGCAGGTGGTTGTCAACGTGGCCGTGCTCACGGAGGGCTACGACTTCACGCCCACGTCCTGCGTGGTTCTGCTGCGACCCAGCTCGCACAAGTCAACGCTGACCCAGATGATCGGGCGCGGCCTGCGAACGATCGATCCAACGGAGCATCCTGGCGTCATCAAGACCGATTGCGTGGTCCTGGACTTCGGCACCGCGACCTTGATGCACGGCTCTCTGGAACAGGACGTCAATCTCGACGGGCACCAGCATCACGGTGAGGCGCCCACCAAGGACTGCCCGTCCTGTGAAGCCACCGTCCCGCTCGGCTGCCGTGAATGCCCGCTGTGCGGCTTCGTCTGGGAGAACGAGCACGCCGACGACACTGACGCACTGGCCGATTTCGTGATGACCGAGATCGATCTGCTCAAGCGCTCGAACTTCCGCTGGTGCGATCTGTTTGGCTGTGACGACGCCTTGATGGCGACCGGCTTCAACGCCTGGGGCGGCGTGTTCTTCCTCAATGGACGTTGGCATGCCGTGGGCGGCGGGAACGATCTGCAGCCACGTTTGCTGGCAGTCGGCGATCGCACGGTTTGCATGGCCAAAGCCGATGACTGGCTGAACGACCGCGAGTCGGCGGACTCCGCGCACAAGACCCGACGCTGGTTGAACGAACCGCCAACGCCGAAGCAACTGCAGTATCTGCCGCAGGCGCTGCGCGCCGACTTTGGCATGACGCGCTATCAGGCCTCGGCGCTGCTGTCATTCCAGTTCAACAAATCGTCGATTCAGCGCCTCGTGGTGGCTGCCAACGATGCCCACCGGGAGGCCGCGTGACAAATGATCAGGAACGAACATTTGCACCGCCGTCAGGCGGCCCGAAGGGTGGCGTACAGGGATGTACGCCATGAAATGTGCAGTCTGCTCCCGAAAGGCCAAGGGCTTCGGCTACTTCAATCCCCGACTCCCGCGCACCGACCCACGACGTTACTCGGACCGCTGGGTGTTCTGCTCCATGCGCTGCCAGAGCGCCTTTTCGCGTCTGATGGAAAAGACGGGAGGTCACATGATCGATCCCAGTGATATGGAGGTCGCCGCTATGGCGTCCTGCCTGGCACCGCTTGGCGAGTATGTGGGCTCCATCGGCATGCAGCGACCGCTGGCGGACTACAGCAAAGACGAAGTGCTGATGCTGATCGACGTGGTGGTGACTGCCTACCAGGAACACATGCTCGTCGAGCACGAGCGGATGGCGGAAAAGGATCGCGCCTTTCTTGAGGAGCGACTTGCCCGCCAGGGCAAGCCTGCTTCGACGGGAGTGCCGTTCTGATGCTGGATTTCAACCATCGCCCCAAGATCCATGAGCAGATCGGCGTGCTCATCGACGCCGCGCTGAGCTCCGATCGTGACAACCAATCCCGGCGCAACTACCTCGGTGCGTCCAGGTTGGGCGTTGCCTGCGAGCGCGCGCTGCAATACGAGTATCTGCAAACACCCGTCGATCCTGGCAGGGACATCCCGGGTCGCGTGCTGCGCATCTTCGAGGTGGGACACGCCCTCGAAGAGCTGGCCATCCGCTGGCTGCGCATGGCCGGATTCGAGCTGTACACACAGAAGGCCGGTGGCGGTCAGTTCGGCTTTTCGGTCGCGGGCGGCCGCATCCAGGGGCACGTGGACGGCGTGCTGAACGGCGGTCCCGCAGCGCTTGGCATGGCCTATCCCGCCCTGTGGGAGTGCAAGACCATGAATGACAAGTCCTGGCGGGACACGGTCAAGCACGGCGTCAGCAAATCCAAGCCCGTCTATGCCGCGCAGATGGCTGTCTACCAGGCCTACATGGAAGCCAGCGTGCCGGGCATCTCGGCGAACCCGGCGTTGTTCACCGCCATCAACAAGGACTCCGAGGAAATCTGGTTCGAGCTGGTGCCGTTCGACGGCGGCCTGGCGCAGCGGATGTCCGATCGCGCGGTTCGGGTCATCACGGCGACGGAGATTCATGAGCTGTTGCCGCGCCATGCCACCACGCCGACGCATGTCGAGTGCAAGTTCTGCCCCTGGCAGGACCGCTGCTGGGGTTCGACATGATGGCCGACAACATCATCTGGCTCGATTTCAACGACGCACCCGAGCAGCGCGAAGAGCTGGCATCGGACACCGACGCGCTGCGCGCCGGGCTGCTGGACCGGCTCGAGACCGTCCTCCACTACCTGTTTCCGCAGGGGCGCATCCGAGGTGGCAAGTTCTACGTCGGTGATGTTGACGGCAACCCCGGCAAGAGCCTGGTGGTTGAGCTCGACGGGCCACGGCGTGGCCTGTGGAAAGACTTCTCCACCGACGAGGGTGGCGACGTCATCGATCTATGGGCGCGGTCGCAGGGTCGCTGCGCCCGGAGCGACTTCCCACGCATCGCCGGTGAAATCCGGCAGTGGCTCGGTATTGCTCCCCCGAGCGTCACGCCGATGCGCCGCGATGTTCGCAGCGTGCCGATGGACGACCTCGGCGCCTACACCACCAAGTGGGACTACCTATCACCTCAGGGTGAACTGATCGCCTGCGTCTACCGGTACGACCCGCCGACGGGCAAGGAATACCGCCCCTGGGATGTTCGCGCCCGCATGTGGCGCGCACCCGACCCGAGGCCGCTCTACAACCAGCCGGCCATCGCAAAAGCGCGAGAGATTGTCCTGGTCGAAGGCGAGAAGTGTGCGACTGCCCTCATCGCCTGCGGCATTGCGGCCACCACCGCGATGAACGGAGCCAAGGCGCCTGTGGACAAAACCGACTGGCGTCCGCTGGCCGGGAAATCAGTCGTCATCTGGCCAGACCGGGATGCACCCGGCTGGGACTACGCCGAAAGCGCAGCGCGTGCTTGCGTGGCTGCAGGCAGTACGTCCGTGGCCATCCTGGTGCCGCCGACCGACAAGCCGGCCAAGTGGGACGCCGCAGACGCTGTCGACGAAGGCTTCGACTGCGCAGCATTCATCAGCCAGGGCGAACGTCGCGTGGTCAAGGCAGCGGCTCCCTCTCTGCCCACTTTCACGATGGGCGAACTGCTCGACGACAACTCACCGCTGCCACCGGATCTAATCTCCCCACGCGTGCTAACCCCGGCAGGCATGTTGGTGTTCGGTGGCGCGCCCAAGGTTGGCAAGAGTGATTTCTTGCTGTCGTGGCTGGCGCACATGGCGGCTGGCGCTGCATTTCTGGGCATGCAGCCACCCCGTCCGCTACGGGTGTTCTATCTGCAGGCCGAGGTCCAGTACCACTACTTGCGCGAGCGCGTGAAGGATGTCCGCCTGCCGTCCCACCGGCTTCTGGACGCCCGCACCAACTTCGTCGCCACACCGCAGTTGCGGCTGGTGCTCGATGACGCCGGTCTCGCTCAGGTGATCCCCGCGATTGCGACCGCCTTCGGCGGCGAGCCGCCCGACATCATCGCCATCGACCCGATCCGTAACGTATTCGACGGCGGCGATGCCGGTGGTGAGAACGACAACGGCGCCATGCTGTTCTTCCTGTCGCAGCGGGTGGAGCGGATTCGCCAGGCGGTGAATCCGGACGCCGGGGTCATCCTCGCGCACCACACCAAGAAGCTCGGCAAGAAGCAGTTCGAGGAGGACCCGTTCCAGGCGCTGGCCGGCGCGGGAAGTCTGCGCGGCTACTACTCGACCGGGATGCTGCTGTTCCGGCCCGACGAGACGCGCACGACTCGCCAGCTCATTTACGAACTACGCAACGGTGCGGGCATCCCGCAAAGACACGTCGACAAGATCAACGGCGAGTGGCGCGAGGTCGATGCCAACGAGCGGCTGGTGATGAAGGACTACGGCCAGCGCTTGGATGCCGAGCGCCGCCGCAAACGCGACGCGATCCTTCAGATCCTGTTCGAGGAGGCCGGCAACGGGCGCTGCTACACCGCCAACCAATTCGCGGAGTCCTTCGAGGGGAAAGCAGGCCTGGGCGGCGAGCGCACGATCCGTGAACGCGTGTCCGCGCTCTCAACGCAGGGCTACATCAAGTACTTCCGCAACGCGGCTGACTACGGTCTGCCCTCCAGCGGCCGCACCAAGTTCGGCTATCTCTGCGTCGAAGGCATGGTGCTGCGCATACCGGCGGGCGATGTCGACACGGCCACCGGCGAGCTGCCGATACGCGAGCACACGGTGCTCCCCACCCACTACAAGTGCCCGCATTCCGGCGCCTCGATGCCCGTCGAGAACCCCGACGTGTGGGTCTATCACGACGAACTGAACGATCCGGAGGCCGCATGAAAATCACCCAATCGGCAGTTGGCAGCGCCGTTGCCAACTGCACCCGTGTCCTTGCCAACTACCCGCAGTTGGCAAACTCCTGCCAACTGGAATCCCAGGAAAATCAAGGCATTGCCGGGAGTGCCCCGCAGTTGGCAGTTGGCAACGCTGCCAACTTGCCAACTGGCGTAAACCCGCGTGGTTGCTGGACTTTCTCCCTTTCTCCAGTTGGCGAAAACTCCCCCTCCTACTACGTAGGAGAGGGACCAGAGGGTCCCTCTACCCTACGTCGGGGGCTTGCCGGCCACCCGGCACCAGACCATCGGCGGCCGTCCGTGCCGTCGATCCTGGCGCTGGACCTTGGCACCCAGACCGGCTGGGCTGTGCGCGACCGCGAAGGCGCCGTGACCACCGGGTCGGAATCCTTCAAGCCGCAGCGCTTTGAGGGTGGCGGCATGCGCTACCTCCGCTTCAAGCGCTGGCTCACCGAGATCAAGCAGTCGTGTGATGGCATTGACGCCGTGTACTTCGAGGAGGTCCGTCGCCATGCCGGTGTCGATGCGGCACACGCCTACGGCGGGTTCATGGCCCACCTCACTGCCTGGTGCGAGCACCACCAGATCCCCTATCAGGGCGTTCCGGTGGGCACGATCAAGAAACACGCTACCGGCAAAGGCAACGCAAACAAGGACCAGATGATCACTGCCGCGCAGTTGCGTGGCCACGCGCCTGCCGATGACAACGAAGCCGACGCCATTGCACTCCTGCACTGGGCCATCGAGACACAGGAGGTGTGAGATGAAGGTTCCGACTCCCGCATACCGCTGTGCCCTGGCTCGGCTGCAGCCTGATCCGCGACCCGATCCGGAGCAGATCAAACGCGAAGGCTGGCGTGAGCAACAGATCCTGGTGATCTCACCAGACGATGCGCGGCTCGACTGGGTCGAACGCGAACTGCTACGCCGGATCGGTGAACGGCTGTACGGGCCGAAGGAGCGTCGACATGGCTGAGTGGACGATCGAGACCGTGGCCGATCGGTTCATCGAGGCCGCACGAACCGCCCACCGCCTTCCTCCGGTTCGGGTACAGGGCTACTTCAACTGCTGGCCAGCGATCAAGCGCATGCCCTGGGAAAACCTCGGCGCCGAGCCGCCGGTCTACCGCTTTCCTCCTGACCCTGCTGCCATCGACCGGATGCTGGAGACGATGCAGTGGGTCCAGTGGCTGGACGAGGAACAGCGTCACCTCGTCTGGATGCGGGCGCAACGCTACCCTTGGAAGGACATCTGTTGCCGCTTTGCCTGTGACCGGACAACCGCCTGGCGTCGCTGGCAGACGGCACTGGAGCTGGTCGCCGTGCACCTGCGGATGGAAAAGAAACCTGGGGCAGCAGGCAACTGCCGCTGACGTTGGGTGTAGTTGCGAACAGTCGCGAAGCCGTTGGGAATCCTGCGTAACGCTGCGGGTTTCAGTCACTTATTGGTGTGCAACATCCTGAGGTTTTTTCGCTAGTATTACGGCTAATCTTGCGAGCATTGGGTGCGTGAAGGCCACGGAGCGATCTGTGGCCTTCGTCATTTCCGGCCCGCGATGGCCAGGACCTGTTGCAACGGGTCCTTCCTGGCCAAAAACCAATGCGGGGGGCGCGAGCGCGGCGCTTTTTTAGCGTCAGATAGCAAACCTAGGTTTGCAGGGTTTGCAGTTTGCACCCACCGCATCCAGCACAGATCACGAGCCCGCCCACGGTTTCCCGTCGGCGGGTTTTCTTTTTCGAGGAACTGATTCTGAACATGCTCAACGTCGAGTACCGCAAGGTCGAGGCGCTGATCCCCTATGCCCGCAATCCGCGCACGCACACCGACCAGCAGGTGGCCAAGATCGCCGCCAGCATCGTCGAGTACGGCTGGACTAACCCGGTCCTGGTGGATGGTGATAACGGCATCATCGCCGGCCACGGCCGCATGGCTGCCGCGCGCAAGCTGGGACTCGATGAAGTACCAGTGATCGAACTGGCTCACCTGTCAGTGTCACAAAAGCGCGCCTACGTCATCTCCGACAACCGGCTGGCACTTGATGCCGGTTGGAATGAGGAACTGCTGGCACTGGAACTGGCCGAGTTGTCCGAGGCTGGGTACGACCTGGCGCTAACCGGCTTCGAGGATGCGGAGATCGAGGCGTTACTGGCGGATGACGCGGCAGCTGAAGATATCAGCCAGGCGCAAAATGCCGATGAACCGGACGCCGCAGACGACGTGCCCGATGCGCCTGCCGTGCCGGTTTCCCGCATCGGTGACGTCTGGGCCATCGGCCCTCACCGATTGATCTGCGGTGACGCCACCGACCGGACTGTGGTCGCCACGCTGATGCAAGGCGACGCGGGGCGCCTGTGCTTCACCTCGCCGCCCTATGGCAACCAGCGCGACTACACCAGCGGCGGCATCGCGGATTGGGATGGCCTGATGCGCGATGTGTTCGGCAATGTGCCGATGGCCGACGATGGGCAGGTGCTGGTCAACCTCGGGCTGATCCACCGCGACAACGAAGTCATCCCGTATTGGGACGCGTGGCTCAGCTGGATGCGCACGCAAGGCTGGCGGCGCTTCGCCTGGTACGTCTGGGATCAAGGTCCGGGCATGCCTGGCGACTGGGCCGGGCGCTTCGCCCCGAGCTTCGAGTTCGTCTTCCACTTCAACCGGCAGAGCCGCAAGCCCAACAAGATCGTGCCCTGCAAGCATGCGGGCCAGGAGTCGCATCTGCGTGCCGATGGCTCATCCACGGCGATGCGCGGTAAGGATGGCGAAGTGGGCGGCTGGACGCACAAGGGCCAGCCCACGCAAGACACCCGGATTCCTGACTCGGTGATCCGCGTGATGCGCCACAAAGGCAAGATCGGTCAGGACATCGACCACCCAGCCGTGTTCCCGGTGGCCCTGCCGGCGTTCGCCATCGAGGCCTACACCGGTACAGGTGACATTGTGTTCGATCCGTTCGGTGGCAGCGGCACAACGATGCTGGCTGCCCAACGCACCGGCCGCGTTAGCCGCACGGTCGAGATCGCGCCCGGGTACGTGGATGTTGCCATCAAACGCTTCCAGCAGAACCACCCCGCCGTGCCTGTCACGCTGCTGGCCACTGGCCAGTCCTTTGACGACGTCGCCAATGAACGTCTGGCCGCCACGGAGGAAGAGCAATGAACGCCTCCTGGCTTGCCGACAAGATCGAGCAGTGGCCCACCGCCAAGCTGGTGCCCTATGCCCGCAACGCACGAACGCACTCGGATGATCAGGTGACACAGATCGCTGCGTCGATTGCCGAGTTCGGGTTCACCAATCCGATCCTGGCGGGCAGCGATGGCGTTATCGTCGCCGGACACGGACGGCTCGCCGCTGCCCAGAAGCTGGGCCTGGAGATCGTGCCGGTGGTCGTGCTCGACCATCTGAGCCCCACGCAGCGCCGGGCGCTGGTGATTGCCGACAACCGCATCGCCGAGAACGCGGGTTGGGACGAGGCGATGCTGCGCATCGAAATGGCTGACCTGCTGGACGCCGACTTCGATCTGTCGCTCACCGGTTTCGATGCGGACGCGCTGGCCGAGTTGATGGCGGGCGATGAGCCGGATGGTGCGGGCGAAACCGATGACGATGCGGTGCCCGAGGTGTTCGAGACACCCATCTCGCGCTCGGGCGACGTCTGGCTGCTTGGCGGTCACCGCCTGTTGTGTGGCGACTCCACCGTGGCGGAGAGCTACGACCGCCTTCTCGATGGAACGGAGGTAGACATGGTCTTCACCGATCCGCCGTACAACGTGAACTACGCCAACAGCGCCAAAGACAAGATGCGCGGCAAGGATCGCGCGATCCTGAATGACAACCTCGGCGACGGCTTCTACGATTTCCTGCTGATGGCTTTGACGCCGACCATCGCGCATTGCCGGGGTGGAATCTACGTGGCGATGTCGTCCAGCGAACTGGATGTGCTGCAGGCCGCATTCCGCGCAGCCGGTGGCAAGTGGTCGACGTTCATCATCTGGTCCAAGAACACCTTCACGCTGGGCCGCGCCGACTACCAGCGCCAGTACGAGCCGATCCTGTACGGATGGCGCGAGGGCGCGCAACGCCACTGGTGTGGCGACCGCGATCAGGGTGACGTCTGGCACATCAAGAAGCCGCAGAAAAACGACCTGCACCCAACGATGAAGCCAGTGGAACTGGTCGAGCGGGCGATTCGCAATTCGAGCCGTCCCGGCAACGTAGTGCTCGACCCCTTCGGTGGTTCCGGAACGACGCTGATCGCCGCCGAGAAATCGGGGCGCGTGGCACGGATGATCGAACTCGATCCGAAGTACGTCGATGTGATCGTGCGCCGTTGGCAGGGCTGGACATGCAAGCAGGCAACCCGGGAATCGGATGGCGCGTTGTTCGATGATCAGGCGACGAGCGAGTCCTCGACGATCTCGCAGTGAATCACAAAGCCCGTCAGATAAGGCAGGCCGCGCGGGATGCCGTACTGCTTGCTGGTCTGGCGGCCAATCGTCCAGCTCATCCAGCGCTGAGTGGCGGCGTTGATTGCTTCTGCCAGGGTCTGCCCTTGGTACAGCCCGTTCTGGACATCGTCCGCAAAGTGGCGTCCGTGGCGGCTGTCGAGGAAGACCCGTACCGACTCGAGGGGCTGGCTCGTGGCGTTCGAGACGGCGGTCATCGCCAAGGGCCACGCGGCGCTGGCGCGCTCGTTCATCGTGCCCCAAAAGCCCCAGCTTTCGTTCTGGGTAGCAGGGATCTGGTTCGTGGTGTTCATCGTTGGCTCCTTGGGGTCTGATCGTTGCGACACCCGTAGTAACGCGCTGTTCGATTGAGAAGCCAAGCGGGTCTTGGCCTCTTTCTCGATCTTTCTGATCAGGCAATCCGGTAGATCCGCTCACCACCCGTGGCCTTGTCCGAGACGATGGTCAGACCAAGCTTTTTCTTGAAGGCGCCGGCAAAGGTGCCGCGCACGGTGTGCGCCTGCCATCCGGTCGCGCCGCAGATCTGAGCAATGGTGGCGCCTTCGGGGCGCTGCAGCATCCGGAGCACTTCGGCCTGCTTGCTGTTCTCGCGGGTACGCGGTTTGGGCTGCGCTGTGGCGGTCGCCTTGGCCCACGTGGCCTCGGCTGTCGTCACGGCGGCTTCGATCTCGGGGTCTGACGCGACAGGCGCGGGACGAGCCCGCCCCATCGCGTCGTAGCCCTCGGCGGCAACGAACCAATCGGTACCGTCGGTGGTGATCAGGGCACGATTAAAAAGGCCGTCGATGACCTTCTTGCGAGCGCCGCCTTTGATGTTGTCGGGGAACCAGTCGATCTTGCCGCCGGTGTGTTCGAGGGCGTAGGCCAGTATCGCGTGCTGGGCTGGGGTGAATTGTGTGGTGGTCATTTTCTGCTCCTTGGCAGTGGTTGATGGGGTGACGTGATGAACGCGCTGTTCGCAATTGAAGCCAAGCGTTTTTTCCGCTTCTTTCTCAGTCCGACTTCGCAGCCTGCCGACCCGCCTCGTAAGCGGCCATCAGGGCGCTTTTGACGGCCCAGACGCTGACATCGTGGAAGTCCATTCGGTCGCTGTTGCGAGTCTCCAAGGACTCGATGAACAGGTGGTCTAGCGCAATCTTTTGGAGCAGGTTTTCGAGGGCTTTGTCGTCTTGCCTGGTCATGTGCGTCTCCTTGTGACGTTGTTGATGCTGATGACATGAACGCGCTGTTCCAGATGGAAGCCAAGCTCAATCCAGAGGAATGACGATCAAATGATTGAAGGGGCCACCGGTTCTCACCATGGGCATTTCGATACGCGCTTACGGCCGCCACCGTGGCGTGACCGACACCGCTGTTCACAAGGCGATTCGCGCCGGGCGCATCACGCCAGAAGCTGACGGAACCATCGATGCCGACCGCGCAGATCGCGAGTGGACGCGCAACTCGGATGCGCCCAAGGCAGGCACCCGTGCCAAGGCGACGAAAGTGGTCGTACCGGAGTCAGGCACACCGTCGACCGATGGACCGGCCGCCTTGCCCACGGGTGGCACGTCGTTGCTCCAAGCGCGCACGGTCAACGAAGTGGTCAAGGCGCAAACCAACAAGGTGCGATTGGCCCGTCTCAAAGGTGAGCTGGTCGATCGGCCACAGGCCATCGCGCATGTATTCAAGCTGGCGCGCTCCGAGCGCGATGCGTGGCTCAACTGGCCCGCGCGCATCTCGGCGCAGATGGCCGCCAAGCTCGATGTCGATCCGCACGCCATGCACGTGGCGCTGGAAGCCGCTGTGCGCGATCACCTGCAAGAGCTGGGCGAACTTCGTCCTCGGGTGGACTGATGCTGGATGTGGATTACGAGGGCGCGGCGGAAATCGAGCGCGCCTGGCGCGAAGGACTGACGCCGGACCCATTGCTGACCGTATCCGAATGGTCGGATCGGCACCGGATGCTTTCCAGCAAGGCATCCGCTGAGCCGGGACGCTGGCGGACCAGCCGCACGCCGTACCTGAAGGCGATCATGGACTGCCTGTCGCCGACCTCGCCGGTCGAGCGTGTGGTGTTCATGAAGGCCGCCCAGCTCGGCGCGACCGAGATGGGTTCGAACTGGATCGGCTACGTGATCCACCACGCGCCAGGGCCAATGATGGCTGTGTGGCCGACAGTGGAAATGGCCAAGCGCAACTCCAAGCAGCGTATCGATCCGCTGATCGAGGAGTCGGGTGTTCTGGCCGAGCTAATTGCACCGGCCAGGAGCCGGGACTCGGGCAACACCATTCTCGCGAAGGAGTTCCGGGGCGGCGTCCTGGTAATGACGGGCGCCAACAGCGCGGTCGGACTGCGATCGATGCCAGTGCGCTACCTGTTCCTCGACGAGGTGGATGGCTATCCGCTGGACGTCGAGGGCGAAGGCGATGCGATTTCGCTGGCAGAAGCGCGTACCCGAACCTTCGCGCGCCGCAAGATCTTCATCGTCTCGACGCCGACGATCTCGGGTGCGAGCGCCATCGAACGGGAATATGAGGCATCTGATCAGCGACGCTACTTTGTGCCCTGCCCACACTGCTCGCATCGCCAGTGGCTGCGATTCGAGCAGCTGCGGTGGGAAAAGGGTCAACCGGAGAGCGCCGCCTACGTCTGTGAGTCCTGCGATGCACCGATTTTGGAGCACCACAAGACCTGGATGCTGGAACACGGCGAGTGGCGCGCATTGGCACCAGAGAACGGCGCCAAGACCGCAGGCTTCCACTTGTCGTCGCTCTACAGCCCGGTGGGCTGGCGCAGTTGGCGTGAGATTGCCGTTACCTGGGAACTGGTCGTGAGCAAGGAGTCAGGATCGGCGGCAGCCATCAAGACGTTCAAGAACACGGAACTGGGCGAGACCTGGGTCGAGGAAGGCGAAGCACCAGATTGGCAGCGCCTCGTGGAGAGACGCGAGGACTACCCGGTCGGATCGGTTCCCCCCGGTGGACTCTTGCTGGTGGGCGGCGCTGATGTACAGAAGGACCGCATTGAGGCCTCCATCTGGGCCTTCGGGCGCGGCAAGGAGTCCTGGCTTGTCGAGCATCGCGTGTTGATGGGCGATACGGCCCGAGACGCGGTCTGGAAGCAACTGGCGGATCTACTTGCGGAGAACTGGACGCATGCATCCGGCGCGGCACTGCCGCTGGCAAGATTCGCCTTGGACACCGGGTTTGCCACCCAAGAGGCCTACACCTTCGTGCGGGCCTGCCGGGACCCGCGCGTCATGGCCGTCAAGGGTGTTGCGCGTGGCGCGGCACTGATCGGTACGCCCACCGCCGTGGATATCTCGAAGGGCGGCAAGAAGCTGCGCCGAGGCATCAAGGTGTTCTCGGTTGCCGTCGGCATTGCCAAGCTCGAGCTCTACAACAACCTGCGCAAATCGGCGGATGTGGCCGAGGACGGAACGAGTCCGGTCTACCCAGCAGGGTTCATCCATCTGCCACATGTGGACGCAGAGTTCATCCAGCAGCTGTGTTCGGAACAACTGATCACACGCCGTAACCGGAATGGCTTTCCCATCCGGGAGTGGCAAAAGATGCGCGAGCGTAACGAGGCCCTGGACTGCTACGTCTACGCACGCGCCGCCGCTTCAGCGGCAGGACTGGATCGTTTCGACGAGCGCCATTGGCGCGAGCTGGCCCGACAACTGGGGATGGCCGATCCGCCTGAACCAACTGCCACCGTAACGACTGACGAGGCCACCCAACGCGGTGGCCTCGCTGTTTCTGGGCCAGGTCGCCGCGCACGCCAGTTGGTGCGCAGCCGCTGGCTCTCCTGATCAACAAAGGACATCCCATGAGTTTGCAGACCCGTATCGAGAGCCTGGTGATTCGCATCGCCCAGGAGTTCAACACGCTCAACGGTAAGACCGGCACGTTGGCGAGCCTGACCACGACTGACAAGTCGAGTCTGGTGGCCGCCATCAACGAGCTTCAGTCAGCCGTTCTCAGCGGCACCGGCATCGACGACGCCAACGTAGCGCTGACCACCACCTACTCGTCGACCAAGATCGTCACGCTGCTCGATACGCTCAAGACCGAGATCCTGGGCGGCGCAGATGCTGCCTACGACACGCTGGTCGAGATCCAGCAGTTGCTACAGGACGGGACCAGCGGCCTCGATGCGCTGCTCGCGGCCATCAACAACCGCGTGCGCTTCGATGCCGCGCAGACGCTGACCGTCATCGAGCAACAGCAGGCCCGATCGAACATCGGCGCCATTGCACTGACGGCCATTGGCGATGCCGACACCGACTTTGTCGCCGTGTTCGAGGGAGCGCTGGTCTGATGTCGCTTTCCGATCGAATCACATCTCTCGCCGCGCGTATTGGCATCGAGGTGAAAGCCAAGATCGACGCATCTCATCCGGGGCTTGCTCGCGCGTGGGTGAGCTTTGGCTACGTCAACGGGCAGATGGTGATGCACAGCGCTCATAACGTCGTGAGCGTGGAGCGCCTGGCGACCGGTCGTTACCGCGTCCATTTCACGCAACCGATGTCCGATACAGATTACTGCTGGATTGCACTGGCGCGCAGCAGCACCGACAACGGCACACAGCGGGTCGCCATCGTCCGTGCCAGCGCCGACCAAAAGACTGCCAACTACGTTGATGTCGCCTGCGCCACGATGGCAACGTCGTTTGCCGACTCCACCGAGATCAACCTGGTGGTGTATCGCTGATGGCCTACACCCAATCCCAACTCGATGCGCTCGAAGCCGCGCTGGCCAAGGGCGAGCGCCGCGTGAGTTTCGGCGACAAGACCATCGAGTACCGCACCATCGAGGAACTGGGTGCCGCCATTCGCGAGGTCAAACGAGGACTGTTTGATGACGCCGTCGCAACCGGCCTGTGGCCAGGCGCTCCGCGCCAGATCCGCGTCGCGACCCGGAAGGCCACCTGATGAGCTGGTTCTCCAAACTTCGACGAGGTCTGTTTGGTGGCCCGTCACCGACCTATGACGGCATCGGCGGTGGCCGACGCGCGATTGCCTGGCAGGTCAGCAACCCTGGCGCGGTCGCCGCGCTGGCTTTCACCCAGAACGAGCTCCGAGCCAAGAGCCGGGATCTGGTACGACGCAACGCTTGGGCGGCTGCCGGCGTGGAGGCTTTCGTCGCCAACGCGATCGGCACCGGCATCAAGCCGCAGTCGATGCTCCCGGACAACGCGCTTCGAGAAACCATTCACTCGCTCTGGTGGGACTGGTGTGAAGAGGCGGACGCGGCTGGCTTGACCGACTTCTACGGCCTGCAGGCACTCGCGTGCCGGGCAATGCTGGAAGGCGGGGAAGCCCTGGTGCGGCTGCGCTTTCGCCGCCCGGAAGATGGTCTGGCGGTCGGTCTGCAGCTCCAAGTGCTGGAACCAGAGCACCTGCCCACGACGATGAACGTGGAGCTCCCCACCGGCAACGTGGTGCGGACCGGCATCGAGTTCGATCGTCTCGGTCGCCGCGCCGCATACCACCTGTATCGCTCGCATCCCGGCGATGGTGCGCTGGCGCCGATGTCCGGCACGGGTGGAATGGATACCGTGCGCGTGCCCGCTGACGAGATCATTCACATGTTCCGTCCGCTTCGTCCTGGCCAGATCCGGGGCGAGCCATGGCTGGCACGAGCGCTGGTCAAGCTCAATGAGTTGGACCAGTACGACGACGCTGAACTGGTACGCAAGAAGACGGCAGCCATGTTCGCGGGCTTCATTACGCGCCTCGCGCCCGAGGACAACCTCATGGGCGAAGGGCTGGCGGATGCCAGCGGCGTGTCCCTGGCGGGACTCGAACCCGGGACCATGCAGTTGCTGGAGCCTGGTGAGGACGTCAAGTTCAGCCAACCGGCAGACGTCGGCGCCAGCTACGCCGAATTCCTGCGCATGCAGTTCCGGGCAGTTGCTGCGGCGATGGGCATCACCTACGAAATGCTCACCGGCGATCTGACGCAGGTGAACTACTCGTCGATTCGCGCCGGCTTGCTGGAGTTTCGCCGCCGCTGCGAGGCAATCCAGCATGGCGTGATCGTTCATCAGCTCTGCCGACCGATCTGGCGGGCATGGATGGAACAGGCTGCGCTCGAAGGCGCACTCGACCTCCCCGGCTTCGTCGGACGCAAACGGGAATACCTGGCCGCGAAGTGGATTCCGCAGGGCTGGCAGTGGGTCGACCCGAAGAAGGAGTTCGACGCGATGCTCACCGCGATTCGCGCCGGACTGCTTTCACGCTCCGAGGCCATTTCGGCCTTCGGCTACGACGCCGAGGACATCGACCGCGAGATCGCGGCGGACAACCAGCGGGCCGACGAACTCGGCCTGGTCTTCGATTCCGACCCGCGCCACGACAAAGCGCCCGTCAAAGCGGCGGAGACAGCCACCCCGGCTCCGCCGCAAGAACCCTAGGACAACTGACATGCAGCTCGTACACCTGGCGTCCCGTCTCTACGGGACGCCGCTTCTCATTGCGCGTTCGAAACTGGATGTGATCCTGTCCGTTCTCGGCCCACGCATCGGACTGCCCGAGATCGATACCGCCGTCCGGCTTCCCACCCCGAAGGCTGGAAATTCGATCGGGCAGCCCGGCATCGCGATCATCCCGGTACACGGCACGCTGGTACGACGGGCGATCGGCTTGGAGGCGGCATCAGGCCTGACCTCCTATGGCGAAATCGCTGCACGCTTCGACACGGCGCTGGCGGACCCACAAGTCAGCGGCATCCTGCTCGACCTCGATTCGCCCGGTGGCGAAGCGGGTGGCGTGTTTGAGCTGGCCGCGCGGATTCGTGCCGCGAACGACATCAAGCCGGTCTGGGCGCACGCCAACGACTCAGCGTATTCGGCCGCTTACGCCATCGCAGCTGCCGCCTCGCGCCTGACCCTTTCCCAGACCGCCGGGGTGGGCTCCATCGGTGTCATTGCGCTGCACGTCGACCAGTCCATCAAGGATGCAAAGGATGGCATCGCCTTCACGGCGATCTATGCCGGCCACCACAAGAACGACTTTTCGCCCCATGCACCGCTGTCGCCACAGGCGGCTTCCACGCTGCAGACGGAGGTCGATCGGCTGTACGGAATCTTCGTCAGCCAAGTCGCGCAGATGCGCGGCCTGGACAGCGACGCCGTGCGGGCGACCGAAGCCGGCTTGCTGTTCGGGGAGGCTGCTGTGACGGCAGGCCTGGCTGACGCCGTGGCCAGTCTCGATCAGGTCTTGGTCGAGTTTTCCAACGCGCTGGGCGCACAGCGCCGTCTGGCGACACCCAGTGCAGGCACGGCCAAGCGCGGCCCACTCGCCCGCGCCTCTCCCGCGTCACCGAAAGCCAGCACGCAGATTTCCAGCCATCAACACTCTCATTTGGAGCAGAACATGACAGATCAAGAACAGCAGAACCCTCTGGACGACCCCGATCCGGAGACCACGCCGGACCCGGCAGATACCCCAGCGCCAGAACCTGCAGCACCGCCCGTGGCCGCATCGATCGCTGGAGCGCCCACCAACGGTCGGATCGAGGCACAAGCCATCGCCGAGATCTGCCTGATCGCAGGCACGCCGCAGCGCACGGCGGAATTCCTTGCCTCCGGCATGACCGAGTCCCAAGTCCGCCGGGCGCTGCTCGAGGCTCGGGCCGAACAGCCGGAGATTGCCTCGCGCATCACCGCCGATGCCGGAACCACTGTGCGACCGGAGAGCAGCCCGGTCGTTGCCGCCGTCAAGAAACTCGCCACGAAGGAGTAAGCCATGCCTGCCATTCAGGAAACCAACAACCTCGGTGATCTCCTCAAGTACGAGGCACCGAATCTGTATTCACGCGACCTGGCCACGATCGCTGCCGGCCAGAACCTACTGCTCGGCGCCATCGTCGGCCGCGACAGTACGACCGGCAAGCTGAAAGCGCTCGACCCGACCGCCACGGATGGCACCGAGAGCGCCGTCGGCGTACTCGCCACCGACGTGGACGCGACCCTGATCGACCGCGAGGACGCGTTGCTAATCACCCGCCACGCCATCGTCGCCAGCCACGCGCTGGTCTGGCCTGTCGCCGCCACTCCCACCGAGAAAACCACCGCGATCGCTCAGCTCGAAGCGCGTGGCGTCCTCGTCCGAACCGCCGCCTGATTTAGGAGACACACCATGCAGAACCCATTCACCAATCCCGCGTTCTCGATGGCGGCGCTCACGGCGGCCATCAACATTCTCCCCAACCGCTATGGCCGCATCGAGGATCTCGGCCTGATGCCGGCCAAACCGGTGCGCCAGCGCCAGGTCATCGTCGAGGAGATGAACGGCGTGCTCAACCTGCTGCCCACCCTGCCGCCGGGTGCCCCGGGCACGGTCGGTGTGCGCGGCAAGCGCACCCTGCGTTCGTTCGTGATCCCGCATATCCCGCACGACGATGTCGTCCTGCCGGAGGAGGTTCAGGGCATCCGCGCCTTCGGCTCGGAGACCGAGATGGAAGCCGTCGCCGGTGTCATCGCGCGCCACCTAGAGACCATGCGCAACAAACACGCGATCACGCTGGAGCACCTGCGCATGGGCGCGCTCAAGGGCGTCATCCTGGATGCCGATGGCTCGGTGCTCTACGACCTGTTCGACGAGTTCGACATCACGCCACAGACCATCGCCTACGACCTCGGCAATGCCGGTACCAATGTGAAGGCGAAATGCCTCGCGACCCTGGCCGCGATCGAGGACAACCTCAAAGGCGAATTCATGGTCGGTGTGCACTGTCTGTGCTCGCCCGAGTTCTTCACCGCACTGACCGGCCATGCCAAGGTCGAGAAGGCCTTCGAGAACTGGCAACAGGGCGCCATTCTGATCAACGACGTCCGCCGTGGCTTCACCTACGCCGGCATCACCTTCGAGGAGTATCGCGGACAGGCGACCGATCCCACGGGCACCACTCGTCGCTTCATCGCGGCTGGCGAGGCTCACGCCTTCCCGCTCGGTACCGTCGATACCTTCGGCACCTACTTCGCCCCGGCCGACTTCAACGAGACGGTCAACACCATCGGGCAGACGCTCTACGCGAAGCAGGAGCCGCGCAAGTTCGATCGCGGTACCGACTTGCATACCCAGTCCAACCCGCTGCCCATGTGCCACCGCCCGGGTGTGCTCGTGAAGTTGACGGTGTGATGGTGCGCGTCGAGGAGTTCTACGAAGCCGCCGCCAGAACCGGACTGCTGGTGGATGCGGAGATCGATGGCAACACCATTGCCGTCGATTTCCGCTCCCCGGACGAGGCCGTACTCGACGGGCTGGTCCTCTCATCCGACTACACGATCCGCTTTCCGGCCTCGGCACTGCCGAGCCTGGCGGCAGGAGACGCCGTGTCCATCGGTGGCAATAACTACCGCGTCCGCGATATCCGCAGCATCGGCGACGGCTCCGAGCGGCGCGCCGATCTCTCCCGCATCTAGGAACTGCAAGACATGAACTCCATCCGCGAGCGCCTCTTACGGGAGGTTGTCGCACGCCTGACGTCTGCGGTAGCGCCTGTCCCGGTTCTACGGTTTCCGACTGTGCCGGTCACACGCGACGCGAGCCCCGCTCTGTTGGTGTTTGCTGAGGGCGACAGCATCACCGCGCATGCCAACAGCCTCGTCGACCGGCTCCTGATGTTGCGTCTTGTTGTTGTAGCGCGTGGCGACGATGCCTTCGACCAAGCGGACCTGGCAGTCGTCGCCGCCCACGCTGCCCTGATGAGCGACGCCAACCTGGGCGGTCTTGCCCTGGCGCTGCGCGAAGTCGATTGCGAGTGGGACCCGGAGAACGCCGACGCCGGAGCCGTGGCACTGCCCGCCCGCTATGAGATCCGCTACCGCACCCACGCACTTGATCTGACCCGAACTGGATAACCTGACATGAACATCGAACTACTGAAACCCCATTCCCATGCCGGCGTCATCTTCGCGCCGGGCGATCTGCTCGACCTCGACGAGGCCACTGCACGCTGGCTGATCGACGCCGGCGTCGCCAAAGCCACCGACGGACTTGATGAGCCGATCGGCAAACCTCAACCCACTGCACGCAAGGGAGACTGACCATGCCTTACTTTTCTGGACAAGGGCGCGTTTACATCGGCGCCCGCGACCTCACCGGCAAGCCCCTGGGCTTGAACTACGTGGGCAATGTGCCCGAGCTAAAGGTCTCCCTCTCGGTGGAAACGCTGGAACACCAGGAGTCCACCAGCGGGCAGCGTCTGACCGACCTGCAGCTGATCAAGACCAAGAAGGGCGAGTTCGCTTGCACGCTGGAAGAACTGATCGCGGTGAACCTGGGCCTTGCGCTGTACGGCACCACCACCGACCAGGTCAGCGGCACGGTCACCGCCGAGGTGCTGCCCAATCCCGTCACGCTGGGCAGTCTCTACCTGCTGGCCAAGCAGAACGTCTCGACAGTCGTGGTCAGGGATTCCACGGTCACTCCCAAGACGCTTCCAGCAGGTCAGTACACCCTCAACGCCAAGCACGGTTCGCTGGCGATCAACGACAAGACCACCGGCGGCCCCTACGTGGAGCCGTTCAAGGTGGACTACGCCTACGGCGCGGCGCAGAGCACTGCGATGTTCACCCAGCCGCTACCCGAACGCTGGGTGCGTTTCGAAGGGCTGAACACGGCTGATGGCAACCGCGAAGTCGTGATCGACCTCTACCGTGTGGCGATCAATCCGGCCAAAGAGCTATCGGTCATCACCGACGAACTGCTCAAGTTCGAGCTGTCTGGACAGGTGCTGGCTGACACGCTGAAGCCTGCCGCCGGTGATCTTGGCCAGTTCGGCCGCATCGTGTTGCTGTGAGGTAAGAAATGAACGACTTCGATGCATTTCCTCCCACCGCGCTGTCCTTGGAGATCGCGGGGGCCGAGCTGGCGATCACTCCCATCCGCGTCGGCGAGATCCCAGCGCTGCTCGCTGCGGTCCGACCCTTCGCTCACCGATTGGTCGGTGCTGATCCGGACTGGCTGGGGCTGCTGGCAGACCACGGTGACGCGCTGATCACTGCCATCGCCGTAGCCTCACGTCGCCCCCAAGAGTGGGTCGCAGGGCTGGCGATGGATGACGCCATTCGGCTGGCCGCCGCCTTGTTTGAGGTGAATGCGGATTTTTTCGTGCAGCGGGTGGTGCCGACGATCCAGCACGCCGCCGCCCGGATCAACGCACAAATGAGCGGCCCCTTGGCTGGGCTCACGCCATCCACCGTTTGATCCATGCCGGACACCGGCTCCCGGATGTCATGGACTACACGCTCGCGCAGATGACGGCATTTCTCGATGCCGAAATGCATCGTGATCGTGAGCACGCCAGTCTCCTTCTGGGTGTAACGGCCGTTGCCTGCCAAGGCGACAAGCGATCCATCGAGCGACTACAGCGGGAGCTCGATCGTGAAGATTGATCTGACCACCGCCGGACTGTTCGACGCACGGCAATTCAGTGCCTGGTCCACCGCGCGCCGTGACGCCATCCGAGCGGCGCTGAAGCGCGGCATGCAAGCGGGTGGGCGCGAAGTACGCGACGCGGCACGTTCGCAGATGCGCAGCGCCTTCAATGTCAAGCGCAGCAGCTTCGTCTCTTCGATGCAGGCAAAGGTGCTGGACAAGAGGACGGACCGCCTGCCGGCTTTACTGGTTGGCAGCAAGATCCCCTGGCTCGGCCTGCATGAAAAGGGCGGCACTGTCTCGGGGAATTTTCTGATCCCACTGCTTCCAGGGAGGATCGGTCCCAAGCGCTTCAAAGCCGTGGTCGATGGCTTGCTGCGATCAGGCAACGCCTTCTTCGTCGAGAAGAACGGCAAGGTCATCTTGATGGCCGAGAACATCCGCGAGAACGCCTCCCAAATCACCCGCTTCAAGCGAGCCGAGCGCGCTCGCACCGGAGCCAAACAAATCAAACGCGGCCAGGAGATTCCGATCGCCGTGCTGGTCAAGTCCGTCTCCCTCAAGCGGCGACTGGATTTGACCGGGTCTGTGCAGCGGTCCTTACCGCGTCTGGCGAGCGCAATTCAGAAAGAACTGGCAAAACCCTGATGGCCAATAACCGTGCACAACTGCTGATCACCGCCGTTGATCAGACCCGTGGCGCCTTCGATTCGATCAAGCGAAATCTTGGCGATCTGGGCAATGCGGCGCGATCCATCAACGGACTGCTCGGCACGCTCGGTCTGGCTGTCTCTGCGGCCGGGCTCGGCGCGATGGTCAAGGCCTCGCTCGACTCGGCGGATTCGCTGTCGAAACTTTCGCAGCGGGTCGGCATCACTGTCGAGTCACTCTCGACCCTGATCCCGGTTGCGGATCTGGCCGGCGTCTCGGGAGAGAAGTTCGAAGGTGGCCTGCGCAAGCTCGCGACCCGGATGCTCGATGCTGCGACTGGATCGGACGAAGCGGCACGCGGATTCGCAGCGGTCGGCGTCGCCATCCAGAACCAGGACGGAACGCTGCGCGCCACCGACCAGGTCTTGCTCGACCTGGCCGACCGCTTCAAGGCGATGCCGGATGGTGCCGAAAAGACCGCGCTTGCGGTGGATCTGTTCGGCAAATCGGGCGCCGACCTCATCCCGTTCCTCAATCAGGGGCGTGATGGCGTCGAGGCGCTCACGACGGAGTTGCAAGCGTTAGGCGTGCAGATTGGTGGCGACACAGCTGCCCAGGCCGAGGTCTTCAACGACTCGCTCGCCAAGGTGCGTCTGGCGATCACGAGCATTGGCAATCGCGTGATCGAGGCCTTCCTGCCAGCCATGAACGACATGGCGAACGGGATGGTGGAGTCGGCGAAACAAGGTGGCTCGCTGCGCGCGGTCCTGGACGGCGTAGTACTGGTTCTCAAAACCCTGGCGCTGGGTGCAGCGACCGTAGGTAAGGCATTTGTGGCGCTGGGTGAAGCGATCGGCGCTGGCATGGCGGCTGCCGTCGAGGCGCTATCTGGCAACGTGTCCGGTGCCAAAGCCATCATCTCGGAACTCAAGGGCAGTCTGGTCCAGCGTCTGGATGAACTCGCCAATTTCCGCGACAGCCTGTTCGATCCGAAGCCAATTGAGGTGCGAGCTCCGGCGATCGTTGCCGATCCCACCTTGATCGATCGACTGCGCACACCGGGACGAGCCACCGGTGACAACGGAACCGCAAGATTGGCGCTCGCCAAGGCTCAGGCCGATGCCGAGCTGAAACTGCTCAAGGATGCGCTGGATCGGCAGTCGCGCAACCTGGATGAAGCACTCGATGGGCGGCTGATCTCGCTGGCGGACTATTACGCCGCCAAGACCGCCCTGGAAACGCGCGAGATCGATGCCGAGATAGCCCGCACGCAGACCTTGTTGGCCGAGCAACGGCGTATCGCCACAGGATCTGACGAGGGTGCGCGGCTCAAGACCCGAGCCGAGGTGGCCAAGATCGAGGCCGACCTCATCGTGCTCAACAACAAACGGGCTGATGTCGAGGTCGCCAACGCACGCAAGGCGGCCTATGCCGAACGCGAACTGGCCGACGCGCTGACACAGGCCCGCGAGGAACTGGCGCAGATCACAGGCCAATCTAGTGCCACCGATCGTCAAGCCGCGATCGAGCGAGGCTACCGGGATCTCAAGGCTCGACTCCTGGCCGAGAACGACGCCGACGGCGTATCGCTCATCGATCGGCTGATCAACGTGAAAGCGGCGCAAGCCAACCTTGCCGCATTGGAAGCCGAGTGGAGGCTGGCAACCGAGCGCCTGCGGAATGCGCAGGAAGCTATTCAGACCCAGCAGCAGGCGGGATTACTGACTGAAGTCCAGGCCCGTCAACAGATCGTCGCACTGCAGCGGCAATCAGCCGCCGAGATGGAACGGCTGCTACCGACCATGCAGCAAGCAGCGCAAGCCATTGGTCCCGATGTGGCCGTTCGGGTACAGGCATGGCGCAACGAGCTGGAGCGCACGAAGCTGGTCGTCGATGAAATGGCGCCGCTATGGAACCGCATCGGCGAAAGCTTTGGCGGTGCGCTCAACGGAATGATCACCGGCGCGCAAACGTGGCGCAGCGCCCTGGCCAATATTTTTCAGCAAGTAGCTGACGCCTTCTTGCAGCAGATCGTGATCCAGCCCTTCCAGCAGTGGATCGCGATGCAGGCGCGGATGCTGGCTATCAAGCTGGGCTTCGTGCAGCAGGAACAGGCGCTGGATGCAGCGGCCAGCGCCACGACCGTGGCGCAGAAATCAGCGGAGACCACCGCCGTGGTCTCGATGGATGCCGCCAAGGCAGGTGCCGGTGCGGCGGCTTCACAAGCCTCCATCCCCTATGTGGGGCCGGCGCTTGCGGTGGCGGCGATGGTCGCCATGGTCGCGGCGGTGATGGGGCTGCTGGGCAACGCGAAGAAATTCGCCACGGGTGGATTGGTGACCGGTCCCGGCACCGCGACCTCGGATTCGATCCCGGCGCGCTTGTCAGCCGGCGAGTTCGTCATGAATGCCGCTGCGGTGAAACGGGTCGGCGTGGAATTTCTGCAGTCCATCAACGGCCTGTCATCCGGGCCGCGCGTCACGGGCCACGGGCTGGCCTTCGCCGCTGGCGGTCTGGTGCCGGAGGCGCCACCTCAGCAGGCGCAAGGGCAAGCGGTGCGCATCGTCAACGTCATCGACCCGGCGATGGCCGCCGACTACCTGAATTCGTCCTCGGGCGAGAAAACCATTCTCAACATTCTGCAACGCAACGCGGGCGCGGTGCGGCAGGTGCTGAGCTGACCGAAACACCGTATCCAGTAAGGACCACACACATGACGGCCTATGTCGGCTTCGTCGACAACTCGACGATGCTCGCCCACCACAAGATGCTCGAAACGATTCGGGATGTCTGTCTGGCCGAGGGTTGGACCATCCTCCGGTACGACACTGCCATCACGAACCGTGAACTGTTGATGATGGCGCCCGGGCTATCCGGTACCGAGCAGATTTTCTGCGGGGTCTTCTGCTACCAGGACAGCAACGCGGACTACTACAACTTGGCGGTGGCGACCATGAAGGGCTATGTCGTCGCCAACTCGTTCCTGACCCAGCCGGGCATCTCGCCGGTGCTCGGTGTGCCCGCCCACAACCAACGCATCGACTACTGGCTCTCGGTGAATGGACAGCGGCTGAATGTGGCGATGAAGGTCGGCACACCGGTCTACGAATCCTTCGGGATCGGCAAGTTCTTCCCCTACGCATCGCCAGGCCAATATCCCCAGCCATTATTCGCGGCTGGAATGCTGACCAGCGCGTCCGCCACGCGCTATTCCGAAACGACCCACACGATGCCGTGGAAAGGTAATCGCAACAACCTGCGGATGCATTTCAACGACGGCACCTGGAAAGCCCCGCTCACCACACCCTGGGGCCAATCGACGATGGCCAACGCCTGTCGCCCGGCAGAGAGCACCTACGCACTCTACCCGGTGATGCTCTACGACTCCGCAAACATCTACGGCGCACTGGACGGGATCTACCACATCACGGGGTTCGACAACGTCGTCGAAAACACGCTCGTTATCGACGGCAAGGACTACGTCGTCATCCAGGACGTCAGCCGCACCTCGTTTGGCGACTACATCGCACTGGAGCTTTCCTGATGCCCTACGTCACCGGGCTGGCCAACAGCGCCAGCGATCTGCTCAATGCCGTGGTCACCGCCGGGACCGACAACGGCTGGTCCTGGGACTCGACCAACAGCATGCTCTACAAGGGTGACATCTACGGTCGTATCACTGTCAGCGGCCTCAACCTCTTGGTACAGGCGGCGCTTGGCTACTCCGGCGCCACGCTGGTCACGCCGGCGGCCAAGCTGGTCGGCATCACCAACCGGCTCGGGCAAGCCGGCAACACGCTGCTGAGCTACCCAGTGACCTACCACATCTTCGTGCACACGGCCCCGGACGACATCATCGTGGCCGTGAACTACCAAGTGATGTGGTGGCAGTGGCTGTCGCTCGGCCAGGCGCGTGGCTTTGGCGTGCTGGGCAATGCTGTGTGGCACTGGGGCACGGCGACGTCGGATATCAGTACCGGAGCCGGTGTGGCGATCGACTCCAACGGCAGCACTGGCAGTGGAGGCGGCAACACCTCCGGCGCACCGTTCTGGCAGTCCAACGACACCACCGGCGTCCAGAACAGTTCGATCTACCTGAACTTCAACGGCTTCGGCTGGTGGAACAATCCGGTGGGCGTTTCCACGGCAAATCCGAATAACGCTCGCGCCACCATCGCGGTCCCCACGCTGCTGCTGACCCAACCCAACACATGGAACGGGGAAGCCGTGCTGACGCGCATCCACATCATGGCGTCACAGCCCTCCAGCTTCTGGTCGCACGTCGCGGAACTGCCGCATCTGCGGATGACCCGTAACGACAACATCGATGACGGCCAGATCCTGACGCTCGGCTCCGAGCGCTGGTTCATCGCCCCGGTGTATCGCAAGAACACCGCGAGCCGCGCCGCGTCGCCGTACAACGGCGCGACCCACTCCGGGACGATCGCGATGGCTGTGCGTTACGACGGCCCCTGATCTACCCACGTTACCTTAATCGAGAGCTTTGACATGCCAGTCCTGACAGGCATGGTGCTCGATCGCGCTCAGGCGGGCTCACTGAATCCTCTCCTGAGCATCGACGGGTATCAGGTTGCCGCCATCTATCCGTACACCGCCAGCGATACGCCACGCGCGGAGAAGGGAACGCGAAGCTACGCCAGCGACATCACGGTTCCCGCGCAGCGGGCGCTGACCGGCATGCAGGTGCCGAGCTACTTCGAGGACTACTACTTCCGCGTACACCTGCTGCCCGGGCGGATCAGCCTTGGCAGCCTGGCTTCGGAGCAGAGCCGCACGATCGAAGTCTGGAATGCACGGCTGACACCGAACACCCTGGCGTCGCTTACCGCCACCGGCGCGGAAGGCATGACGCTGATCGGGCCGGCGCCCGCACCCACCGTGTTTGCCGCAAATGAATCACGGCTCTATACGCTCGCGGTCACGCCGAATGGTCCGCCAACCGTGAATGCGACGTTTCTCTTCGCATTCGCTTTCGACGTTGCCACTTTGCTGGCGACCGGACGCCGTATCGTCGGCTGGATCTTTGCACCGAACTGGGTGCAGCCGGTCATCGAGCGGCTCGAATGGCTCACGGATGTGATGGAGTCCCATGCCGGCTTCGAGCAGCGCGTGCGTTTGCGCGCCGGTGCCCGGCGCAGCTTCGAGTACAGCGCTCTGGTCGGCTCCGACACCGAACGGGTGAAGATGGAAAACCTGCTGCTGTCCTGGCAGGCGCGGGTATTTGGTCTGCCGCTCTGGACCGAGGTCGCAATTGCGGAAAGCCCGATTCCGGCCGGTGTGACCGCCATCGCCGTGACCACCACGAATCGAGACTTCACCGTCGGCGGCTTGGTTGGACTGGTTCTGGGTATGGAGTCGGAGTTTGCCGAAATCACGGCGGTCCTTCCTGCGTCGCTTACTATCAAGAGCCCGCTGGACACGACCTGGCCGATCGGCACCAAAATCCTGCCCGTCCAGCCTGCACGGGTGCAGAACGAACTGGGCCTGACTTACCTGAGCGATGCCATCGGCCAGACCACGGTTCGCTTCCAGATCGAAGATGAGTGGTTGCTTCCCGCTGCCACGGAGACCTTGGATTACCGGGGCTTCCCCGTTCTGCTCACCGCCACCAATTGGAATGAGGACGTCGATAGCGATTACGCCCGCAAGCTCAACGAGCTGGACTTTCTGACGGGCCGTCGTGTCATCGACGATCTCTCGGGCATTGGTACGGTTCGCCGGACGCATCGCTGGCTGATCACCGGACGCGCCGCAATTGCGGCGTTTCGCTCCTGGCTCGCGGCCCGCGCAGGCAGGCTCACGACATTTTGGATGCCCAGCTTCCAATCCGACTTGAAAGTGGTGAGCCCGATCGGCGCCTTCGACTCGGCCATCACCGTGGAGAACCGTGCCTACGCCGCCAACGTGCCAGCCGCCGTTGGTCGGCGCGACATCATGATCGCCACGACTTCCGGCAGCCGCTACTACCGGCGCATCACGGGCGCCACCGCGCTGTCGCCCAGCACCGAAAACATCGCCATCGACAGCGTGGTGGGCGCGGCGTTGCTGCCCGAACAGATCCGCCATGTGTCATTCATGAAGCTGGTGCGGCTGGACAGCGATGCCGTCGAAATCGCTCATCACACCGACGACATGGCGGAGGTATCGATTTCCGTCAGAAGCATTCGAGATGACACATGACCTACGCCAGCCGAGAAGCATCCACGGACGCCAGCAGTCCCGTCGAGTTGTATGAATTTCGCCGAGGCGGCGAAGGCTGGCGCTACACCAGTGCTGCACAGAATGCGATCTACGCGACCTACACCTACAGCGCAGTGCCGATTAGACGCGGCAGCATCGAACAGACCACTGAGATCGGCAAGGCAGGACTTCGCGTCACCTTTGCGCGCGACGTCGAAGTTGCCCAGGACTTCATCTCCACACCACCGTCCGAAGTCACCTTGCTCACCCTGTACCGCCAACATCGCGGCGATGGCGAAACCGTCGCGGTGTGGATGGGGCGCGTGCTCAATGCGGAATGGCGCGGATCGGAAGTCGAGCTCAACTGCGAGCCGGTTTACACCAGCCTGCAGCGCATCGGCCTGCGGCGGCTGTATCAACGCAACTGCCCGCATGTGCTCTACGGAACGGCCTGCGGAGCAAGCGCGGTCGTGTTTCGGGTCGCTGGAACGGTCACCTCGATCAATGGCACGTCGCTGAGCGTCCCGGCCGCTGCAGGGTTTGCAGTTGGCCATTTCGCCGGCGGCTACGCGACATGGGCGGCCAATGGCATCACCGAAAAACGCATGATCGTCAGTCACAGCGCTGATGCCATCACCTTGTCGGCCGTTCCTCCGGGGCTGGCCATTGGCGATGCCATTTATCTGTACCCCGGCTGCGATCGCACCCTGAGCACCTGCCACGCAAAGTTCGGCAACAGCGCCAACTTCGGCGGATTCCCGTTCATTCCGACCAAGAATCCTTTTGGTGGCAGCCCGATTTACTGAAACCACTTTGCCGAGGGACTCCCATGTGGGCAGCCATTGCCGTTCTGATCGTGAGCGTACTGATTCAGTACGCGCTGCAACCCAAGACACCACAACCCCAAGCCGCTGAACTCAAGGATTTCGATGCGCCGACCGCCGACGAAGGCCGTCCCGTGCCGGTCGTGTTCGGCACCGTACTGGTGAAGAGCGCCAACGTGGTGTGGTACGGCGATCTGCGCACCACGCCGATCAAATCCAAAGGTGGAAAGAAATGACCGACATCCTGGTGACCCACAGCGACATGCGCCGGTTGGGCTACTGCAATCGTGGCGCACGGGATTGGTTTGCGCGACACCGGCTCGACTGGAGCCAATTCATCGACCAGGGACTGCCCGCGCCCCTGCTGTTGGCAACCGGGGACAGCATGGCCGAAGACGTGGTTGCCGCCGCCCGCGAACGCATCGGCTCCGAGGTGAACGATGGGCGGTAGCAGCAAATCGCAAACGGTCGGCTATCGCTACTACCTGGGCATGCACCTCGCGATCTGTCACGGCCCGGTGGATGCGATCACCGAGATCCAGGTCGGCGAGCGCCAGGCATGGAGCGGCAACCTCACCGCCAGCGGCCGAATCACGGTCAACATGCCCGAGCTGTTCGGTGGCGAAAAGCGCGAAGGCGGCATTTCCGGCGCCATCGATGCCGCGTTCGGTCAAGCGGCGCAGACGCCGAATGATTACCTCGCATCGAAGATCGGCTCGCCGCAGCCAGCCTATCGCGGGGTTCTGAGTCTGATTTTGCGGCAGGTGTACATCGCCGCGAATAACCCCTACATGAAACCTTGGGCTGTGCGTGTGAAACGGTGTTTTCGCGACTGGTATTCCGCGAAGGCGGAAGTCAACGGCGCAGCCAACCCAGCGCACATCGTCTACGAATGCCTCACGAATTCCGCCTGGGGCATGGGGTATCCGACGGCCAGTATCGACGACGCCTCGTTTCGCGCGGCGGCCGATGCGCTTTTCAGCGAGGGATTCGGGCTCAACATGATCTGGCTGCAGCAGAGCAAGATTGAGCAGTTCATCAAAGAAATAATGGATCACATCGGCGGCGTGCTAACGACCTCGCCGTCGACGGGACGGTTCACCCTGAAGCTGGTGCGTGCGGACTACACCGTGGCGACGCTTCCCGTCCTGAACCCGGACAACGTGATCGAGCTGGAGAGCTTTCAGCGAGCGGCCTGGGGTGAGACGACCAACGAGATCGTGCTCATCTACACCAAGCCGGACACCTTCAAAGAGACCAGCATCGCGGTCCAGGACCTCGCCAATATCCAGGCACAGGGCGCCGTGGTGTCGCAGACCCGGCGCTATCCCGGCATCACCTCGGACAACCTTGCCGCCCGGGTCGCGATGCGCGATCTGGCCGTCGTATCCACGCCGCTTGCCAAGGTCCGCATGAAGGTGAACCGCGAAGCCTGGAATCTGTACCCGGGCGATGTATTCAAGCTGGAATGGCCAGCACTGGGTATCGCCGGACTGGTGATGCGGATTGCGGGCGTCGATGGGGGCTCACTCACCAGTGGCGCCATCAGCATCGACGCGGTCGAGGATGTGTTCGGGCTGCCGTCAGCGGCCTACACCGCATCCCAGCCAACAGGATGGACCGACCCAGTGCCCGAGCCATCCGCGACAACACCTCGACGTCTGGTCGAGGCCCCTTACTGGGATGTCGCCCGCGCGCTGTCCGCCTCCGAGCTGGCCTATCTCGACGCCACGGACTGCTATCTCCAGGCCTTGGGCGGTCGCCCGGCCCCTGGGGCACTGAACTACGACCTGTACAGCAAGACGAACTCGGCCTCGACCTACAACCAGCGTGGCCAGGGTGAGTTCTGCCCCACGGCGGTTCTCGCCACGAGCCTTGCGCAAGAGGTGACGAGCACGACGACCTACAGCGGCGAACTCGACATCGATCTGGTCGCGACCGGGAGCTATGCCTACATCAACGATGAAGTTGTCCTGGTCACTGCCATCAATACGACCACGCAGAGCATGACGCTGACCCGTGGCGTCATGGATACTGTGCCGGTCAGCCACGCGCCCGGCAGCCGGATCTGGTTTGCCGATGGTGCGCAGGGCATCGATCCGACCGAGTACGCCGCTGGAGAGACGGTCAACGCACGACTGCTCACCGTGACCGGAAAAGGCACGCTGGCGCTGGCATCGGCACCGACCGACTCCCTGGCCATGAACCGCCGGCAAAACCGGCCATACCCACCCGGCAACGTGCGGGTAAACAACGTGGCCTATCCGGCGGTCGCCAAAGGCGATCTGGTCATCTCCTGGGCGCATCGCGATCGACTCAGCCAAACGGTGAGCCTGGTGCCCCAGACCAACGGCAACATCGGCCCCGAAGCTGGGGTGACGTACACGCTGCGGATCTACGGGGAAGCGGGCAGCCTGCGACGCACCTACACCGGCCTGACCGGCGCCAGCCAGACCTACACCCTGGCAGACGACACCGCTGATTCTGGTCTCGGCCGACCTAACGCCGCGCTGCGAATCGAACTCGAAGCCAATCGCGCGGGCGTGATCAGCCTGCAGAAGCACTCCATCGCATTCGAGCGCGCGGGCTACGGACTTCACTACGACAAATACTACGGAGGCACCTGATGCCCGCAATCACTGACCCGAACCTGGGACTCAACTATGGCTGGACACTCGGCGAGAGTGGCTGGGGCGCCGGCATGGACGCCAACCTCAAACGGCTGGGCGCCATCGTCAGCCTCTCGGTCAAAGACCGCGATCTGGCCACGCCGCCGGCCAGCCCAGTGAATGGCGATCGCTATCTCATTCCCGCTGGCGCAACCGGGGTCTGGAGCGGCAAGACCGACCAGATCGCGGCGCGCATCGCGGGCGTATGGGAGTACCACATCCCTAAAGTCGGCTGGCTGTGCTTCATCGAGGACGAGGCTGTGCTCTCGGCCTACAAGGTCACCGGCTGGAGTCCCGGCGTCGCCATCTGATCCATTTCCCCTGAACCTCGAAAACCCGCCCACGTGGCGGGTTTTGCATTTCTGGAGCCTGCCCTATGACTGACCCACAAAAACCCGCACTGGTCGACAACACGCTCCTCCTGCGCAAGGAGGATTTCGAAGAACTTCTGGACCGCGCCGCCGAGCGGGGCGCCAGGCGCGCACTTGCCGATGTTGGCTTGGACGGTGATGACGCCGCCCACGACATCCGAGAACTGCGCGGCCTGCTCGATGCCTTCAACACCGCCAAGCACACCGCCTGGCAGACCGTCATCAAGATGATCACCACCGGATTCCTGCTGGCGCTGGTGGCGGGCGCCCTCATCAAGTTCAAGGTGTTCGGAGGTGGCCAATGATCGAGACGCTTCTTGGTGGTCTGCTCGGCGGCGCGTTTCGCCTTGCACCTGAGTTCCTCAAGTGGCTCGACCGCAAGGGCGAACGCGGCCACGAGCTGTCGATGCAGGACAAGGCGCTCGAATTCGAGAAACTGCGCGGTGCGCAGCGCATGGACGAAATAGGTGCCGGCGCCGATGCAGCATGGAACGTGGGCGCGATCGAGACGCTGCGCGAAGCGGTTCGCACCCAGGGCGAGAAGACCGGCGTGCGCTGGGCCGATGCCTTGTCGAGCAGCGTCCGCCCAGTCATCACATACTGGTTCATGGCGCTGTACTGCGCTGCCAAGACAGCAGCCTTCGTGGCTGCCATTGAAGGCGGTGCCGACTGGGGCGTCGCCATCGTCCACGCATGGACCGACGCCGACCAAGCCCTGTGGGCCGGCGTGCTGAACTTCTGGTTCATCGGGCGCGTGTTCGACCGGGTCCGGCAATGAGCCAGATTCCGCATGCCGCCATGGTACTGGCGAAGCGGTTCGAGGGATTTCATCGAATCCCGAAGGCAGATCCTCTGCGCCGGGCCCATCCCTACATCTGCCCGGCCGGCTACTGGACGATTGGCTACGGGCGTTTGTGCAAGCCAGACCATCCACCGATCAACGAGGAAGAGGGCGAGACCTACTTGCGTCAGGACCTGCGCACAGCACTCACCGCAACGCTTCGCTACTGCCCGGTTCTGGCCGCCGAGTCAGAGGCGCGACTCGCGGCCATCGTCGACTTCACCTTCAACCTCGGTGCAGGGCGGCTTCAGACATCGACCCTGAGGCGACGCATCAATCAGCGGGACTGGACGAGCGCAGCCCATGAACTGCGCCGATGGGTCTATGGTGGCGGGAAGGTGCTGCCGGGATTAGTCGTTCGAAGAGATGCCGAAGTTATGTTGCTGACGATGGAAGCTGGAACAAGGTAGTCGTTCCCTACAACAGGCAGCCAAGGTAAACTGCGCCGTATATCCGAAAATGATCAACAACACAAGACCCCGTAACGTGGCCCTGGCATATAGCAAAGAAAATGCGCTGAACGCAATCTGTCCTTATTTCACGATGTTTCCGCTCGAGTATCCGCTGCGAGTGCTTAAGAAACACAAAAAGGACAACCCAGTCGTGCTCGACCCATTCTGCGGTCGGGGCACAACTCTATTTGCTGCGCGAAACCTGGGGATGAATGCGTGGGGAATTGATTCGTCACCTGTTGCAGTGGCGATTGCCAAAGCCAAGCTGGCCTCTTGCGATATCGACGATCCTATTGCACTCGCGGAAGCTCTGATTGCAAGCACTGATCCCATCGACATTCCTAAAAGTCCGTTTTTCAAGCACGCATACCATCCGCAGACGCTTCGCGATTTGTGTAAGTTACGCGAGGCTTTATTGGTGCTACCTAAGGGTTCTGACGCATCAGTAATACTTCGCGCCGCCGCACTAGGATGCCTACACGGCCCCTTGCCAAAGGACCTCGCAAACGCTGGGTACTTCTCCAATCAAATGCCGAGGACCTATGCGTCAAAGCCGGACTACGCAGTTCGCTACTGGAAAGAAAAGGGTCTCAAGGCTCCAAAGCTAGATGTTATAACTGTTCTACGGCGAAAAATTGCGCGCCTAACAGGGCTGAGCTTCACGTCACCGAACTCCATTCTCCAAGTGTTCCAGGGCGACTCACAAGAGGCGGATACCTACGATGCAATCAATGCCAAGCCATCTTTAGTAATCACATCCCCCCCATATTACGGCATGCGTACATATGTACAGGATCAGTGGTTGAGAAACTGGTTTTTAGGCGGACCTAGTGAAATTGACTATACGGCAGGCCCGCAATTAAATCACGGCGGGAAAGATGTATTTGCCAAATCTCTTGGATCGGTATGGCGGAATACTTCGAGCATTTCCTCCGATCGACTGGAGATGTATGTCCGGTTTGGAATCATTCCTTCCGCTGCAGTCAACGTGAAGGAAATATTCAAGAACTCCCTTGAGGAGTCTGGTAACAAGTGGCGATTGGTTTCGGTTCGCGCCGCCGCTTCAGCCGATGCAGGAAAGCGGCAAGCAGATCAGATGAAGACTGATTCTGCCGCTGCCGTCGAGTTTGATTTTCACGTCGAGCGCATTTAGCTCTACACAATCACTACCGGTGATAACGCAGCTTCGCTTGCTTTGACGTCGCCCCAGACATGATTTGATCCGCAATTTCATGATTGCAGAACTCATCTACGTAGTCTTTGATGGCGTGTGCAGTCTCGAGCGCTTTCTTGTCCTGCGGTACGTGTCCCGCAAGAGTCATAGGCATGATCACCAGGCATTTGGCCATTGCGCGTGAAATCGCCACGTTGGTGCGCTCGAGCTGCATGAGGAATGCCTCCTCGCCCATGATCACATCCGCGTCGCCTACACCGAAAGTAACGACGATGGTGTGCCGCTGCCCACCCTGGAATTTTTCCACGGTATCAACGGCCGAATCAATCAGATCGGGCGGATCTCCAGGAAATATCGCTCTTAGTTCACGAACCACGAGTGCACGCTGTGCTCTGTGCGGCGTGACAATACCGATGCACTGACCCCAAAATTGATCATGCGTGGGCGATAGGTGACTGACCGAGCCCCTTCCATCGAGCTCAGCACTCACTGTATGCCTGAGGCACCAGGTCAGCGCTGCAACGATTTTGGCCTCAAATGAGTTACTTTGCGATGACAGGTCGTCGTCATGCAGCAAAGTCAGCACCTTCTTGTCTGCATCCAGGATTTGCGGCCACAGGGAAGACCAGGGTAGCGAGCTCGGGAAGCCAGTAGTCGGAGTCGGCACAGCAGCAAGCAAATGGAGCGCAGTTGCAGGATTCGAGGCTTGCAGTGTTGCGCGATAGCCGATCGTTCGTGCAAAAGCCACGATTTCTTCAGCCGATCGGTAGTTTTCTTCGAGCGGGCACGTATTAATCTTGCCCGCAAATGGTCTGGTGAGTAGATATTTCTGGATACTGCCTACCAAGTATTCCGCTCCGACAGGCGGCTCAAGCGCCATTATCGGCGGCATCTGGAGATGATCTCCGGCAATGATCAAACGAGAGTCCTCTTTCAACGTTGCCAAGGGCGAAATCGCCGTGGTCAATTGAACTTGAGAACTTTCGTCGACGATAACAACGTCAAAAACTGGCCCAACGTGACGACCGCAGGTCCACTCAGAGAGTTTGTAGGACTGCATTGTTGATGTGGCTACGATCGTGACGACATCCGTTTTCGCCAGACTGCTGAGGCAATCCTGGGTCTCTTGGTTACTTTGATGAAGATTGAAAGACTCCACTCGCAAGTGCGTGCTCGTTGCAGCAAATGATCGTGGGGATTGGGACGACGAATACCCAATGAACACCTCGGCTGGACATGTCGTGTCGTTGCCCAGCGAACTCACCACACGCCCGATGAGCTCTTCCACGGCCTTGTAAGTAGGCCCTGCCACCAATACCTTTAATGGCTGGCCGCTCTGCACAGCGTCGTGGACTAAGCCATGAATGCAGCCCGCAAGCGTCTGAGTCTTCCCTGTTCCCGGCGGGCCCCAAATGATCGTCAGCCCCTTCTCTGCGGCATGGGCTACAGCATCTGTCTGACTGCTGTTCAGATTGTGCATGGACCTAGCATATGCAGCGACCGACGCCGCTTGGGTCGAGGCAACGACGGACGTTCCTTGAACGGAGTCAGCCGCCCACAGCACTCGCGCGAGCGGAGTAACGGTATCTGTGCCCGCCCTCGGCGCTCTGGCACCCATGGCTACCGCCGCGTTGCTGTCGGCGACCGCAATCGAGGGGTTGCCGACGTCTGTCAAAATCCCCCTTGCTTTTTCATACCATTTGAATGAACCCTGCCCTTTGGTGATGAAGATGTCGTTCATCAAATCAATGGTCGAATTAGCAAGCAGGTACGGGAAGAACGCTGGCTCTCGCCAGTTAGACAACTTCAATATTGCCTTGCGGGTGCCACGGTCAAACGATACGAGCGTGACAGACAATGCCGACCACAATGGCGTGGTGAGTGTCTGGTCCGAGCCTGAATACGCAGGCGCACCGGTGGCAATGATGTCTCGTGCGCGTTGCAGGGGAAGGCCCGGATTTCCTTCTTTTCCGAGAGCGAGGTAGCCTTCACTGTCGTCGAGTTTCGCCTCTGTTGATCCTGCCAACACGTCAAACACATATTCATTCGTTAATCCCGTCGGATTCCCGTTGGTAAGTCGCACCGCCTCATAGCTCGCTTCCAATGCTTCGGAATCGAGCGCCAGGCGCTGATGAGACTCCAGTTTTCTGGTGTGATACTGAAGCTCCTCCCACCACACCCAAAGCTTGCTGTCGAAAGCTACGTCGCGGGCTCCCTGTGGAATCGACAGCGTAAGCTTTGGCGCATTCGCCTTAAGTTGGCCTCTGAAATCCGTACGCAGCTTTTCGACAACACTGTTCAATGCCCGACATTGCTTATCAAGCGCGTTACCGAATTCTTGAATGACGGTATTTCGAGGGACAGTGACCGACCCGCGTTTGATCGTGGTCACACTGCTCCAGATCTCGTAGATGCGCTCTCTCGGAATACCGTTGGTCAGGAACTCACGATAGAAGGCATCACCCTGCCGAACTGGACCTGGCCCGGAGTAGTAGGTTTCGGCGGTATCGAATAGTGTGATGACGTGGGGAGTCGGCGCGAAAATTACTCTCCGAACGATCTCGTCAACAAACACAACGCATGGACTAACCGCACCCTCGGGCTTCTCTATCAGCTCATCGGCAGGAAAGAGCCATGCCAGCGCCTTGGTCTTGCGGTTAGTGAGGTTCAGGACTCTTGGCAAATGACGGCCCATCGCGCCGCACAACTCCTCGAACTGACGTTTTTCCCAGAATGCGACTTGAGCAGTGAGCGGTGTTTTCCCGGCGGCGCGAACGAACGCTTCGGCCTGATCGACCATGTCGGACAGCGTTGATAGCAGCCCCTCAAGAGCAACCCACTCGTCGGCGAGACTTTTCTGGTCCACTACAAAGCACTTCGTAGCGAACTGTCGCGGGGTCTGTCCGCTCACATAGGCCGTTGCTCTTCCAAATATTGATAAGCCGGTAAGAAGCCCTGCACTCGGATCGAAGTTGACGGTAATGGCCACGTGCAATTGCGGCCATGGTGCCAGGCTTGCCAAAACCGCCGTACTGTCGACCGTTGTCGTTGATGCGATCAATGCTTGAGCACGCGCCGGGATACGACTGCGCTCCTTCTTGAGATGGCTGTGTTGTTGAAAAGCCGGATGTGCCGACGGTGCACTTGCGGCGCTCGCCGTATTCTGAATCGCGTTAATTTGGAGCGTCTTTCTTGCACCGCGAGTCATACCGGCGATCTGACTCAGATGGCCCGTCAATTTTGCTGCGGGGTAGCAATAGTGTGTTGGTTGTGCAGCAATTTTCGCTTTGTCCTTCGGGTTTGCCCATTTTTCGTGCCCGAGCCAGTCACACGAGCTACAGCGGCCATCGACGTGCCATTCCAGATCTTGCCAGCCATTAGCTGATGCATCACCGATGGTGATAACTCGAAGCAAGTCCTCCCTGAAGAAATGGAGCACCGTTGGCAAATAGAAACGAAGGTTGGCATCCTCGCTGTCGGCAATAAGCGCATCAAGATATTGAACCGAGGTTGCGGTCGTCGTCCCAGTCATTAATGCATCGAGCGCTGACTGCCCTTGCTTGAAGCGAGTCCACAAATAGCTGCGTATCGTTACGAAGTATTTATTCTGTAACCCTTGGCCAGCGATCCAGTTAGCCAAGAAAATGGCGTAAAGCGCGACTTCTGCCGAATAGCTCGGGTTTGCTTCGCTCGTATGCTTAACATCAATGATGCTCAGTGCGTGACGCGTCTCTGTAGTGATGTCAATGGGTCTGCGACAGCCGTTTGCACCGACTTCTTCATCATCGACTACAGCCTGGCGCACAACAATGATGTCTGGAATGAGTCCAGCAATTGGAGGCACCTGAGCGGTTTGCACTGCATCAAGACCAATGTTCGTCAAGACCGTGTTCTGAAAGGTCGAAGGGTCGAATTTCCCTTGCAAGAGGATTGAAGGGAGTGTTGTAACCTTGCCAAGCAGCGTGGCGAGCGGAGCCTTAACCGGCTTGGTCCCTCCCTTGTCGGGCTGATATATAACCAAGCTGCCGAACGCCTGTATCAATTGATCATTGCGTTCATCCTCAAAGTCCCGTCCTGCCGTTTGCAGAACGCCAATTCCTGGTCGCGCCTGCAACGGAACCGGCATGCTGTGTGTCGCAAGCTCTGAGTCCTCATGCAAGGACAGGTAGAGCTCTCGATCACACTTTGTCCGGAGGAACATGGACAGGGCGCTTTTGGAGATCCTTTTTTTTGCAATGCTCGGCATAAAGTCTATTTCCAGAAAAACTTGACGAATTGCATGTGATCGATGAAGTAGCAGTGTTGATCATCTGCGTCTGCCGAATTACATCGCGGCTAAACTCACTCAGCACTGTCTACACATCACGCCCGAAAGATGTCCACTTTGGTCTCCAAGCATTTCCGTAGGCTCAGATCGTTTGCCCCTACCTCGAACCAACCCCCCGGCTTCTGATAGAAGTCCAGGCCGCGACCGATCTTGATAATCCAGCCGTTGTCGAGGCGGATTTCGCGGTCATGGATGTTGGGGTTGAGTTTCACTTCTAGCTCAACATCCAGTTCCAGGAGACTCTGTTTAAGCTCGTCGAGCTTCTCGGCGATGTCGGCCAGCTGGGTCTTGTCGTCATAACCGGTGATTAGGCTTATCTTCTTCACCGTGCCGGTCTTCAACACCGTTTCGCAGAAGCGCACGAAGTTCTGAATCTGATGCTGCAGCCGAATGTACGGGTCCTCGATCACGACCGATTTGGCACCCTGCAGATAGGGACCCATGATCGACTCGTAGCTGTAACCGGTGTCGCCATACAGGATGCTGAAATGCTGTTCCTTGAGCTCCACTGCTGGTGGCTCAACCACCGCTGGTGTCGGCGCAATCGGCGACGAGGTCACTGAAGGTTCTACCGCAGTAACTGGCGCCTGCTGCACGGCGGGCTGCGCGTCGACTGCCTCGCTGGGCTGCTCACTCGCCTGGCTTAAACGACGACGAGCCGGCTGTTGTGTTGCCGCCGCATCCTTCGATTCCGGGCAGAACACCACCACTTCCTCACCGCTGACCTTGAAGTAGGACAGATTGATGCGCGCAAACTCGTCGTCCGGCTTGCGCTTGTTCATCTGCTCCTTGACGCGACGGCGGCACTCGGTCGCGTAGGCCACGTATTCTTCGAACTCGTCGTCGGTCGGTGGTCCGTTCGGGTGCAGGATCTTCAAGAACGCGCAGACAGTCTTTTTGATGCCTTTTTCGTCGCGCCCCTCGATGGCTTTGCCGAGCCGAATACGCTTGCTAACTTCCTCATATCGGTTCGTGTGCTTGAACTGGTAGTGGAAGGCCTCTGCCAGGTAATCAGTGATGAACCCGTAGTTGCTGGTCAGGAACTCACTGCTGTTCTTGGGCATTTCCCAGCCGGGGATATAGGCTGCAAAGCGATCCATCACAGCAAGATCGAGCTCTGGCGGCAACGGCTGGAACAAGTCGAACTCGTTGGAGTGCACCACCTGCTGCACCGACACATCTATGTTGCCAACGAAGCTCAGACTGGCGTCGGCGATGACCTCGGCGCCGCGCGAGAAGCGGCCATTGGCCATGAAGTCTTTCATGATCTGGATGGTGTCCGGATCGCGCACTTTGATCCCGCCGACCTCGTCGAAGGCTACAGTGTCCCAATAGCCGACCAGGCCAACCTTGCGGCGCGCGTTGTTGTAGAACAGCGTGGCCTTGGTCGCTTGGCCGCCCGAGATCAGCGTGGCATAGGGTGAGAACTCGCTAAAGAAGTAGGACTTGCCGGTACCGCGTGGACCCAATTCGATGTAGTTGTAATTGGGCTCCACCAAGGCTGCCAGACGAGCGATAAAGTGCATCTGCACGCGTTTCGAAAGCTTGCTTGGCTCCAAACCAACTGAACGCAAAACCGCTTCGACCCACTCGTCGCGTGTGAATGCTGCCCGACCTTCGGTGTAGCGCTCGAAGTCGAAGCGTGAGAGCTGAATGGGCCGCAGATCCTCGATCGAGAACGCGTAGTCGTCCTCATCGATGTCGTTGTGCGCCAGTGTGACTTCTGCCCAAATGCCACCTTCCAGCAGCCTGTCGTTGTCACGGTAGAACTTCTCGCCAATCGCAATGCGCTGCGAGTTGAAATTCTCCAGGGATGCCCAGTGCCGCTTCTCTTTCTCGACATAGCGGACGTGAACCTTGTCGATGAACCGGTGCTTGCCCTTGGTGGCCACCTTGGACTGCGCGGCATTGGCCTCGTCCGGCTTAACGTAGTTCTCCTGCAGTGAAGACAGCACGGCCTCCATACCGGCATCCATCTCTGCCTGGTCGTTGCTGGCGCAATACTTGGCGAGTAGGAATTCCAGGACGAACGTCGGGACGTTGGTGCCTTTCTTGATTCGATGCAGCAAGTCCTTACGCAGCACTTTGCCGTCGAATGTGGCGTTTAGCTTTTGGTCCAGTTCGTCCATAGGGCTCATTCCGTATAGTCGGTTTCAATCGCAAGCGCGCTGTACGTAGCGAGCGTGGTGGGGTTCAACGCCTTGACCGAGAACTTGCCTCGGAACTCGTCATCCATGCGCAACGCGATTTGCTTGCGCTGGCCTGGCATCAGGGTCACTGTCCTGGTCGCAGGGTTCACATCCCCGCCTGGGCGCGGCTCACCCACTACGTTGCCCTTGCTGTCCTGCGCTTCCAGCAGGATCTCCACGCTCATGTCTTGCGAGAACATGTCGTCGGCCACCAGTATCACTTCGATGACCGGCAACCGCGTAGTGATTCGTTTGGCGCCGTTCTTGTAGCTCAGTTCCACCACCACCTTGCGTAATTCCGCATGGGCGACGGTATCCAGCCGCGCGACCAGCACCGGCACAACAGCTTCCGCCAGGGATGCCCCACCGTGGAAATATAGATGCCCCGCGCGATACGGAGCCATGCTGCGCGGTAGCGCCACTTGGGTGAAATCTCCGCGAATGCCGAGCTTTTCTGCGCTGACGACCAGGCTGTGTCCATCTGCCGTGCCGTCGCCCAGCATCATCCGGTCATGCGCATTCACGGGCCACTTCCCCTGCGGCTTGACGCACACATCGCCTGCCTCCGCTTGTGCGTTCAGGAAGAAGCCATGGTCTGTGACGATCACCGCTTCCTTGAAGCCCATGCCGCGCAGCTTGTGCAGTGCGACACGGATCAGCTTCAGCGTGCCAGGGATCAGCCCAAGCGTTGTCTCGGGGTTGCTTTCCAGTTGGCTGTCGATTTCCGTGGAGCGCAGCACCAGCAGGTCGACGGTCTCCGCGATCTTCGGCTTGCCACGCACAAAATCGTTGAGCGGCATTTCAGCGAAGCGATCCCCATACCGCTTGGCCAGCACATTCATGCGCTGCGGGACATTGCCCACAGGCGCCCCCGCCAGCTTAGGTAGGAGTGACTCGTTCTCCAGCGCCAGGGTCAAGCCCGTGCGTGCACCAGGCAGCAAGCTCGCCATACCCACCAGGGTGATGGTCGGCAGCTGTGCATAGGCCGCTTGCAGCTCGACCGGCCCATCCTCCGCCAGCAGTTTTTCGAGGGCCACGCCCAATTCGTAGCGCAGGGCATCCACCATCAGATAGGCCACCTTCCGGCCATTTTCCTTGAGGCGATCCGCCACCAGGCGATCAAAGGCATCGGCGTTGGCCAGGCGCCCGGTGGGCGGCCAACCAGCGGTCTCGACGTGCTTCACGAACACGCCCTGGACCTTTTCGGCCAAGCGCCGATAGCGCGCCCGCGCCTGGCTGATCACTTCATGCATCAACCCGTGCTGGTCGAGGAAGTCGCCTGCGGCTTGCTCAAACTCGCGCTGCAGGCGGTCAGCCTCGCGCAGGCTGCCCAGGTAGAAATCGATCAGGTCCGCTTGAGAGCGAGCGTAGTCTGGCAACTGGCGTTCAAAATCTTCGCAGGCCTCAACCAGACTCAGGCCGGAGCGCACCAACTCCCACTGTGCCTGGCTTTCGCCCTTGCCGAGCCATACCGAGCTCTTATGGCGGGTCAGCACCCGGCGTGTGGCATCGGTGTCGCCACTGACAATGCCCTTGATCGCCGTGCGCAGGAAAGTCCGCTCTTCGAAGGGGAAGGTATCGCGCTCGCCCAGGTCTTCAATCGCCCCGCACAGATCGGTCAGGTTGAGCTCCGCCTCGATGGCTTCGGCCCGCTCGATGTAGACCGCGCGTGACTTGGGGTCGCTGCGCAGTCGGTCGCACACATCCTCGACGATCGGTCTGGCTTCCATCGGTGCATGCGGCACCCCTTTCAGGGTCTCTGGCAGCGCCACCGGCAAATCGAACACGAACTCGCTGAACAGCGCATAGCGCCACAGCTCGTCCGCCAGCGCGGACCACGTCTTGCCGCGCGTCTTCACGCTCAGACCCAAGGTGGCGCGTAGGAAGTCGCGCGCTTCTTGCGACCAACCTTCTTGCACTTTGAGCGCTTCGGTCTGGCTGAGGCTGGGCGCAAGCAGCGCGGCCAGAATCTCCCTGCCCGACTCCACCCGCAGAGTGGCTCGCAACTGGGGCCAGCTCACGCCACCGCCGATGGCGTCGATCACCGCGAAGGTCGGCCCGGAAGGAGATCCGGCAAACACTTGGCGGATCTCGGTCGCATGATCCGGCCTGGCACGCAGGCAAAGGCTCAGGTATTCGTCGCCATCGTCTTGTGGGAACACCGCGCCGCATTCTGCGTACAGGGCGAATGGGTCAGCCTGCTTTTGCTCGTCGGTTTCGGGTCGCTTGGTGGACACGTAGATCAGCACACCTTCCAGAGGCGCCTTGGGTTGCCCTACTTCGCGCAGTGCCAGCAGTGCCGCCTCCCGGCTTTCAATGCTGCTTTCAGATGTGTCAATGACGCGCACCTTGTCGGCCGCCAAGTCGAAACACTGTTCGCGGTAGCGCTTATCAACGTCATACACCACCAATGCGCCGGCCTGCTTCAAGCGCGGCCGCAGCACGTTCTCACGGACAAATTCAGCAATACTCATTCATCACCCCCGGCCTTCTTCTTGCCGCGTGCCTTTTTCGCTTTGGCCTCGGGCTCGATGTACAAGTTCTCCAGGCCATGCGCAATGGCCAGCGACTTGTCGGTCTTGCACTTCTCGCGCACGCGCTCGGGCCAGTAGTTCATCGCCAGGTGCGCCCAGTCGTAGTCGCCTTTTTCCAGCTTGGTCCAGGTGTCTTTGAGCACCTTCTGCCAGGGCTTGTGGCGGAACAACGGCCATAGCCGTGCCGCGCTGATCTGCACGCCGTCGTCGTGATTGGGCTTGTAGGTGGGTGCGAGATTGAGGAGGGTGTCGCGCAGCTCGCGCAGCTCTAGATCGAAGGCTTGCAGCGCCTCGAACTGCTTCTCGTCGTCGCGGGTCCGGGCAGAACCCTTGTTGCGTAGCGCCGTCACATCCGGGCCGACTTGATTGAGCTTGGGCTCGATGAAGTCGTTGATGGCGGTGTACAACGTTTGGCTGGTGAGGCTGGGGTAGTAGACCCACAGCGTGTAGCTGCCGGATGTGGTGGACAGCGGCCAGTAAATGGGCGCTTTGCGGCGGCTCTTGGAATAGCGCTGTAAGTGGAACGCAAAGAAATCCCGTTGTAGCCAGCGCTGCACGTCATCCGGGACGGGCGCCTCAACGCGAGCAAGAACCTCTTCTATCAGACGTGCAAGGTCGTGCGGGTGTCCTTGGTCGTCGACCAGAATGCCCGCATGCGCATGGAAGGGTTCGGCGCCATCCGGCAACATGCCGGGGCTCTTTGGAGGTAGAGGATCAAAAGGCTCTGGCTCCACCGGTGCTGAACGCTCGCCAGTAGCCAGACGCCAGTCGAATCGACCAAAGGCGACGCCATTTGCCCAAGATAGCAGCGCATCGGTGACCGGCACTGGTGCTTCTATGCCCTCATCCTCATCATCGTCCTCGGAGTCGGGCTCTTCCCCGCCCCCGACTTCGCCCATCAGTGCGTTTCGATCAGCTTCGTCAAACTCGTAGAGTTCGAATGCCCGATCGTTAATGTGGAGCTGGATGCGCGCAAGCTCCGTCTCCATTTCAGCAGGGTCATAGGCACTAACGCGCTGCCGCAGAGCGATAGGAAGAACGAATGCGTGCGATGTCTCATCACTGGAGTCAATCTCGCGTTTTAAAGACCAAGCTCGACGACAAAGTATCGCCAATTCTGTCTTCGCCACGCTCGACATTTTGGGAACAGGGGTGCGCTGTATAACGCCTACTTCATAGGCGCCAAATGCCATCTGTAGCTGCGCGAGCCGGATGTATGGTGTAGAGACACCGATGGCAAGATAGGCCAGAAGTTCAGTTGGATCGTCTCCGGCAATAAACGCCCCGGGACCCTTCTGCGCAAAGATGCAACCTCGAGGCATGCAGCGGAGGCCTAACCCGATTTGGCTTCTCCGGGGCCAAGTCAGCCCAGGTCGGAAGAAGAAGTCCAGTGAGGCTGGCTTCTCAAGTGGGCGATGGCTAGTTCCCTGGAAGCCGAGATAAGTCATTCGAATCGGATTCCAGGCCACAACCAAGTGCACGTCGGAGTAAATCGGACTAAATTTTCCCCCTTTGCACAGCGGAACCCACTTCAGGTCGTTCCGCGTCGTCCCACTTACCTCCCACCAAGAGCGAATAAAGCGCTTGTCATCCCCTTGGGGGTTAGTATCGCGCGCGGTTCTATCTTCGGAGTTGAACGCTGGCAGCCGAGCAAATGTCTCCAACACCCGTTCCCCCACCCAATAGGAGAACGGTGACATTGGAACAAGCTGAAATTTCTCTGGAGCGATTTGAAAGATCAATGCGTGGCTGGCATCTGAGCGGTATGCGGTCACAGCACTTCGCAAGCTTGGTTCTTTATCTTTTTCTTCTAGTAGCCGTAAAAAAACTGTCATGAGGACTTCTCCAACACATAGGCGGCTGCCTCTACCATCGCATCATCCATGACGCCATAACCCAGATCCGCCATAACTACAGGCGGTGCCATTGCAAGAACAACACCGTCTCGCCACGGCTGGAAGCTCGATAAATAGAAGCAGGCGCGCGATGTGATCGCACCCATCCGCCCCCCGCTGCGCAAAAGCTCTAGTCCTCTTTCCACCATAATGGCCAACAAGTCGTTCTTGCTACGCGGATAGGCTTTGGTAAGCTGATCCTTTGTGCCTAATGCCAATGCGCCAAATGGCGGATTCATCACCACCACATCGAATACTTCACGACACTGATCGATAAGCCGCAGGCCCTGCAGGGCGTCCTGGGCAAACAAACGACCTTGAAATGTGGATCTCGCTGCTTGTGCGAATTCAGTAAGTGCTTTTCGCAGCCGCGCCTCTGCGTGCTGCCAGCTCTCCTGCTCCTGCGCGGCAAACAGGCCAGTGCCCTTGCCCACATAGACCTGGCGGATCAATTTCGGCAACTCCCGCTCCACCTGCAGCAGCACACCCAGCTCCGGCAGGCCCTTGAGCAATTGCAGGGTTTTCTCGAACAGTTCGGCGTCGCGCTGATCCAGGCTGGCGGCAAACTGCTGGCGCAGCTCACGCTCCGCCGGCGGCGCAATGGCGGCGATCACGTGCCCGCGTCCAATCAGAGGCCGCTCTTTGGCCTTCACCCCTGCATCGTGCCAAGCACGCTGCGACCGCAGCCACAGTGCCAAGGAAGCAATCTGCGCTGCGCGCGGGTCGATGTCGACGCCGTAGATGTTGTGCTCGATGATCAGGCGCGGCACATCGCGCAGAAAGGCAGCCTCGTCTTCGTAGGTCTGGCTCAGTGGCTTGAGCGCAGCTTGGGGCTGGGTCGAGACGTCCAGCGAACCGCAACCATGTTGCAGCTCCCAGGCCCAGGCCTCGCGATAGATCTCAGCGAACAGATCGAAGGCATACAGGCCAAAGTGCATGGAGCCGCAGGCCGGATCCAGTAGCTTCATGGTACGCGGATCGCGCAGCTTGGTAGCGGCCTGGGGCGTTTCGTCGGGCTTGACCAGCAGGTACTGGCATCGGTCACGCAGATGGGTATCGCCGCCTGTGGCGTTGAACCAGAGACGGCCCAGGGTGTTGTCCACCAGAAACTCGACCACGTAGCGCGGCGTGAAGAACTGGTTGCGCACTGCCAGCTCGCGGCTGTTGCGCGGCGCCTGCGAGGCATCGCGCATTGCCTTGCGCTCTTCTTTGGAGTTGAAGTACTGGTAGATCCAGCCGATGGTTTCGTCCTCGCTCCACAGCGGGGCGATGTCGGCGTCGTTGATGAGATTGAGAACTTGCAGCAGCGCGGCTTCGCGCGGGAATAAGCGGCCCTGCGGCGAGTAGCGATCGAACAGCCCCGGCAAGTCCTGGCTCAGCTCATCGAACACGCTGAACAGGTAGGTGCGGTAGGCATCGCCGGTTTCGCCGAGGCCGGTGCCGGCCAGCCTGGCGTAGAGCTGAAAGCCCTTGGCCTGGAAACCATTGCCCACCGACTCGACCAGCAGCCCACGCGCCTCGGCCATGCGCAAGGCGGCCATGCGGTTGAGCACGGTAAAGGCTTGCTCGCGGACGATACGGTCCAGACCCTGCTTGGCATCCATGTCGCCACTGGCGCAGTAGTGCGCGAGGGTGTCGCGCAAAATGCGCGCGGATTCGCGCTGTGCGTCGTTGATATGGCGCAGGTTGGCCAGCTCCGCGACGGTGCCTGCATTCGGGTCCATGCCGTAGTCGTTCTGGAGCTGGCGGGTGAACTCCTCCTCCAGCCCCCGGCGCGCGTCGTTGACGAAGCGCTGCAGTCGATTTCTTGTTGATTGGTCGAAGGCCATTTACTGATCGCCTCCCTTGCCAACCGAGAACGTCACTTCGATCTCTGCATAGAGGCCGAGCTGTGCCTTGATCTCGTGGAGCTGCTGAATCAGCGCGTCGATGTCTGCAGCCGATGTCATCTTCATGGGCACCGCGATCGACTTGGTCAGCTTGGCCGGGCCTTTATCACCCTTCCTGGCGCGCTCTTCTTCCATACGCTGGCGCAGGCGTTCCTGGCCTTGGCGCTGAATGGAGCGCTTGAGATCTTCGAGAGTGCTGTTGATATCGTAGTCGCGTGCCAGGAGCTTCTTGAGTCCGGCCAGATCCTGGGTCGCGGCCAGGGCGAGTCCATCCAGCCGGTTCACGGCGTTGCCGCGTTCTTCCTGGGTGAGCTCTTCCCATTCGGGGACGCGCTGCAAGTCCTCTACCCCGTCCTTCAAGCGCAATTTTTGCTGCTCAGACAGGGTAATGACGGCGTCGCGCACCCGGCCCTTCAGGTGGGTGAGCTGCGAATTGAAGTCGGCAGTGTGTTTGTAGAAGTCCTCTTTGCCGAGGCGCTCCGACAGGGTGCCCAGGTCTTCACTCAGTTCGCGGCGTAGTTCGCCAGGCACGCCAGTGTCCGGCAAGGCCTCGATGTCACGGCGATGGGCTTGCAGATCCCGAAGAGTGGCATCGAGCCCGTTGTCGAGAACGCGCTTCACTTCCAGCGCCCACTTGAGGTTGTCGTAAATCGCTGAGGTTTCAGCACCCAGGCGCTGGGGGGCGTCGGATGCGTCGGTGAACAGGACGTCGGCAATGTCCTGGTTCAAGGTGCGGATGCGGTCACTGCCCGCCAGCCCGAGACCGCTGAGTTTTTCGGCCAATGAGCCGTAGTCGTGCTGGAAGCGCGGGAAGTGCTTCGCTGCCGCCTTGCTGATTTCCTGCTCCAGCGGAATGACCATGTCACCTACCAGCTCGGTGAGTCGCTCTGCGGCGCGACCGAGCGTTTCGATCGACGGACGCTCGTCGCGCAGGGCGACACCGATCTGCTTGAAGGAGTTGTTGGTCTTCAGGGCATCGATTGCCTGCTGCCCAGCGGCTGTGACTTCGCGTCCCGAGACCTTGAGCTTGATCTCGCCGGCCATGAGCATGGCGGCGACAATGTAGCGCGTGGTATCCGGCGACCAGCCGAACGGGTCGCTGCTGAAGTCGTCGAGCAGGCGCTTGCCATCGACTGTGCCGCGCTTGTCGATGTAGTCGCGGATGCTGATCATCGCCTTGTGGTCAGTCTTGAAGGAGGCGCGACCTGCCACGGTTTGCACCAGGCCGAGCGGGTCCAGCGCACTGCTGATGGCAGCGGGGTTGGCGACTTTCAGGAACTTCTCGGCGGTGTCGGTTCCGGCGCGTACTGGGGCTTCGACATAGCGGTCGAAGACTTGGTCGGCGACATCGGAGAGCAGCTTCTTGGCTGCTTCCAATAGGTCGCCGTCCAGAGCCGATACCGCTGTAGCCTGGCCCCGGAAGACAAACGAGCCTGCCTGCAGGGTCTGCTTAATTTTGCTCTGCAGTTGGGTCGCGAGCTTGGCGGCCCGATCGAGCTGACCGGTGCAGTAGTCCTTGACCTCTTGGTCGGGCTCGTTGCGGTGCAGTTCGGCAATGCGCTGGCAGCGATAGATTTCGTTTGCCAGGTCGTCGAGTTCGGAATTGGCGCGGGCCAAGAGCCCGATGACGTTCCGGCCCGCGCGGCTGCGGGAATCATCCAGCATCCGATTCTTGGCGGTCTCGTAGTCGCTGGCAGACACCAGCTCGACGACGGTCTGAATTGTGCTCTGATCACCGGCCAGGCTGGTGATGGCGCTGCCGGCCTGGACCTTCAGGCCCGTTGCGACGGCCATAGTGCCGTGCAGACTGAAGCGGGGCAGCGGATCGAAGGACTCGCGCAGTGCATCGTTAAAGATGCGCCTCACGTCCACGGTACGCAGTGCGATGGCACCGCGCTCTTGTTCGATGTCTCGCAGCTTCTCGCTGAGGAAGACGAGGTTGCCATCTTTCTCACCCAACGGCACATGCACGTCGCCCAACATCTCTTCCACGGCCTTGCGCACTGTGTCCAACTGCGAGGAAGCAGTGATCGATGGATGCATCAGGCTGGCGACGTTCCGAACCGACACCGGCAAGTTGCCGAGAATCTGCAACACGGCGACGGACTTGGCGATGTCCTGATGGAGTTGCGAGTCCGGGAAGCGAATCTGGACCTTGCCAACTGCCTGGTGGATGGACGCGAAGGCGCGCCGAATATCCTTCTCAAGCTCGTCGTACAGGGTGACGGTGGTGGCCAGCCAGCCCACGGACTGATCCGCCATCGCCTTGGAGCCGCCTTCGCCTTTCAGGACGTCCTGGATCACCTTGATCGCAGAGCGCAGGCCGATGCCGCCGGTGGACTTGGCCAGGGCGCCCAGCAGGTGCAGCAGGATGTCAAAGTGAGCCGGCAGGAATGGGTAGAGATTAGTGAAACTCTCTTTGCTGAAGTCGGCGTCGTAATACTTGGCGTCTTGCAGCTTGGTGTTGTGCCGCAGCGCCTGGCCATGGGCCTCGAACAGCTTGCCGAGCTCAGTCTCGCCAGCCGGTGATTTGCCGAGCAAACGGCGGTAGCAGATCTCCTTGATGTCGCTCGACTCGAGGTCGATCTGGATCGGAAAACGGTCTTTCAGCTTGTAGAGCTTGTCCGAGTTCAGCGCTGCGCGCGGGTCGTCCTCGGTGAGAGTCTGCTGCGCAGTGGAGATGATCCAGGCCTTGCCATCGCCGAGCCGCTTAAGGTTCTTGGCCAGGCCATCGAGGTTAAGGATCAGGTTGTCGCGTGAGGCCACGTACTGGCCGACTTCATCGACGATGAAGATGATGTTCTGCTTGCCGCTCTTTTCGCGGACGATGTCGATCATCTCCTGCACGCGCTGGTCTTCGAACTGGAAGAAGCCTTCGGTGCTGGACGAGAAGGACTTGGCCTCCGGGAAGAGCGCCGGGTACATCTCATGGGCGATCTTCGGGATCAAGCCATCGATGGCCAGTGGGTTGTTTTGCACGCGTGCCCAGGTGGCACCCGGCAACGCCTGGGCGATGCGCTCGTGCAGTTCGGGCGTGCGGCCGTCCTTCTCGACCATGCGCTCGAAAGCCGCAACTTTGAGGTTGCGCGAGTAGCCTGCCCACTGCAGCACCTTGAAGTAGAGGACGGTGGAGACGTCTTCCATCGTGGCGCCGGCGAGCATTTCACTCGCCAGGTCCAGCATGACCACGGCGGCCGGGAAGCGCTGCGCAACGGTGCTGAGGAGAGCCTTGGTCTGCGGCTTGTGCAGGCGATCCTGAAGGTACTTGATGAATGGCGTGCCGTCGATGGTGCGCTGGTCGTCAAAGGCCAGGCCGAGGTACTTTGTGAAAGAGCTTTTACCGGAACCATAGAAGCCGGACACCCAGACACCGACCTCGTTTTGGCCCCCCGACTCCATTGCCAGTTGCATGCGATCGAGAAGCTTGCGGAACTGCTCCTCAATGCTCTCGGTGACCACGTACTCGGAGATCTCAGCCTTGAGGCGGCCTTCTTGCGAGGCGCCATAGGTGATGACCTTCTCAATGGTCCGATAGATGTCCTTGCTTGGGTCGAATAGTGATCGGATGGTCATAGGTGTGTCCCAGGGTTCTTTTGTCTGTTCAGCCGCCGACGTGGACGGAGCGGTAGTTGCCGTCTTCCGGGTAGAAGCCGAGAAACTTCAGGCGCGTCTTGCCGGTTCGCACGCCGGGGTACAGAAAAATCGTCGGCACGTGAAATTTGCCTTGAAGCTGGCTTTCGATGGCGCCAATGCGCAGAAACGGGTGCAATGCCTCAAGGTCGGTGACCAAGAGCAGCGCGTTCTGCTGGCCCTCCAGAGGCTGCAGGGCATCTTCAAGGCGCTTCAGTAGGCCACTATCCGCCGTCAGTATGTCGGCCAAGGACTTGTTAGTTCGTGGCCAATTCAGTGGAGCAGCCTTGTCCTCCGTCACGCAGAGGGACCACATGAAAGGGTCGTCTTTGAGCAGGGCCCATATCTGTTCGGCGATGGAAAACGTGTGTACGTTCCAGCCTTCCTGGTGGAGCTTGGCCACCCAGGCAGGCGTTTGCCGCTTCACCTCGAGGATTTGTTCTGGCGGGAAGACGAGGTAGTAGATCGGCTCGAAGCTCGCATGACCGAGCTCACGCCCGTGGCGGATGCGCTCGCGCAACTCGTCGAAATCAGCTTTGAGTGAGGACATCGCAGAGCGCCTCCATGTCTTGTTGTTTCCAGCTGATGCGGATCACGTCGCCTGCTGCTTGGACGATGAGCAAACCTTTCAGCGAAAGCCGCTTGATCTCTTCCAGCACGTCTTCGCGCGCCAGGCCAAACAGCTGCCAGTCTTCGTGGGTCAGCAGAGCGTTGTCACCGACGCCGGAAAAATGCAGTTCGTAGGCCAAGTAAGCGGCCACGGATGGCGAAATACGGAACGGCAGGATGCGACGGCTCGAACGCGAACCGCGCTCAAGCATTCCGTAGTCGGCGCAGCATCCGGTCAGATAGGCGGAGACACGGCGCACAGTGGTTTCGGACCAGCGCTTGATGGTCTTGCCGTCATCGATGCCGCGCTCGACAAAGGCCCGCGCGTCGTCATTGGTGAGCTGGGTATATCCACCGGCGTACCGAGCCCAGTAAACGTGGCGCACGAAGTCGCCGAGGATCGGGTTGGCTCTGCTCGTGAATACGAGCATGAGCTGCGTCAGGTCGGCCGTGGAAATTGTTGCGGAGAGGCGCTTAAGGTGTGCGGCTGGCGCGCCGCCTGACACCAAGTAACGAGGAGCGAAGCACTCAACAACGATGTTACGGAGACGGCGTGCCGTGACGGTGGGGAATCGACCCGACTCCAGCGCGACCTGATGCAACTGGTTCGCCGACATGCCGGGCGACCACAGGTCGAGCAGCGTCTTGGTCTCGTTGACGAGTCCAAGTCCTGCTTGTAGCTGAGTCGTGTAGGGCGTGTTGTCGGCCACGATCACCCCACCAGATACGGATAAGTTTTGGCGTTCTGCGTGAACGCCGATAGATAGGCCGCAGCGATAGCCTTCAGTGTGTCGGTGGAATCGAGATCCTTGATACCACCGACCGCCGTCGGACCCACGCTGGACGCGCCGCCTGTGGCGGCCAATCGCTTCAACGCATCAAGCGCAGCCTCTTTGCTTTGTGGCGCCTGGCTGGCGAGTTCCTCTCCCACGCTGCTTTGCACTGTCGCGTGGAGGTCTTGCTCGACCTCCTCGGGCAACCGAAACAGGTGATAGCTACCCACGCTCAAATGCTCGTCGTGCAATCGTCTGGCTGCTTCCAGCACACCGTGGTACTGAGCAAGGCGAGACGTTTTCGAGAAGACTGGCTCCAGGAAGAGCTTGCTCGATGACTCATAGAACGCCGTGGGCCACCAGGCGCACTGAGCACGCTCGCCAAGGAAGCCGACGAGCATCCTCATCTGCAGCAATGTCGGTAGGTAGGATTCTTTCATCTCAATTCTCGTCATCCGTTTGTTCTACCGACGCGACCGGCGCCGGCAGTGGTAGCCATTGTTCAGTCACATTCCGCTCCTGCCCGGGCCGCATCCAAGTGCGCATACCCTGGTGCCAGCACGGCGTTTTTTACGCCGTACAACGCCAAGTGGTCCTTGAGCCAAAGCCTGTACTCAGGTCCGCGAAGACCGTGATCTGCGGAGCAGTCGACGCTCCACTTCCGCAAGATGTAGCCGGCAGTCGCTGCACGGAGCTTCATCTTCACCATGCCGCCAGTCATGCCGTAATCCATCTCCGCGATCTCGGGACGCGGTTGATCGGGGTGCGGCACCAGTTCCAGTTCCACGATCCGGGTCCACTGGATGTCCTGGTCACTTTTTTCGTGCGGCAGAACGTCGCGGTCTTTCAGCATCGCCGTGCGCTGCATGCGCGTGATGACAAAGTCCCTGAAATCCCTGCTGCGTCGATCGAAGGCGCGGACATGCCAGCGCAGGCCGTTGTCAATTAACGCAAACGGGACGATCTCGCGCTCAGTCTCGCCGCTCGACAAGGAGTGGTAGGTGACCTTCAGCGGGCGCTCCTGGTGGATCGCCCGCGTGACGCATGCGAGTGTGTCGAGCCCTGGTTTTGTGAGCCTGGAGGGGATCTCACAGGTAATCCAGGACTTGAGGGCGGAAGGCTCCCCATCACCGAAGCCCTGTGACAGCCACGCCAAGACCCGCTCCGCCGGGAAGTCAAAGACGGGCGTAAAGCCGTCCGCGTATCCGTACACCTTGTTCTTGGTGTCGTAGTCCAGGTTGCCTGGGGCGAGATCCTTGTAGATCCCGATGTCCCGGGTCGCTGCTGCTGCCTGGATGCCAAAACGCGACACCAGGTCTTGACGACGAATCTCTCCGATAAAGCGCAGGCGCAACTCGATAAACGCAAGTCGGTCACGCTGGGGCTGGGTCAGGTCTGCAAGCTGTTCGTTGGACATCCTGGCTGCCATTTCGGGTTAATGATCGCTAGTTAGTGCTCTTGCAGGTAGTATATGCCTTGCACGATCGTAAGTCGATCAATTGTCAGTGCGCATCAGTCAATCGCATTTTGTTACTGACAGGAGACTGAGATGAATGGAAATCGATGGGACCAGCCCGGCGTGCATCACGAAGGGTGGCACTGCATGGACGTCGTCGATCTGCGGGCCGACGGCGGGCCGGCACTTGATGAGTCCGGAGAAATGAGAAATGGCTAAACCTGTCGTAATCGGCTCACGGAGCTTCCGGACCCAGAGCAGCGCCCTTGACCACTTCAAAGCAGTGCTGCACCGGCATCAGGATGGCCAGCGCGTCAGCGACCCCGCTGACCACACAGATTTGGTGGCGCTCATCGAGCGTTTTGACCCGGTGCTCGAGGCTGTCGGGGAACCCACAAAAGGTGCCGGCCAGATTGCTCACTTTGAGCGACGCTTGAATACCGGGACCGGCTGGAGCACGTCGGGGTTCTGGATTGTTCGGCAGGACGGCACTGAAACCGACTTCTCGTACATCGATGCGGTCAAGGGTAAGCCGAAGGGGCGCTCCCAAGACTTCTACAACGCATGCCGGCAGGCGGTCGCACTCGACCTCATCCTGGCCAAGAAGCAGGCCTTTGCCGAGTACGGCGACGATCAGAGCCGGGTTGAGTGCGAGTTGACCGGAAAGATGGTCACCATCGACGACGCACACCTTGACCACGCATGGCCGTACTTCTCGCACATGGTGAGCGGATTCCGGGCTGCCAGGGGCTGGTCGAGGGACATCCCGGATGGCATCGTTTCCGCTCCGGCTGACGGCCAGACCACGGCAACATTCCTGGACAGCGCTGTGACTGATGCATTCCGGGCGTTTCACCATGACCAAGCGATACTTCGGATTCTCTGCCGGGAAGCAAACCTGCAGACCGCAAGTTCAGCTCGTCGACCGAAGGTTGCACGGCCGGTCCGGTTGGCGTGACCCGCGTCGGGTGCCTCCGGTCCTACCGGCGTCGATGTTTAGCGGACGCGGGTTCAATTCCCGAACAGGGAATCGAACTGGCGTCCCGGGTGATGCGCTTGGCTGGTGACCTCGGCTGGGCAGAACTGGTAGGATTCTTGGCAGATGGGGCTGGATTCCGCACCTTTCCGCAGGAGTTCGCAGCGGTCGTAAGGCGCTGAGTTACATAGGTTTGGCGCAGGATTCCACCCCACCACCAATAATGAAACCCCAACCGTTCTCGGTTGGGGTTTTTTCTTGCCTGATCGCGCCGATTCCCGCGTGTTGCCAGCCGCCCGAATTGGCCGCTCCCGGCCACATTCCACTCTCTCCTGGCCATTCCTCGCTCCGACCTCGCTCCCTGGAACTGGCCCAAAGTCCGCAAAGGCCACAAGTCAGCGTCATACAGATCAAAGAGTTACGCGCGGACGAGTCAAGCGGTTGGATTGCAGTATCGGATAGCAAAGGGAACACGAGCACCCTCCCTGAGAGTCATCGCTCTTGCAGTTTGTAAGAAACTCACATATATTTTCTTACATGAACACGACGACCAAGACTGCCGAGTTAATTCGTCAGCGCATCGAGGCGATGCCGATCGGGGAGCCTTTCACCCCAACGGCATTCCTGGAGTGCGGCACGCGTGCGTCCGTCGATCAGACCCTCTCCCGCCTCGTCAATGCAGGGTCGATCGAGCGCGTGACGCGCGGTGTCTTAGTGCGTCCCGAGGTCAGCCGTTTCGTCGGCAAGGTTAGCCCCTCGCCGCTGAAGGTGGCCGAGACCGTCGCCAGGACCACTGGCGCCGTCGTCCAGGTTCACGGTGCCGAAGCGGCGCGCCGGCTCGAACTGACCACGCAGGTTCCGACCCAGTCGGTATTCGTGACATCCGGCCCGTCGAAGCGCATCCGCGTGGGGAAGATGGAGATCCGTCTGCAGCACGTCTGTCAGCGCAAGCTGGCCCTGGCGGGTCGACCCGCCGGCCTCGCGCTTGCGGCGATGTGGTACCTCGGCAAGACGGAAGTAACGCCGGCTCTCGTCGAGAAGATTCGGCGCAAGCTGGGATCGAGCGAGTTCGAGGTGCTGAAGTCAGCCACCAGCTCAATGCCCGCATGGATGAGCGACGCCATCTTCCGGAGCGAGCGGACGGCCGTTCATGCCTGAGTCCTTCCTGCACCTGAAAGCTCAAGAGCAGTCCCAAATCTATCGGGCACTGGCTCCGCAGCTTGCCCGCTCGCCCGCCGTACTGGAAAAGGATGTCTGGGTCTGCTGGGTCCTGCAGGCCCTGTTCACCATGCCCGACCGACTGCCAATGGCCTTCAAGGGCGGCACATCGCTCTCCAAGGTGTTCGGAGCAATTGCGCGCTTCTCCGAGGATGTGGACATCACGCTCGACTACCGTGGCTTGGACGGCTCCTTCGATCCGTTCGCTGAAGGCGTCTCACGCAATCGGCTGAAGAAATTCAGCGAGGATCTCAAGTCCTTCGTGCGCGATCATGCTCATGGTGTTGTGGCACCGCACCTCCAGAAGACACTGGCAGCCGAGTTCGATGCCGGCGCATTCCAGCTTGAAGTCAGCGATGACGGCGAGCAGTTGCGTGTGCACTACCCGACCGTGCTTGAGGCGCTGGGGGACTACGTGGGCAACAGCGTCCTGATTGAGTTCGGTGGCCGCAACATCACCGAGCCGAACGAAGAGCATGAGGTACGGCCCGATATCGCGGAGCATGTCACTGCACTCGATTTTCCTCGTCCCAAGGTCAGTGTGCTGTCCCCGGCACGTACCTTCTGGGAGAAGGCGACGTTGATGCACGTCGAGTGTCAGCGCGACGAGTTCCGTACTGGCGCCGAGCGCCTGTCGCGCCACTGGTACGACCTGGCCATGCTGGCCGATCTTGTCCATGGGAAAGCCGCTGTGGCCGATCGCGCTCTGCTCGCGGATGTCGTCAAGCACAAGAAGGTCTTCTACAACGCGAGCTACGCCAACTACGATGCATGCCTGACCGGGCAGCTCAGGCTCATTCCGGAGGATGCCGCACTGGCCGCGCTGCGCGATGACTTCCAGCGCATGATCGGTGCCGGCATGTTCATCGGCGAGCCGCCCGCATTCGATGCCATCGTCGATCGTCTGCGCGCGCTGGAAGCAGCGATCAATGGGTGCGGCAATGGTTGAAGCAGGCATCGCTGTCACAGCTTTGCATTCACCACGCACACGGCGCGCTGCTCAGGCGAACTCGCGCCCCTCGCCCGCTTCCTCATGGGTCACGCCATCGCGGATGTGGTAGATGCGCCGGAAGGTCGGGATGATCTTTTCGT
>SCUD01000141.1 GCA_004297335.1 Gammaproteobacteria bacterium
ACGAGGAGGCCGCGGAGATGCTCGGCGTCGCCGTCGGCACCTGCAAGGCGCAGCTGCACCGCGCGCGCCAGTTGCTGCGCGAGCGGATGCAGATGGAGGGCCACGCATGAAGATCATTCCATTCCGGCGCCCGGCGACGCGCGAGCCGCTCGACGACCAGCTCGCCGCGCTGCCGCGGGAGATGGACCCGCCGCGCGACCTGTGGCCGGCGATCGCGGCCCGGCTGGGCGAGCAGCAGCGGCCGGCGCCGCGGCACTGGCACTGGCCCACGGCGCTGGCCGCCGGTGTCGCGGTCGCCGCGGTCTCGGCGGTCCTGACCTTTGGGCTGCTGCGCGAGCCTGGCACGCCAGGCGCCGACAGCGCCGGCGAGCCGGCGCTGGTGCCGGTCAGCTATGGCCCGAATTCGGCGCTCGATGCCGGGCAGCTCCAGACCCGCGATGAACTGCTGGCGCAGTTCCGCGAACGCCTGGCCGGGCTGCCGCCCGAGACGCGCGAGGCCGTCCTGAAGAACCTCGCGATCATCCAGCACGCGGCCGACGACATCGACGCCGCACTCGCCGACAACCCCGGCAGCGGGCTGCTGAACCAGCTCCTGTTCGGAACCTACCAGGAAGAACTGCGCATCTATTCCCAGGTCATCACCGCCGGTGGCGACCTTTCACGGAGGACCTGACATGAACAACCGGATCACGACCCTCGCCGCCGCGAGCCTGCTGTGCCTCGCCGCGCCCGCCGGTGCGGAGCAGAACCTGCAGCGCAAGGCGGCCGTGCCCGCGGACGCCGCGATCGAGGTGGCGAACGTCAGCGGCCGCGTGGAGATCACGGCCTGGGACCGCAACGAGGTGGACCTCGAGGCCACCCTCACGGGCGACGAGGATCAGCTCGTGTTCGAGGCGGATGGCCGCCACGTGCGCATCAAGGTCACGCGCCCCGACAAGAAGGTCAAGGGCCCGAAGGACGCGACGCTGATCCTCCGCGTGCCGCAGGGGGCGAGCCTGCGCGCCGAAATGGTGAGCTCCAATCTGACGGTAAGGGGCGTCCGGGGCGAACAGCGCATCAATACAGTCAGCGGTGATGTCCACTCCGAGGGCTTCGGCTCGGCGATCACGCTGCGCACGATCAGCGGCGACGGCACCATCGCCGGAACCGGCGGGACCGCGCCGGTATCGGTGTCGAGCGTCAGCGGCGACATCGACGTCGGCAATTTCCGCGGCAGCTTCGAGGGCCAGTCGGTCAGCGGTGACCTGAAGGTCCGGCTCGGCACGACCGACCGGCTGCAGGTCGAGACCGTATCCGGTGACTTCGACGGCGCGGCCGAGCTGCTGCCCGGCGCCCGCGTCGAGCTCGAATCGATCAGCGGCGAGATGCGCCTGGCGCTGAAGCCGCCGGTCAACGCCGAGTTCGATTTCGAGAGCTTCAGCGGCGAACTCGAAAGCTGCTTCGGCCCGGCGTCCCGCTCGAAGAGCAAGTACGGCCCGGGCCGTGAGCTGCGCTTCACGCAGGGCACGGGCGGCGCACTGGTCCAGGTCGAGACCATGAGCGGTGATGTGAAGATCTGCGATCACTGATGCGCCTGCCACGGATTGTCGGTTGGACGGCGTCCGTCATCGCCGCGCTGGTCCTGGTGACCGGCGCGGCGATCTGGCTTGGAGCGCGGAGCCCCATGGCGCGGCGCGCTGCCGGCGACTATCTCGGCGGGCTCACCGGCCTGCCGGTGACCCTCGGCAGCCTGTCGGTCGGGTTCTATCCGACACCGTCGCTGACGCTCGGCGATCTCAGCATCGCGCAGCCGGCCGGTTTCGGCGGGGCGGCGCTCGTCGAACTCGAGACTGCGGAACTCGTGCTGCCCTGGAAGAGCCTGTGGCGGGGCGATCCGGTGCTGCATGCCGCCAGGATCCGCGGGGTGACGCTGCGCGCGGCCATCGACAAGGACGGCACGGACAACTGGTCCGCAGTGATTGAGCGACTCGTGGAGTTCGCGGGCGAGGGACCGAGCGCGTGGGCTGTGGCGCGCCTCGAGCTCGAGCGCGGCACCGTCGAGTTCCACGATGCGCGCTCGGACACGCGCTGGCGCCTGAGCGGTATCGGCCTCAGCGCGAGCGATGCGGCGCCGGCCACCTGGTTTCCGGCGGACCTGCGCCTCGCCGGCGAATACGGCCAGCAGATCGTGCATTTCGGCGTCGCCGGCGAGGTGCGGCTCGATGTCGACGGCGGCCGCCATGCGGGCCGCCAGCTGCGCCTGCGCGGCTGGGTGGGCGGCGAGCCGATGCCGGTCGCCGGCATCGACATGGCCGGCACGGTCGGCCATTGCCTGTATGACGAGGCGAGCGGGCTCGTGATGCTCGAGCGCGGCAACCTGACGGCCGGCGGTGTCACGGCTGATTTCACGCTGGCGGTGGCCCGATCGGCGGACGGGCCAGTGCAGGGCTTCGCGGTGAAGACCGCGAGCTTCGCACCGCGCGTGCCGGCGCGCGTGCTCGGCCGGCCGCTGCCGGCCACGCGCGACCCGGCAGCGCTCGGCTCGCTGCAGGTCGAGGCCGCCGGAAGACTGGAGCCCGGGCGCATCGTCGTCGATGAATTCTCCGGCCAGCTCGACGAGACCGGATTCGGCGGCAGCCTCGAATGGCCGACCGCCGGCGGCACGCCGATCGTCCGCCTGCAGGCCGACCGCGTGGACCTCGATCGCTACCTCGCGCCGGAGAACGAGGAGGCCGCCGCGAGCCCGCAGGCCACCATCGAGGCGACCATCGAGCAGTTCAGCGCGCTCGACCTCGACGCCGAGATCCGCATCGCCGAGGCGCAGGCCGCCGGCGCGAAGATCCGCGGGCTGCGGATCGCGGTCGCGCCGTGAGGCGGAGCCGCGGCCGCCCCGAGCCGGCCGACCCGCGCCAGCTCGCCCGGCGGCTGCTGCCATGGTTCGACCGGCACGGGCGCCACGACCTGCCGTGGCAGCGCGAGCCGACCCCCTACCGCGTCTGGGTCTCCGAGGTGATGCTGCAGCAGACCCGGGTCGAGACCGTGATCCCGTATTTCGAGCGCTTCCTGCGGCGATTTCCGGATGTCGCCGCGCTCGCCGCCGCGAGCGAGGACGAGGTGCTGCACCTGTGGTCCGGGCTCGGCTACTACTCGCGCGCCCGCCACCTGCACGCCGCCGCCCGGCGCATCGTTGCGGCGCACGGCGGCGAGCTGCCGGCCGACTTCGCCGGACTCACCGCGCTGCCCGGTATCGGCCGCTCGACCGCCGGCGCGATCGCCGCGCTCGCCCGCGGTGAGCGCCGGCCGATCCTGGACGGCAACGTCAAGCGTGTGCTGGCGCGCTATTTCCTGGTGCGCGGCTGGCCCGGCGACAGCGCCACCGCCGCGCAGCTGTGGCAGCTTGCCGAGGCCTGCACGCCGGCCCGGCGCACCGGCGCCTACACCCAGGCGATCATGGATCTCGGCGCCACCGTCTGCACGCGGGCCCGGCCAGCCTGCGAACGCTGCCCGCTCGAGGCCGGCTGCGCCGCCCGCGCCGCCGGGCTCGCCGCGACGCTGCCGGAGCGGCGCCCCGTCGCGCGCCCGCGGCCGGAGCGGCGCCGGCTGATGCTGCTGGTCGTCCGGAACGGCGCCGAAATCCTGCTCGAGCGGCGCCCCGGCAGCGGCATCTGGGGCGGGCTGTGGACGCCGCCCGAGTTCGCGGAGGAGGCGGGGCTCCAGGCGTGGTGTCGGGCACAGTTCGGCCCGCGAGCAAGGCCAGCGCGGCTGCCCGGGCTGCGCCATTCTTTCACCCATTTCGACCTCGAGATCGAGCCCTGGCAGCTGCGGGCCGGGCGAGCCGCGGCGCGCGTGGAGGAGGGCGGCCGGGTCTGGTATAACAGCCGCGCCCCCTCGTCCATCGGGCTCCCCGCGCCGGTCAGCCGGCTGATCGAGGGCTGCCTGCACGGCGTCGAGGGGTCCGGACAGGAGTCGAGCGATGGCAAGGATGATCCAGTGCGTGGTGCTCGGTCGCGAGGCCGAGGGGCTCGAGCGGGCGCCGTGGCCCGGTGAGCTCGGGCAGCGGATCCTGGCCAGCGTCTCGAAGCAAGGCTGGCAGCGCTGGCTCGCCCGCCAGACCATGCTGATCAACGAGTACCGGCTGGTCGCGATCGAGCCGGAGGCCCGCAAGTTCCTCGCCGCCGAGATGGAGAAGTTCCTGTTCGGCGGGGGCGAGGCCGGCGCCGATTGACGCTCCGCGAGTTGAGTTGCCGTTTCATGCCGTTGCGGACTTGAGGCTCAACTCCGCAGTAAGTCCTTCATCATGAGAAGCAGGTGGTAAGGATCACTCGGGCTCGGCTCGAAATCGAGGTGCTCGTAGAAAGCCTTCGCGTCATCGTCCTTCGCATGAACCAACAGCGCCCGCGCGCCGATCGTGGCGGCCGCGCTCGCGGCCCGCAGCAACGCATCTTTGAGTAGTGCTGACCCGATTCCCTTTCCCTGCAGCGGCCGGTCCACTGCCAGGCGAGCGAGCAGAATGACTGGGATCGGGTGACGTGCAAGGCCTCTCCTGACGCGCTCGGTCGCCTCGTCGTGCGTGACGGCGCTGGCCGCCAGGCTGTAATAGCCGAGCACGGTAAGAGCCCTGGCGAGGACATAAGTCTGCGCGCTGTCGCAATCAAAGCCGTCGAGCACATGCTCCCGGCGCAGCTTCTCGATAACGCCGTACGTGCTCACTCCAGCGCGCTTGGCGTCGTCAGCAGCTTCTCGAGGCGCGGCCGGGGCCTCGCTGGCGCATCGAGCGCAGCGACAAAAGCATCGTACTGACTCGCGCTCAGGCGGAACTCGCGACGATCGGCGAGGGTTGCTGCCGCCGCCTCGAGCCCCTTGTCGAGCACAAAGGCGCTCAGGCTCTTGCGCTCCACCTCCGCGGCCCGCTTCAGCATGGATTTCGCCCTGGGCGTCAGGCGAAGCTCGAGACGGTCATCCCGACGTTTCGTGGAACTGCGCATGCGGCACTCCTTCAATGGGTGCAGTCTATCACCCGTACAGTGTACGGACAATAGCGACGGCTGCATGGGGACGGGCCGGCTCGTATGCCGGAGCGGCCGATGATTGACGGCGGCGGCGGCGGGCGGGTCTAATTACGCGCCTTTCCGCCCCGGCATGGCCAGGTAGCTCAGTTGGTAGAGCAGCGGACTGAAAATCCGCGTGTCGGCAGTTCGATTCTGCCCCTGGCCACCATTTAAAAACAATAAGTTAGTGCGTTTTCCAGGACTGCGGTCGGCCCAGAATTTCTCCATGTAGGCGCACTTCCGCGCCTTGATCATCGTTGTCGGTGCGAGTGCAAAGTACGCCAGGTGTCCATTCATTGGCATACTCCCGCGATAACGAAGAAGCTCCCAAGCCATGGCCATCAAGAAATCCGACCTCTACTCCTCCCTCTGGGCCTCGTGCGATGAACTGCGCGGCGGCATGGACGCCAGCCAGTACAAGGACTACGTCCTGTTCATGCTGTTCATCAAGTACATCAGCGACAAGTACGGCAACAGCAGCGACTTCGCCCAGCCGGTCACGATCCCGAAGGGCGCGAGCTTCACCGACATGGTCGCGCTCAAGGGCAAGCCCGACATCGGCGACAAGATCAACACGCAGGTCATCCAGCCGCTGATCGACGCCAACGCGCGCCTGGCCCGCAGCGACTTCCCGGACTTCAACGACCCGAACAAGCTCGGCGAAGGTCAGGCAATGGTGGATCGCCTGACCAACCTGATCGGCATCTTCCAGAAGCCCGAACTCGACTTCTCGCAGAACCGCGCCGAGCACGACGACATCCTCGGCGACGCCTACGAGTACCTGATGCGGCACTTCGCCACCGAGAGTGGCAAGAGCAAGGGGCAGTTCTACACGCCGTCCGAAGTGAGCCGCGTCATCGCGCAGGTGATCGGCATCTCGCCCGCGAATACCAAGGCCGCGACTACCGCCTACGACCCCACCTGCGGCTCCGGCTCGCTGCTGCTGAAGGTGGCGGCGCAGGCGGGCAAGCACATCACACTCGAGGGGCAGGAGAAGGACGTGACCACGGCGGGCCTCGCCCGCATGAACATGATCCTGCACGACTTCCCCACGGCCAGCATCCTCTCGGGTAACACGCTGGCCGCCCCCAAGTTCAGGGACGGCGAGAGCCTTCGCACCTACGACTACGTCGTCGCCAATCCGCCGTTCTCCGACAAGACCTGGGGCACCGGCCTTAACGTCGCGAACGACCCCTTCCAGCGCTTCGCCTGGGGCGTGCCGCCGCCCAAGCAGGGCGACTACGCCTACCTGCTGCACATCATTCGGTCGATGAAGAGCACTGGCAAGGCGGCCTGCATCCTGCCGCACGGCGTGCTCTTTCGCGGCAACGCCGAGGCGGTGATACGCCAGCAGCTCGTCCGCTCCGGCATCCTCAAGGGGATCATCGGCCTGCCGGCCAACCTCTTCTACGGCACCGGCATCCCTGCTTGCATCGTCGTGCTCGACAAGGAGAACGCCGCCGCCCGCAAGGGCGTGTTCCTGATCGACGCCTCCAAGGGCTTCATCAAGGACGGTCCCAAGAACCGCCTGCGCGAGCAGGACATCCACCGCATCGTCGATACCTTCACGCGCCAGGTGGACGTGCCGCGCTACGCCCGCATGGTGCCGCTGGCCGAGATCGCCGACCCGAAGAACGACTACAACCTCAACCTGCCGCGCTACATCGACAGCACCGAGCCCGAGGACCTGCAGGACGTCGAGGGGCACCTGCGCGGCGGCATCCCCGAGCGCGACCTCGATGCGCTGGCGGACTACTGGCGCGTGCTCCCCAGCGTCCGCGCCGCGCTATTCGAGCCGCAGCGCCCCGGCTACGCGCGTCTGAAGCTGCCGCTGCCTGAGGTGCGGCCGGCCATCCTCAGTCATCCCGAGTTCACCGCCTTGAATCAGACGGTGTCCCGGCACTTCGCCGGCTGGCGCGCGGCCGCAACCAAGCAGGTAACGGCCTTCGGCAAAGACGGGCATCCCAAGGCACTGATCGAGCGCATTGCCGAGGACCTGCTCGCCGCATTCCGCGAGGCGCCGCTGCTCGACGCCTACGACGTCTACCAGCACCTGATGGACTACTGGGCCGAGATCATGCAGGACGACGCCTACCTGATCGCGGCCGACGACTGGGTGGCGAAAACTTCGCGCATCCTCGAGACCGACAAGAAGGGCAAGACAAAGGACAAGGGCTGGACCTGCGAGCTGATCCCCAAACCCTTCGTCGTCGCGCGCTACTTTGCGAAGGAGCAGGCGGCCATCGACGCCGCGCAGGCGGAGTGCGAGGCCGCCGCCGCGAGCCTGGCCGAGTTGGAGGAAGAGCACGGTGGCGAGGAAGGCTTCCTCGGTGCGCTCGACAAGATCGCCAAGGCCGAGGTCAGCGCCCGGTTCAAGGAGATCAAGGGCCTGACGGGCAAGGATCAGGAGACGAAGGACGAGGCGGCCGTGCTCAAGCGCTGGCTGGACCTGTCCGAGAGCGAGACTGCGCTCAAGCGCGCGGTCAAGGAGCAGGACGCCGCGCTCGACAAGCTCGCCTACGAGAAGTACCCCACGCTCACCGAATCGGAGATCAAGACGCTGGTGGTGGACGACAAGTGGATGGCGCGCCTCGCGGCCGCCGTGCAGGGCGAAATGGAGCGCGTCTCGCAGACCCTGACGGGTCGCATCCGCGAGCTGGCGGAACGCTACGCCACGCCGCTGCCGCAGTTCACCGACGAGTTGGCGACGCTGGCCGCGCGGGTGGAGGAACACCTCGCGAAGATGGGGGCGTCGTGGAAGTGAGGCTTGGGTACAAGCGGACGGAAGTCGGAGTGCTCCCCGACGACTGGGACGTGGTGCCGCTCGAAGCGATCGCCGACAGGATCATGGTCGGCATCGCTAGCGCTGCAACTCATGCCTATCGCGAAAAGGGTGTCCCGCTGTTTAGAAATCAGAACATCAAGACGGGGCAGCTTGACGACAGTGACCTGTTGTACGTATCGCCTCAGTACGAAGTCACGTACAAGAACAAGCGACTCCGTGGTGGGGATCTGCTAACGATGCGGACGGGCTATCCTGGCGTGACTGCGATCGTCCCTCCTCAATACGAATCCGCGCAGAGCTTCACGACATTGATCACTCGCCCCAACGCGCGCCGTGTTGAGAGCACATACCTGTGCCATTACATCAATTCAGAGTGGGGTCAACGCTTCTTCACGCAAAGCCAGATTGGCGGAGCACAGAAGAACGTAAACGCCGGAACTCTGCGGCGTATGCTCATCCCGCTGCCACCCCTCCCCGAACAACGCGCCATCGCGGTGGCGTTGAGCGATGTGGATGCGCTGCTGGGCGCGCTGGACCAGCTGATCGCCAAGAAGCGCGACCTCAAACAGGCCGCCATGCAGCAACTCCTCACCGGCCAGACCCGCCTCCCCGGCTTCCACGGGGAGTGGCAGGTGAAGCGGCTGGGAGAGGTCCTGACGATCTGCCATGGCAGGAGTCAGAACGAGGTGGCGGTGGCCGACGGGCCATATCCAATATTGGCCACGGGCGGGCAGATCGGCACTGCATCTCGCGCGCTGTACGACAAGGCCTCTGTCCTCATTGGAAGGAAAGGAACTATCGACCGACCGCTGTACATGGAGACGCCGTTCTGGACTGTCGACACCCTGTTCTTCTCAGTCATGAACGGCAGCAACGTCGCCAAATTCTTCTACTACCGCTTCTGGCTCATCGAGTGGATGCAGTTCAATGAAGCATCAGGGGTCCCGAGCTTGAACGCGCGAACAATTGAGCACATTGAGATCGCGACCCCCGATCCAACCGAGCAAACGGCCATCGCCGCCGTCCTCTCCGACATGGACGCCGAGCTGACTGCGCTGGAAGCCCGCCGTGCCAAGACCCGCACGCTCAAGCAGGCGATGATGCAGGAGCTGCTCACCGGACGGACGCGGCTGGTATGAAGGAATCCCAGAACATCGAATGGAAGGAGTCGTGGCGCGACGACCATCTGCGCTGGGTGTGCGGGTTCGCCAATGCAGAGGGCGGCGTGCTGGTCATCGGGCGCGACGACAAGGGACATGTGGTCGGTATTCCCAACGCCGCGAAACTGCTGGAGGAGTTGCCGAACAAGATCCGCGACCTGCTCGGCATTGTCGTCGAGGTTAATCTCCGCACGAAGGGCAGCGAGGATTTCCTCGAGATCGTGACGCCTGCGTATCCCTCGCCGATCAGCTACCGCGGGCACTATTACCAGCGCAGCGGCAGCACGCTGCAGGAGTTGAAGGGCGCTGCGCTCGACCGATTCCTGCTGCGCCGCCATGGCCGTCATTGGGACGATGTGCCGGTGCCGGGCGTCACGCCGCGCAGCCTTTCCAAGACTGCGGTGGATGCGTTCCGTGCCCGTGCGCGCGAAAGCCAGCGCGTGGCGGCGGCCGATCTGAAGGAGTCTGCCGCCGGCTTGATGGAGAAGCTGCACCTGTGGGATGGCACGCACATGAAGCGCGCCGCGGTGCTGGCCTTTCACCCGGAACCCGAACGGTTCGTCACCGGCGCCCTGGTGAAGATCGGCTTCTTCCACAGCAACGACGATCTGCGTTATCACGATGAGGTTCGCGGCCCCTTGTTCATGCAGGTGGACCAGGCAGTGCAGATGCTGCGGCTCAAGTATCTGAAGGCGGCGATCAGTTACAAAGGCATTCAACGGATCGAAACCTATCCCGTGCCCGAGTCCGCCCTGCGCGAGGCCGTACTGAACGCGATCATCCACAAGGACTACTCGACGGGTGTGCCAGTGCAGATCAGCGCCTATGACGGCAAGCTGATGATCTGGAACCCGGGGCAGTTGCCGCCCTCCTGGACGGTGGCGAAGCTGAAGCAAAAGCATGCCTCGCATCCGTTCAATCCCGATCTCGCGAACGTGTTCTTCCGCGCCGGCGACATCGAGGCTTGGGGGCGCGGCATCGAGAGGATCGTCGCGGCCTGCCGCGCGGCGGGATTGCCGGAGCCTGTGATCGAGCATGAGGCGACCGGGCTGTGGGTGACGTTTGTGTACTCGGCGGAGTATCTGCGACAGATTGAGGGGCGGGGTACCCCCCATGGGACCCCTCATGAGTCCCCGCATGTCACCCCGGAAGTCACCGGGGAAGTCACCGGGGAAGTCACCGGGGAAGTCACCGGGGAAGTGCTGCGGCTGTTGGCCGTCCTGCAAGGCGAAATGAAACGAGTGGATATCCAGGCGGCGCTGGGACTGAAACACGACGAACATTTCCGTCTTGCCTACCTGCAGCCTGCACTCAGCGCAGGGCTGATCGAGATGACTATTCCCGACAAGCCCACCAGCCGGCTGCAGAAGTATCGAATCACTGCGGCAGGTCGAGCGCTCCTCCAGGACGTGGAAACGAAGGCCGGGCCGCAATGACAGCACAGGCCCGCTCCGAGCGCCGCACCCAGAACCGCGTCATCGCGCTGTTCACCGACACCGCGCGGCCGGATTGCCTGGGCTATCGCTACCTCGGCGACTGGAGCACCCGCGAGGGTAACCGCCCCATCGAGACGGCGCTGCTGCGCGAGAACCTGGCCGCCCGCGGCTACTCGCCCCCCCTCATCGCGGCCGCGCTGCAGAAGCTGGAGACGGCCGCCGATGCCACCGGCATCACGCTCTATCAGGCGAATCTGCGCACCTACCAACTGCTGCGCTACGGCGTGCCGGTGCAGGTCGCGGCGGGGCAGGCGCACGAGACCGTTCACCTGATCGACTGGGAGCGCCCGGAGCGGAACGACTTCGCGCTCGCCGAGGAGGTGACGCTCAAGGGCGGCTACCAGCGCCGGCCGGACATCGTGCTCTATCTCAACGGCCTCGCGATCGCGGTGATCGAGCTCAAGCGCAGCTCGGTGGAACTGGCCGACGGCGTGCGCCAGCTCATCACCAATCAGGAAGAAATCTTCAACAAGGGCTTCTTCAGCACCGTGCAACTCCTGCTGGCAGGCAGCGATTCACAGGGGCTGCGCTACGGCACGACCGGCACACCGGAGCAGTTCTTCGCCGAATGGAAGGACGAGAGTCCGCCCGCAGGTGGCGCCGCGCCGGCGGCGGGGGCGTTACTCGATCGGCCGCTGGCGCAGCTATGCAACAAGGTGCGCCTGCTCGACCTGATCCACCACTTCATCCTCTTCGACGCCGGGCAGAAGAAGGTGCCGCGCCCGCACCAGTTCTTCGGCGTGAAGGCCGCGCAGGAACGCATCGCCAGGCGGGAAGGCGGCGTCATCTGGCACACCCAGGGCAGCGGCAAGAGCATCCTGATGGTGCTGATCGCCAAGTGGCTGCTGGAGCACGACCCCGACGCCCGCATCCTCGTCGTCACCGACCGCGACGAACTGGACAAGCAGATCGAGGGGGTAATGAAGAACGCCGGCATCATCGGCGCCGACTCGCCCTCGCCGCGCATTACCTCGCGGCGCGAGTTCGTAGAGAAGCTTAGTGCCGCCACGCCGCGCCTGTTGTGCGCGCTCGTTCACAAGTTCGACCCCGCCGACCTGAGCGGTCCGCCGCCGCCCGTGCAGGGGCGCTTCTATGTCTTCGTCGACGAGTGCCACCGCACCCAGGGCGGCGACATGAACCGGCAGATGAAGCGCTGGCTGGAGAGCGCCGTCTTCGTCGGGTTCACCGGCACGCCGCTGCTGCGCAAGGACAAGCCGATGACGCGCGACGTCTTCGGCACCTACATACACACCTACAAGTTCCACGAGGGTGTAGCCGACAGCGTTATCCTCGACCTCAAGTACGAGGCCCGTGACGTACCGCAGCGACTCACCACGCGCGCCGCTATCGACAAGTGGTTCGAGCAGAAGACCAAAGGTCTCAACAATTTCCAGAAGGCGGTGTTGCGCAAGCGCTGGGCGACGATGGAAGAGCTGATGAGCGCCGGCGAGCGCAAGCAGCGGATCATCGCCAGCATCATCGAGGACTTCTCCCTCAAGCCGCGCCTGAATAACGACCGTGGCACGGCAATCCTGGTGGCGGCCTCGATCTACGACGCCTGCCACTACTACCGCCTGTTCCAGAACACGCCCTTCGGCTCGTACTGCGGGATCGTGACCTCCTACGAGCCGAACCACAGTGCCATCTCCCGCGAGCCGCCGAACAGCGACGAGCGCTACAAGTTCGACACGTACACGCAGCACGTGCTGAAGTACGGCCAGACCACGAAGCAGTACGAGGACGAGGTCAAGCGCCGCTTCATCGAGGAGCCGGCCAACCTGAAGCTGCTGATCGTGGTGAGCAAGCTGCTTACCGGGTTCGACGCGCCGAGCTGCACCTACATCTACCTCGACAACGAGCTGCACGACCACAACCTGTTCCAGGCCATCTGCCGCACGAACCGCCTCGACGGCGCCGACAAGGACTACGGGCACATCGTGGACTTCAAGGAGCTGTTCGGCGACGTGCAGGAGGCCATCGCGGTCTACAGCTCCGACGAGCTCGACATCGACGAGGGAGGCGGCGGGGACAATAACGTCCGCCTGAAGGACTGGCTCGTCGAAGGCAAGAGGAAGCTCGACGAGGCGCGCGAGGCGCTGCGCTATCTGTGCGAGCCGGTGCCGCTGCCGCGTGAGGTGGAGCAGTACCTGCACTACTTTTGCGGAGACGCCGCCAACGCCAGTTCGCTGAACGAGACCGAGCCGTTGCGGGTGGCGTACTACAAGGCCGTCGCTCTGTTCGCACGCGCCTATTCCGAGCTGGCTCAGAACCTGACCGAAGCGGGCTACCCCGACGCTGAGGCGAATGCGTTGCGCAAGGAAGTTGAGCTCCACACCGACATCCGCGCCGCCGTCAAGAAGCACTCGGGTGAAGAGCTGGACATCAAGCCCTACGAGGCGGACATGCGCCACCTCATCAACACCTACATCCAGGCCGATGCCGCAGCGGGGCTGGGGCAGCTCGGCGATCTTTCGCTGACCGAACTCATCATCGAGACCGGCATCCACGACGCCATCGCCCGCAAGCTCAACAAGAAGGGCAATCTCTCGCGGAACGCGATCGCTGAAGGCATCATCAACAACGTCCGCAAGACCATCATCCGGGAGCAGCTCACCGATCCGCGCTTCTACGAGCAGATGTCGCTCTTGCTGGACGATCTCATCCAGCAGAACCGCGCCGACACCGCGGCCTACGAGGAATTCCTGCGGAAGGCCGAAGCGCTGGTACAGCGGCTGGCGGCGAAGCACCCGGAAGCCGGCATTCCTGCGGCCTTGCACGGCAAGTACGAAGCCACCGTGATCTACCGCAACCTGCCGCGGATCCTGGCGGCCGCAGCCGCACCGGCCGCTGTCGCCGAGCCAGGCCCCACAGGGGACGAAAAGCGGCTCAAGCTGGCGCTCGAGATCGACCGTACGATGCGCGAGCAGGCGCCGGCGGGCTGGAAGGGTGATCAGGCGCGGGAGGCGCAGGTCTTGAATGCCCTGTTCCCGCTGCTCGACCGCAATCGTGTGGCGACACTGGCACTGTTCGAACTGGTCAAGAACCAACCGGGGTATTGATGACCGAGACGATCCAGCTTGGCGAGATTGCCATTGCCATGACCCGCAAGGACATTAAGCATGTCCACCTCTCGGTCTACCCGCCGAACGGACACGTAACGCTGGTGGCGCCGAAAGGTACACGCACTGAGATTGCCCGCGCTTACGCAGTATCCAGGCTCGGCTGGATCCGTGACCAGCAGGCGAAGCTTCGCGGGCAGGCGCGGGAGATGCCCCGTCAGTTTGTCGAGCGCGAGAGCCATTACCTCTGGGGAAGGCGCTATCTACTGTCCGTTGTTGAGAAGGATGAGAAGCCGTCCGTGCGGCTCGGTCACCGCAGGATTACGCTTACCGTTCGACCTGGCAGTAGCAGGGCAAGACGTGAGGCCTTGATGCAGGAATGGCAGAGATCACTGCTATACGAAGTGGTTCCAGCGCTGATTCGGAAGTGGGGGCCGAGCCTGGGCGTTGATGTGGACGGTTACTTCGTCCAGCGCATGAAGACCAAGTGGGGCGGCTGTAACCACCGAGCGCGGACTATTCGGATCAACACCGAACTCGTGAAGAAGCCGAAGGATCTCTTGGAGTACGTCATTGTCCATGAGATGGTTCACCTTATCGAGCCCGCGCACAGCAAGCGCTTTATTGCTCTCCTGTCAAAGCACTACCCCGCGTGGCGGGAGGCTCGGGATGAGCTCAACGAGTTGCCGCTGACGACCGAAGTTTGAATTGTCTGGTCACCGGAAATGGGTGGTCAGTGAGGCAGGCCGAGGTCGGAGGAGGCGCTTCTGCGCAGATGGTTCGAGGCGGATCAGCTTGCCGGCATCGAGAAGGCCGGGAATGTTGTCGAGCAGATCCTTGCGACGGGCGGCCACCGAACAACAAGGCGAGCTGCGCTTTCGCAGCGTGCCATTTCCTGGCCGGCATCTTCCAGCTCTTGGTGACCTGCCGCAATTGCAGGCAGATCAGCTTGATGGCCACCTCGTCGCTCGGGAAATGACCGCGGGGCGGTACCGCGCGCCGGTCGCTCGCGTACTGCACGACGAATGGGCGGCGCCGACGCCGACGCCTCAATTCAGCACCCGCTCGTCGGCCACATCGGCATGCTTTTTGATGGCCTCGCTCGCGGCCGACATGGCCGACCACCAGAAGCCGAGCATGTGCCGCAGGTACGATTCGGTGACGCCGCCGCCCACGAACACGCTCTGCCGCACGCACAGGTCGCCATCGCCGTCGATCAACACCGGCGCGAACGGCAGGCTTGCCTTCAATTCCTGCTCGACCGCGATCAACACCGCGGGCGCGAGGCGGGCGTACATCGACAGGGTAAAGCCGCTGAAATGCCCGGCATGTTCGTCGGACTCGCACTGGAGTGCGGCCACGAAACGCGGCTGGCCGGTCGCGCGATACGCCTCCCGGTTGCCCTCGCCGATCGGCTCGATGGCGGACCCGCAGGCCCGCAGCAGCCGCCCGAAATCGTCGAAGGTCAGCGACTCGAACACTTGCGCTGGCCGCGTGCGCTGGCCCAGGTGCAGCTTGTAGTGGAGTGGCGCGCGGCCGTCGTAGCCGAGGCACTCGGTCAGCACGGCCAGTAGCTCGCGGGCGAGCTTGCGGCAGTCGGCCCTGGTCTCGAGTTGGACCAGCTTGCGGTAGTTGCCGGCCCGGCCGCCGGTTTCGAAGCCACGGTTCAAGAGCGCCTGGCGATTGGCTTCCGAAAGGTGGTCGCCGGCCGGCGGGCTCCAGGCGCCGGAGGAGACCTCGACCAGCACGGCTTCGCCGGGCTCGGACCAGACCTGGGCGTAGAGCAGGGCGGCGTCACTGACCGGGAACTCCAGGACGCAGAACGAAAAATCGCCGATCCGCCAGCCGGTGCCGCGATCGGCCGGCGGCCACCAGGCGACGCGCTCGAGATGCCCGGTGAGGGCGGGAAGGGCCTGATCGAGGATCGCCTGCGGCGCCAGGATTTGCGTGCCGCCGGCGAGCAGCGGGCCTTCGTCATCGACGGGGCGGGAGACGGCTTCTGTCATCGGTTCGGTTCCTTTGGTGGCGCTCCGTCGGGAGCTTCATTTCCAAGCTTCATGATGCGCCCGGTGGTCGGTCATGGCGTGAGCTACCACCGCTGCCGCGGCCCCTGATCCCAACTGCGGCAAATTGGGTGTAAATGGGTGTAGTATTGGCGCATGCTCAAGGCAGACACCATCCAGATCACCCCGGAGATCCTGAGCCTCATCGCCGGGATCGACGAGTTCAAAGGGGCCTGGCGCGCCTTGGGCACGCTCGCGCCCGATCGCCTGTCGGCCCTGCGCCGCGTGGCCACGATCGAGAGCATCGGCTCATCGACCCGCATCGAGGGCAGCAAGCTGTCCGACCGCGAAGTCGAGCAACTGCTGTCGAATCTGGAGATCAAGTCCTTCGCCACCCGCGACGCGCAGGAAGTGGCCGGCTACGCCGCGCTCATGGACCTGGTGTTCGCGTCGTGGCAGGACATCCCGTTCGTCGAGAACCACATCAAGCAGTTGCACCAGGTCCTGTTGGGTTACAGCGAGAAGGACACCTGGCATCGCGGCAACTACAAGACCAACTCGAACAGCGTCGCCGCCTTCGACCAAACCGGCGCACAGATTGGCATCGTGTTTCAGACGGCGTCACCCTACGACACACCCGGCCTGATGACGGAGCTGGTGGCCTGGGTGAACCAGGAACGTGAGACGGCCCGTCTGCACCCGCTGCTGATCATCGCCGTGTTCGTGGTGGTGTTCCTGGAGATTCACCCCTTCCAGGACGGCAATGGGCGACTCTCCCGTGTGCTGACCACGCTCCTGCTCCTGCAGGCGGGCTACGCCTATGTGCCGTACAGCTCGCTGGAGAGCGTGATCGAGCAGAACAAGGAAGGCTACTACCTGGCGCTCCGACAGACTCAGGGAACGATCCGCACCGCGGCGCCCAACTGGCAGCCGTGGCTGGTGTTCTTGCTCCGCTCCCTGACCGAGCAGGTACGGCGCCTTCAAAAAAAAGTCGAGCGCGAGAAGGTCGTGCTGGCGGCCATGCCTGCGCTGCAGCTGCAGATTGTCGAGTTTGCCCGCGAGCATGGTCGCGTGACCATCGGCGATGCCATCAGGCTGACCAAGGCCAGCCGCAACACGCTCAAGCAACACTTTCGTGCGCTGGTCGAACGCGGCACGCTGAACCAGCATGGCCGTGGCAGAGGCGTCTGGTACGACTTGCGCTGAGGGACTGCGGGCGGTCTCAGTCCGACGAGGGGCGACGCGGAGGTAAGGAACATGCCTAAGTCGACGACCGATCTCGGCCTGGTGATCAGGGCCGCGCATTTCGCGGCGCACAAGCACAAGGACCAGCGCCGCAAGGACGCCAAGGCGAGCCCGCCGGCCGGATGGTCGCTGGCGCGGCGGCAACAGTACTTCGATTGGGCAAAGGCGGTCGTGGACCAGGCGCGCGGCGTTAACCCGCAGCTCGAGCGGGTGTTCGATCGGCTGTATCGGCAGCGGCCGGGCGGCTGATTGCCTCGGAGCGAGTTGTCGGCACACCGCTGGCGCCGGATGCGCTGTCGATGGTTCATTCCGTCCTTGGCCACCATTCCCAACTGCATGATTCGACACGGATTCCTGGCTTCGCCTGCAGCCGCCGGCCGGACGGTTGGGTCTGTGCGTTCGAAGAGCGGGCAGGAAACTGCCAAGGACTTGTCGTTTCGCATCATTCCTGCGCTGTACCGGATGTCGTCACCATACTCCGTCCAAGCAAAGCTTCAGTGACGAAAAAGGGAACCGCCGATGACGCAAACCGTGTACGTGGCCGGAGTCGGGATGATCCCGTTTGCCAAGCCCGGGTCCAGTGCCCCGTACCCGGAAATGGGAGCGACCGCAGCGCGGACGGCACTCCAGAATGCCGGCATCCCCTATGCCCAGGTGCAGCAGGCTTTCGTCGGCTATGTCTACGGCGACTCCACCTGCGGCCAGCGCGCGCTCTACGACGTGGGGATGAGCGGCATCCCGATAGTGAACGTAAACAACAACTGCTCCACCGGTTCGACGGCCCTGTATCTCGCTCGGCAGTCGGTTGCCAATGGGGCCGCGGAATGCACCCTGGCGCTCGGATTCGAGCAGATGAATCCGGGTGCGCTAGGTGCAGTCTACAGCGACCGGCAGATGCCGTTCGATCGCTTCGACGCAGTAGCCGACGACATCATCGACCAACGCGAACTGCCATTTGCCATCCGCTACTTCGGCGGGGCCGGCCTGGCATACATGCAGCAATATGGCGCAACCATCGAGACCTTTGCGAAGGTAAAGGTCAAGGCGAGCCAGCACGCGGCGCACAATGAGTTCGCGCTGCTCCGCAAGGTCGTGACGGAAGATGAAGTGCTGAATGCACCGGTGTTGTGGCCGGGCGTCATGACCCGCTTGATGGCCTGTCCCCCAACCTGCGGTGCGGCGGCCGCCGTGCTTTGTTCTGAAGCCTTCGCCGCGAGACACGGACTCGATCGCCAGGTCCGTATCCGCGCCCAGGCCATGACCTCCGATCGACCGGTGACCTTTGCAGCGCGCGACATGCGCCAGCTTTGCGGCTACAGCATGGTCAAGGAGGCAGCACAGCAGGTGTACGAGGCCGCCGGCGTGGGGCCAGGCGATGTCGACGTTGTCGAGCTCCATGACTGTTTCGCGCAGAACGAGGTACTGTCCTACGAAGCGTTGGCGCTCTGCCCCGAGGGCGGTGCGGAGCAGTTCATCCGCGATGGAGATAACACCTACGGCGGGCGAGTAGTGACCAACCCGTCGGGTGGCCTGTTGTCCAAGGGGCACCCGCTTGGTGCGACAGGCCTGGCGCAATGTACCGAACTGGTGGAGCAACTGCGAGGCGTAGCCGGGAGGCGTCAGGTTCGTGGCGCCCGGCTTGCGCTTCAGCACAATGTCGGCCTGGGTGGCGCGTGCGTTGTCACTCTCTATGAACGCACTGGGATCAGGCTCCAGGGGCCCTGATGTTGCCGCGGCTGCATCGTCATCCATGGATGGACGACGACATCCAGGCGTTCCGCGTCCTTGTGCGGAAATTCATTGAGGCCGAGTACGTGCCGCACCTCGACTCGTGGCGGCGCCAGGGGTTCATTCCACGGGAAACGTGGCGGGGCCTGGCCCAGCTTGGGGCATTGCTGCCGGAAATCGACGAGCGCTTCGGCGGCGCTGGTGCGAGTCTCGCATACCAGCTGGTGTTGACCGACGAACTGGCGCGGGCGGAAATGCCGGGGAGCGCCGGCATCCAGTCGATCGTCGCCCATTACATCGCGGAATACGGCACGGAGGAACAGAGGGCACGGTGGCTGCCGCGGATGGTGGCCGGCGAGTTGTTCGCCGGCATCGCCATGACGGAGCCCGGTTGCGGCTCGGACCTGAAGGCGATGACGACGCGTGCCCGCCGCGAAGGCCATGAATACGTGATCGATGGCGCCAAGACGCTCATCACCAATGCTTTCAGCGGGAACCTGCTGGTCGTTGCCGCGCGTACCGGTGACGGCGGCGGCGGAATATCGCTGCTGGTGGTGGAGACTGAGGGGCTGCCTGGATTCGGGCTTGGCCGGCGCCTGGAGAAGATCGGGCTGCATGCGATGGATACCTCCGAGCTGTTCTTCGATGGAGTCCGGGTGCCAGCGGGCAATCTGATCGGTGGCGAGGAGGGGCGTGGCTTCGGCCAACTGATGGGCCAGCTGCCCTTTGAGCGCATCCTGATAGCCGTCGAGGCAGCTGCGTGCATCGAGCGCGCGGTCGAGCTGACGGTTGCGTACGTGGGTGAGCGGCGCCTGTTCGGCAAGCGGCTCGCTGAGCTGCAGAACACTCGATTCAAGCTGGCCGAGTGTGCGACCGCGGCCCACATCGTGCGATCGTTCGTCAACGACTGCACCCAGCGCCTGCTCGATGGCACCCTGGACTGCGAAGCGGCCTACATGGCGAAGTGGTGGTGCACCGAGCAGCGCTGCAGAGTCATCGACGAATGCCTGCAACTGTTCGGCGGCTACGGCTTCCTCGCTGAGTATCCGATTGGGCGCATGTATGCCGATGCGCGCCTGTCGCGGATTGCTGGCGGGACCACGGAAGTGATGAAGGACCTGATCGCGCGCAGGTTGTTGGGCTGAAAGCGAACCAAATGCCAGAGTTCTCCCAGCTGCTCTACGAAACCCCGGTACCCCGGGTCGCACGCATCGTGATGAACCGCCCTGAGCGCCGCAATGCGCAGGGGCGGACGATGACCTACGAACTGGATGCGGCGATTCGTCATGCCTGTCACGACGACGGCGTCAACGTGATCATCCTTGCAGGGGCCGGGCCGCATTTCAGTGCCGGCCATGATCTGGACCTGTCGGACAACAGCATGCCCGATGTCCAGCAGAGCATTGGCCTGTGGGGCCAGTACACTGGCCCGGGCTGGGAGGGGCACTACGCGCGCGAGCGGGAGACCTATTTTGACCTGACGGAACGGTGGCGCAATGCACCGAAGCCAACCATTGCGGAGGTGCAGGGAGCGTGCGTAGCGGGCGGCCTGATGCTGGCATGGGCCTGCGACCTGATCGTGGCGTCGGACGACGCACGGTTCCGCGACACGACGATTGACATGGCCATTCCAGGCGCCGAATTCTTCCACCATCCGATTGAACTGGGTGCCCGCAAGGCCAAGGAGTTCCTGTTCGGGGGCGACTGGCTGACCGCGCAGGAGGCCGCGAACTGCGGGATGATCAACCGCATCGTGCCACGCGCCGAGCTTCCGGCCGAGACCATCAAGCTGGCCGAGCGGATCGCCGCCAAGGACCGCTTTGCGCTCAAGTTGGCCAAGGAAGCAATCAATGCGGCACAGGACGCAGCCGGGCGCCGCCAGGCCTTGAGCACGGCCTTCCACCTCCACCAGATCGGTCACCTGCACAATCTGCTGGCGAGGGACTTCATGATTGCCTACGAATCACTCGATCCGGCGGTGCGCCGGATGATCGAGGAGCATGTGCGGCGACAGCGTGAAGGCCGGATCGAGGGCGGGCCGGGAGACAGTGTCGGGAAATGAACCGACGGTGATGGTACCGGCAATGTGCGGTACCTGGTCAATTGACTAGACTGGCCGCGCACCGACCGGCCAGGTCGGCAGGCATAGCGGCGGAGGCTGGAGCGAATGAGCGGACGATTGCAGGGCAGGGCGGTTATCGTGGTCGGCGCGGGCACGCGCACCGGTGGCACCGGCAACGGCAAGGCCTGTGCGATCAGCTACGCGCGGGCCGGCGCGAGCGTGGTCTGCGTTGACAACGACGAGCAGGCCGCGCAAGCGACAGCGGAGGAAATCCTGCGCGAGGGCGGCCGGGCGCTGCCGCTCTGCGCCGATGTCAATGACGAGTCGGCCTGTCGGACCATCGTCGAGACCTGCCTGTCGGCCTTTGCCGCAGTCGATGTGCTCCACAACAATGTCGGAGTGGCGGTTGGCCACGACCTGCTCAGCATGAGCCGGAAGGAATGGGACTGGGAACTGGGTGTCAACGTTGGTGGCATGTTCATGATGTGCCGGGAAGCCATTGCGCACATGAAGAATGTCGGCAAAGGTGCGATCATCAATGTGTCCAGCGTGGCCGCGTCACGACCTCTTCCGGATATCGCCTATGTCGCATCCAAGGGCGCGGTGAATTCACTGACGTTGTGCCTGGCGTCGCGATACGGACGCTACAATATCCGTTCCAACGCGCTGTTACTCGGCTACATCGACACGCCCGCGGTCCGGCCGGCCTGGAAAAATGAGCGCGTTCGGCAGATCAATCTGCGGCAGGTGCCGATGCGGCGATTCGCGTCACCGTATGAGGTGGCAACTGCGGCCGTCTTCCTGGCATCAGACGATGCGTCCTACATCAACGGCGCAATTCTGCCTGTGGACGGCGGGCTGTGCGTGTCGAACACCTGACCGCCTCTCCGGCTGCCGCCGGGCAGGGGTTAATCGGGGAGCCCGTGCGCCTTGGATCGGTAGGCCATTGGCGGGACGCCGGTCCAATGCTTGAAGGCACGGGAGAAGCTGCAGGCCTCGCTGAATCCCAGTTGCTCGCCAATTTCGGCCATGGTCCGTTGCGTATTGGCCAGCAGGTCGATCGCCAGGTCGCGCCTGATGTCGTCCTTGATCTTCTGATAGGACGTACCCTCGGACTTGATCCGGCGATACAGTGTCTGCCCGGTCATGCCCAGGCTGGTCGCAAGGGAATCGAGACTCGGAAAGACCGCCGGGCGTTGGCCGCCGTCCATGAGTAGACGACGTACATGGAGTGCGATGTTGTCCTCGGACGATGGCAGCGCCAGGAGAATGCCCGGTGAGTGGGCGACGAACTCAGGGAGATCCCGCCATGTCCGGATGACCCGCAGCTTGAGATAGCGCTCCTCGAAGACGAGCTCCTGCCGGTGCCACGAGTAGGTGCAGGGGCAGCCGAACAGTCGCGCGTACTCCTCGGCATAAGGCGGCCGCTCGTAGCGGAACGCTACCCGTTGCAGGGGAAACGAACGACCGCTCACCCAGCAGGCGAACCGGTGCAGGCAGAGCAACGACCACTCAGTAGGGACTCGCGAGCTGTCCTCGAACCCGAGAAAGTTAAAGGCGATGATGGCTTGGCCGTCGATGACCTCAAACTGCCATTGGATGTAGGAATTGATCACCTGGCTCGCATAGAACATCTTGCGGAACATTTCGTCCAGGGTGTCGGCATTCATTGCCAGTTCGCATCCAACCTGGAACGCGCCAAGCGGAAGTACGCGCGGCAGTAGTCCGAGATTCTGGTCGTCCAGGAGTCGCCACAGGCGCTTGACGATGGCGTTGTGCTGGTCGACCGTAAACCGCACCTGCGGGTCGCGCAGCATCTGTGGTGATACTCCGGTGCCCTGCAGCAACAGGCCCAAAGATGCGCCCTTCTGCTCCGCCGCCCGAAGTGCCGGCAGAATGAAATGCGAATGCACAGTGAACTTGAACTGGTTGTCCAGCTTCACTGCCCGTTTCGTCAGAGGCACCGCAATGCTCCTATTGTGATCGACTGGCGCCGGTCTTCGCTGAAGCCGTTGCCTGCCAGTAGTCTAATGGCAACCACGCCTGGCGTGGAACGCCCGCTAGCAGCAGGGATATGACCAATCTTGTCACTCCGACTGATACTTCAGGTCATTCCTGAGACTCCTCGAGTCTGTTTTCCTATTGCCTTGCCGAACTTGATCACTTGTCACGAAGCTCGGACGGCGGGGGAATCCAAGATGACTGATCTGCGGAGGATTATCGGCTGGGGGTCGACGGCGGTCCTGATGGCCGGGGCCGGGTGCCCGGATATGGCATCCGCCGCGAACGCGCCAGATGGGGCAGCGACCAGGACCGGGCTGGACGAGATCGTCGTGACGGCGACCAAGACTGGCGACACCAATCTGCAGGAGACAGCCCTGGCCATCTCCAGTCTCGGGGGCGAGGATCTGGCTGACCTCGGTATCCGGGCTGCCCGCGAACTGGAGTATCTCGTCCCCTCCATGCAGAACCTGAAGGTTAGTCACATGCCGGGGCTGTTCATCCGCGGTGTCGGCTCCAGCAGTTCGTTCCCGGCGCAGTCCGACGCCGTGGGCGTGTATGTCGATGACGTCTACACCGCGCGCTATACGGGCCTGCAGATCGGGCTGCTCGACATACAGCGGGTCGAGGTGCTGCGCGGACCCCAGGGGACGATCTATGGACGTAACGCCACGGCCGGCGCGGTCCGCTACATCACGGCCCAGCCGACCGACACTCTCGATGGCTACCTCGAGGGCGAGGTTGGCAACGTCGACAGACTGGCACTGCGAGGCGCAGTGGGGGGACCTCTTGGCGGTGACACGCTGAAGGCGAGGATCGCCTTTGAGCGTGAATCACGCGAAGGCTTCGTCAAGGACCTGTCCTTTGGCGGGGATACCATTGACGACATGGCGCGCACCGCGGGGCGGTTGAAGTTGCAGTTCACGCCGTCGGAACACCTGGATTTCCTGCTGACTGCGGACTATCAGGAATTCGAGAACGACGGTGGTGTGCTGGTCACCGAGGGCGCCGTGCCGGCAGCGTTGATTGCCGCGGGGGCTCAGCCATTCGAGCCGTTTGAGTCCCTGGCACACGACACTCCCAACGAGGGCTATGAGCACGAGACCGAGCTGTATTCCCTGGTCGCCAACCTGCGATTGCCGAACGAGATTCGGCTGAAATCGGTCACCAGCCTCGGGTCGCACGTTTATGACCAGGGTCGCATTGACCGCGACATGACCACCCTGCCAATGACCAACCTGGAGGACTTCTACTTCAACTACGAGACCTTCACCCAGGAATTCCAGTTGAATGGCCAGTGGGGCAAGCTGACCTGGGTGGGTGGGCTGTTTTACCTCAACGAAGAGCAGCACATGATCATTGACGTGAGCCTCGGGTCGGCGGCTTCCCCGATTCCGGTGAACGTCCGCTACGACCAGCGCGCCGAGTGGGACTCTTATGCTGCGTATCTGTCAGGCAGCTACGCGGTGACGGATCGGGTGTCCGTCACTGGCGGCCTGCGCTACACCCAGGACGACCTGTCGGGCAGCAAGTGGAACCGGACCCAGGTGCTGTTGGGTGGTGCCTGGGCCGGTGCTCCGTACATGGAGGATGTCGAGTCCGGATGGGATGATGTATCGCCACGCATCGGACTGGAGTACCGGGCATCGGACGACGTCTTCCTGTACGGGACCGTGGCCAAGGGCTTCAAGAGCGGCGGCTATGACCTGGCGACGACCAGCGTAGTGCCGCCGTTCGACCCGGAGTATGTGTGGAGCTACGAGGTGGGTGCCAAGACGGAGACACTTGACCGGCGCCTGCGCACCAACCTTACGCTGTTCTACTACGACTACAAGGACCTGCAGGTTCGTTCGCTGATTCCGTCCACCGTTGGCGTGATCTACCGGGTCACCAACGCCGGCAGCGCAACGTTGAAGGGCGCGGAACTGGAAGTAGCCGGGAAACCCGTCGACGCGCTGACACTTGGCGCCAACGTGACCTGGCTTGATGGTACCTACGATGAGCTGATCGGGCCAAACCTGGCGGGGCAGCCGACCGACATGGCCGGCAACCGGCTGATCTGGACTCCGGAATGGGCTTTCAACGTGTTCGGGTCCTACGATATGCGCGTCGGCGACCGCGGGGTCCTGAAGTTCCGCGTCAACTATGCCTGGCGGGACCAGATGTACCAGGATCCGCTGAACGACGCGCTGAGAAGCTACGACTCGCGGAGCAATTGGGACGCAGCAATTGGTTTTGAGCCCGATGATGGGAGATGGTCGATCAACGTCTACGGCCGCAACCTGACCGATGAAGTATGGTTCAGTTCCAAATCGGCGATCTCCTATGGTCCGGCCCGGACGGACCCGAACGCCTTCTGGGGATACATTTCACCGGACCGCCGGCAGTACGGGGTGGTCGTGGGCTTCCACTTCTAGGGAAGGGCAGGGCCGGACTGCGGCGGGGCGTCGTATCGTGCTGCTGCTTCGCGTTTGATCGGCACGATGAGTGCGCAGCACTGGACACCGCTGGCGGCGCGCATCCTGGCGCACGCGCAGCGCTGCCCGAGCCGGTCTGCCGTTGTCTGTGACGGGGAGGCAATCAGCTACGAGCGGCTCACTGACCGGGCCTGGCACTGTGCCGCTCGTCTTCGGGCGCTCGGGCTGGCGCCCGGTGACGACCGGCGTGTCGCAATCCTCTCGTCCAACAGCATCGACTTTGCTGTCGTGGTCGTCGCCTGCCAGTTCGCCGGCGTGGCGGTCGCCCCGATCTCTGGAATGATCGCCGCAGACGCGCAGGCGCGCCTGCTGGATGACTCCAATGCCGCTGTCCTCTTCTACGATGCCGACCATGCGGAGCAGGCTGCCGCCGCGATCCGGCTGCTGGCCCGTCCGGATGATCTCGTCGCTGTGCAGATCGGCAGGGCGTCGCCGGCAGGTGCTATCGGCGAGCCACTGTCAGACCAGTGGCTCGGATCGGGCACGATAGAGAATTTCCAGCCGGTAGACCTCGAGCCGGAGTGGGTCTCCGACCTGATCTACAGCTCCGGTACGACGGGGTTGCCGAAAGGCATTGTGCAGAGCTATGCGGCGCGATCGGCAGCCAATGTCGCGCTGGCCGGGCTCGGCATCAGCGACAGCAGCCGTGTGGCGCAGACTGTAAGCCTCTATTCGAACTACGGCCTTGTGTCGCTGTACGTCGTGCTGTGGTGGGCCGGAACGCTGCACATATCCAGGAAGTTCTCCGCTGCCGGGTTCGTGGATCTTGTGGCCCGCGAGTCGATCGACATGGTCTGGTTCGTACCGGCGACGCTGGTACGTGCCATGTCGGACCCACGGCTGCCTTCCATTGTGGAGAGCCGGCCATGCATCAAGATCTGCATGGGAGCTCCGCTCAGCAAGGACACCAAGCAGGCCGCACTCGCAGCGTGGCCGGGGGCGTTCATCGAGGGGTATGGCCAGACCGAGACCAGTGTGATCAGCCTGTTGCAGGCGCACGCGGTCCCAGAGGAGAAGCTCGGGTCGGTCGGCAAGGTGCTGGCCTCCGCCTGCGTACGAATCATCGATGACGCGGGCCGGGAACTCCCGTGCGGTGCCATCGGTGAAATCGCCGCGCACACCAGCACCATGATGTCGGGCTACTTTGGCCGCAGCGACGCCAACGCCGCAACGTACTGGAATGACGCGACCGGGCGGCGCTTCGTCCGCACGGGCGACATCGGTAAGCTGGATGAGGATGGCTTTCTATGGTTGTGTGACCGGAAGAAGGACATGATCATCTCCGGAGGCCTCAATATCTATCCTGCCGACATTGAGCGCGAGCTACAGGCGCATCCGGCCGTGCTGGAGGCGGCGGTTGTCGGATGCGCGTCGCGCAGATGGGGTGAGACGCCGGTCGCCGTGGTGACGCCCCGTGTCGGGACGGAGGCCACGGAGGAGGAGATCAGGGCCTGGGTGAACCGCCGGGTCGGGAAGGCGCAGCGGGTGGCGGCGGTGAGGCTGGTATCGACGCTGCCAACCGGTACGATGGGCAAGGTCCTGAAGCGGGAACTCCGCGAACAGCTGACCCGCGAGCTGGGGACCTTGCCCTGAGCACGGCAGGCGGCTGCGTCGCTGATGGCCCTGTGGTCGCGTCACTGTGGAGTCGACTCTAGTGGAACGGTTTCGCGGGATTGCTGATCTGCCAGCCATTGAGTCGGTGCCGCTGCGGCAGCGCGTCCCCCACCGATCGGTTTATGACATGCTCCGCAGCTCAGCGCAATCGCACGCGGACGTGCCCGCCGTCATGTGGCTCCCGAATGGCCGCGCGGCGGACACCACGACGACCATGACTTTTGCCGAGTTGTTCGCTGGTGTGACCCGCACGGCCAATCTGTTGCATTCGCTGGGAGCACGCGATGGTGCGGCCGTATCGATCCTGATGGCAAATCGGCCGGAGACGTATTACGCGATCTGGGGAGCGTCAGCGGCCAGCGTTGGCAATCCAATCAACCCGTTGCTCACGCCCGCGCAGATCGCTGACATCCTCGCGGCGGCTAACAGCCGCATCCTGGTAACCGGCGGCCCCGGGATGTCCTATGACGTGTACGAGAAGGCCAAGGC
>SCUD01000142.1 GCA_004297335.1 Gammaproteobacteria bacterium
TTGGCGGCGAATGCGGATTACCTGATCAGTGGCGACAAGGATCTGCTGGCGCTGGCGGAGCAGTATTCCATCATCACCCCCGCACAGTTCTGGGCGCGTCACGGTGGCTGACGGCCGAGCAAAGCTGACTACGACGCGGCGCTCTCCGAGATTGAGTGAATTGCCGGGCGACTACATTTGTCATACAAATCGATGCGCTTTGTAGACGTGAATTTTTCGTGTCGCTACTGGTTTCAGTTTCGCCGCCGGCCTATGCTAACCGAAGCGGGAATTGGCTGAGTCGCCGTCAGGGGAAGAAGCAACAATGAACCGCATCACGCGGATCCGCTTGCAGGGGCTCGGTGCTGCTGTTGGCCTGTTGGCGCTGCTCGGCGCGGGGCCGGCGTCGGCAGCGACTGTCTGGGGATGGGACTGGACCGTCAACGGGGACGCCATCGCGAGCGGCTCGCCGGATCATATCGTATTGACGCCGGAGGCTGTGTATAAAGCGGGCTCCGCCTGGCTGACCGACCCGGTGACGATCACCGACAACAACGGGTTCAACGCTTACTTCGAGTTCCAGATCACAAACGACCCCGACGGTTGGATTCCTGGCGACGGCATGGCCTTCGTCGTGCGCGCCGGCCTCGCAGATGCGCTGGGCGGCAACGGCAGCGACCTCGGCTACGGCGGGCTGGCCGGTACTATGCTCGCCGTCGAGTTCGACACGTTTGCGCTCGATTCAGAAGCAGAGGGTGACGTCCCGCACGTCGCGCTGTATCTCGACGGCGTTGATATCTCTGCCGGTGCGAGCCCGGTTGAACTCCGCTCCGCGCTGGATTTCGGTCTCGTTCGCGTGGCAGGCGATCCGAATCTGTTCGCATGGGTCGACTTCGACGCCGGTTCACAGAAACTGAGCGTGTTCCTGAACGGCAACGACACGAAGCCGTCAGCGGCGCTGATGGTGTGGGATCTCGTCTCCGGCCTCGAGACGTTTCTGGGCAGCGACCAGATCCGCTTCGGCTTTACCGCAGGCACCGGCGCCGCCGACAGCGAGCACCGGGTTGACGACTTCACCCTCGCGGTGACGACGGTGCCACTTCCCGCGGCGGCGCCGTTGCTGGTCTCCGGATTGCTGGGGCTGTTCGGCGTGGCCGGCTGGCGCCGGCGCCGTGGATTCGTCGGCGCCTGTGCGGCGCTGGGTCTGGCGGGCCTCGCATCCAGTGCCAGTGCCGACATGATCCTCGTGCAGCAGGCGAACGGCGACGTCCTGCTGGTCAGCACGGTCAATGCGACCGCGACGCTGTTCGCCGACCTCGCCGACATCAGCGGATCTGGCACGACCGATGCCTATTCACCGAATGCCCTTGGCTACGATGGAACCAACCTGTTCCGGGCGGGCTGCTGCGCGTCGGCCACCAGCCTGTACCGCGGCGACACGTCGTTGAAGGCGCTGACCATCACCGGCACGGCTGCGGCGGCCGGCGACGTCAGCGGCAGCGAGTACTACTACATCGATTCCGACTTCGACCTGTACAGGGTCTCTGGCATTACTGGCGCGCCGGGCACGCAGACCGTCACTCTGGTGAAGAACGAGATGACCGCCGCGGCCGGCGACTTCGGCGACCTGGCGATCTCGGGCAGCTCGATGTTCGTCTCGTCCGGCCCGACCGGGTCTCCGACGCTGCAGCGGTTCGACCTGTCCGGTACGCTGCTGGATACCTACACGTTCTCCGGTACCGCCCGCCGCTACCTCGGCCTGGCCTTCGATGGCAGCGATCTCTACGGGGTCTATAACACCGGTTCGGTCAACGAGCTCTACCGGCTGGCGCTTTCAGGGACCACCGTCACGCCGTCGCTGATCGGCACGATCACGCTCGGCGGCAGCTCCGCCATCTTGCTCACCGACGCGGCCACGGTCCCGCTGCCGCCCGCCGCACTGCTGCTCCTCTCCGGCCTGATCGGGCTCGCCGCGCTGCGGCGGCGGTCGGTCGCTGCAGTCGCCTAGGCCGCTGCCCGCCTCCTGAGCGCCGCAACGCAGCGGCCGGCGGTCTGCCCATCCCACAGCTCCGGGCGTCGCCCGGTCGGCCAGCGTCCGGCGAGTGCGTCGCAGACGCGCTCGTAGAGCTCCGCAGTCCGGACCAGGCGGTTGGTGCCGGAGGTCACGGTGATCGGCCGCTCGGTGTTCTCGCGCAGCGTCAGGCACGGGATGCCGAGGTAGGTGCTCTCCTCCTGCACGCCGCCGGAGTCCGTGATCACCGCGCGCGCGTCGCAGACCAGGTTCATGAACTGCGTGTAGCCGAGCGGCTCGGTGATCAGCACGCCCGGCAGGGCCGCGAGCAAGCCGAAGGCCGCGAGCTGCTGCCGCGTGCGCGGGTGCACCGGGAACACGAGCGGCAGCTCGCGCGCGACCGCGGCGAGTTGTGCGACCAGCGGCTCGAGGTCCTCGCGGCGGTCCACGTTCGAGGGCCGGTGCAGAGTGACGACCCCGTAGCCACCGGGCTGCAGGCCGAAGGCCGCGCGCGTGCCGCCGGCGGCGATGGTCGCGCGCAGCATCTCGAAGGAGTCGAGCATGATGTTGCCGACGCGGTCGATCTTCGCCGCCGGCACGCCCTCGCGCGCGAGGTTCTCGTCCGCATCCGGTGAGGGCGTCCACAGCACGTCGCAGATCGCATCCGTCACCAGCCGGTTGATCTCCTCCGGCATGCGCCGGTCGCCGCTGCGCAGCCCGGCCTCGAGGTGGATCACCGGGATCCACAGCTTGGCCGCGACCATCGCGCAGGCGGCGGTGGAGTTGACGTCGCCGACGACGATGACCCAGTCCGGGCGCTCGTCCGCGGCGAGCCGCTCGTAGCCGATCATCACCGCGGCGGTCTGCTCCGCATGCGTGCCGCTGCCGGCCCCAAGCCGGAAATGCGGCTCCGGCAGCCGCAGGTCGCGGAAGAACGCGTCCGACATGTTGGCGTCGTAATGCTGGCCGGTGTGCACGATCGCCGGCCGGCACCAGTCCTCGCGGGCGAGCGCGTGGAAGAGCGGTGCGATCTTCATGAAGTTCGGCCGCGCCCCGGCGACGAGGTGGACGGCGACGGGCTTCACGGCGCCTTGGCCTCGGGATCCCGGTAGCGGATGCGCCGGCCCGGGAAGATGCCGCCCGCGATCCGGTCCTCGATCGCGTCCAGCATCAGCTGCGCGTCGATGCGCGGGCGCTGCTCGGCGTAGCCGTAGATGAGCGCCGTGTCGCAGAGCTGGTTGATCAGCCGCGGCACGCCGCGGCTGGAGGCATGCGCCAGGCGGATGGCGGTGACGCGGAACAGATCGAGCCGCGAGCTGCCGGCCACCCGCAGCCGGTGGCGCACGTAGTGGATGGTCTCGGCCTCGCTCAGCGTGCCGATGTGGTAATCGGCACCGATGCGCTGCGCGAACTGCCGCAGCTGCGGCGAGCGCATCAGGTCGCGCAGCTCCGGCTGGCCGACCAGGATGGTCTGCAGCACCAGGTGCTTGTCCACGTTGATGTTCGACAGCACGCGCAGCTCCTCGAGGCGCGCCTGGCCGAGGTTCTGCGCCTCGTCGACGATCAGCACCAGGCGCCGCCCGGCGGCGTACTCGGCGATCGCATGGTCGATGAAGGCGTTGTGCAGCGCGACGTCGTCGCGCCCGCTGGTCTCGATGCCGTAGGCCGAGCAGACCCAGGGCAGCAGGCGCCCGGTATCGCGCGCGGTATGGCTGATCAGGCCGATGGTATGGGCGGCGTCCACGCGGCCGAGCAGGTAGCGGATCAGCGTGGTCTTGCCCGCGCCGACCTCGCCGGTGATCAGCAGGAAGGCGGCCTCGTTGGCGAGCCCGTACTCGAGCTGCAGCAGCGCGCGCCGGTGGTGGTGCCCGAGATACAGGAACTCGGGGTCGGGCGTCAGCGCGAAGGGTTTCTCGCGCAGGCCGTAGAACTTCTCGTACATCGCCCGCCCCGGTTCAATAGGCGTAGGCGGCGCTGCGCTCGTGGCGCGAGCCGTTCAGCACGGTGCCGAGCACCGGGATCTCGCGGATCAGCTCCAGGCAGCGCTGCAGCTCCTCGCGCCGGGTGCGCTCGTCGCCGACGACGATCAGCACCGCATCCACCTGCGGCGCGAAGGTCAGCGCGTCGTCGCTGCCGAGCATTGGTGGCAGGTCGTAGATCACGACGCGGTTGGCGTAGCGCTGCTTGATCTCCTGGAACAGGCTGCGGGCACGGGCGCTCGCCAGCAGCTCCGAGGACTGGTGGACCTCGCCGCGCGCCGGCAGCAGCAGCAGGTCGCTGTAGCCCTCGGGGCAGAGCAGCGCCGCGGCGAGCTCGGCCTCGCCGCGCAGGCAGTCCTCGACGCCGACCTCCGGCTGGAAGCCGAAGCGCTGGTGCAGGCGCGGCGCGCGCAGGTCGAGATCGACCAGCAGCACAGTGGAGTCCGGATCGGCGGCGATCGCGATCGCGAGGTTGGCGGCGACGAAGGTCTTGCCGTCGTCGGGCGCCGCGCTCAGCACCGCGAGCGTGTTCCAGCCGCGGGCGCGCAGCCGCTGCATCACCTGGGTGCGCAGCATCTTGAAGCTGTGCGCCGCCGGGCCGACCATGCCGGGCAGCAGCAGGTTGGCGGCGCGCAGCGCCGTGGGATTGACGGCCAGCCGGCGGCTGCGGACGGTCGGCTCGGCCGGCGGCGGCTCCGGCGCGGCGGGCGACTCCTCCGTCGCCAGGCCGAGGCGCTGCTCGCGCTCCGCCCGCGCCTGTTCCAGTGCCTTGCGGATGCGTTCCATCTGCGGCTGCTCGTTCATCCGGCGAGCCTCCGCAGCAGGACCACCCACAGCACGTCGAGTGGCTTCACCAGGATGTGCACCAGCAGCACCGCGACGACTACGCTGCCGGCCGCGCCGGCCAGGATCCAGCGCCGCTGGACCTGCTGCGCCTGCTCGTCCACCTCGGGCGCGATCCACGGAATGATCGCGAGCGGCGGCGAGCCGAGGAGCGCCACCAGCTCGCGGCGGCCGCGCACCCGCGTATCCACGGCCTCGAGCAGCACCATGGTCCCGAAGGCCGCCCCGCCGGCCAGCAGCAGCCCGAGCACCAGGATCAGCGGCCGGTTCGGACGGGTCGGCTGCTCCGGCCGCAGCGGCGGCTCGATCAGCGTGAAGCGCTCGCCCTTCTGCTCGGTCTCGAGGTTCTGCGCCAGCTCGGCCGCCATCTGTTTCTGGCGGATCTCGGCATACTTGGCCTGCTCGCCCTGCGCCTCACGCACCATCGCGCCGTACTCGAGCTCGACCGCCGGCATCTCGAGCTGCGCGCCCTCGTAGCCGGCAATCCGCGCCTGCAGCTCGGCGCGGCGCAGCTGCAGTGCGGCGCGCTCGCTGGCAGCCGCCTGGCGCTGCGTACCGATCTGGATGTAGACCGGGTTGTCCGGCGTCGGCACGCGCGGCGGGGCCGCGGCCGGATCCGGCGCCTGGGCGAGCTGCTGCTCCAGGCTGGCCACCTCGGCCTCGAGCCGGCGCACGTCGGGGTGCTCCGGCGAGAGTCGCCCGCTCTCGGTGGCGAGCCGGGCCCGGGTCTCCGCGAGCCGGCGCACCAGCTCGTTGCTCGCATCCGCGCCGCCGACCTCGAGCTCGAGCGCGGCGATCTCGCGGTCGAGGCGGCGCAGGTCCGGGTGGTCGGTGGAATAGCGGCCGGCGACCATCGTCCGCTCCGCGCGCAGCACCTTGAGCCGGTCGCCGGAGCTCAGCAGGCGCTGGTTGGTGCTGGTCAGCACCTCGGCGGTGGGACTGACCTGCGCCAGCTGGGCATCGAGGAACACGACCTGCTGGTCGAGTGCGCGGATGCGCGCCTCGACCTCGCGCAGTTCGCCGCTGGCGCGCTCGAGCTGCTGCAGGTTCGCCAGTGCGAACTCGGGCAGGCGGCCGACGTTCTTCTGCTTGAACTCGGCGATGCGCTGCTCGAGCTCGACGATCCGGCGGCGCAGTTTCTCGGCTTCGCCGGCCAGGAACTCGGTGGAGCCCTCGGCGAGCTCCTTGCGGGTCTGCAGGTTCTCGCGCAGGTAGAGCGTCACCAGGTCGTTGGCGACGCGCGCGGCCAGGTCCGGCGAGCGGCTCTCGAAGCCGATCGCGAAGGCGATCGTGGCCTTGGTGGCGCGGCCCTGGCGCGGATCGACGACATCCGCGCTGATCATGTCGAGGCGGATGTCCTCGCGCATGCGCTGGAGCAGCGCCTCGCGCGTGACCGCCGCGCGCTCGCCGCCATAGAGCCCGAACCTCTCGATGATCTCGAGCAGGTTCGCCGAGGTCATCACGCGCTGGCTGATCACCTGCACGCGCTGGTCGGCATAGCTCGAGACCGCCGAGCGCACGAAGTCCTGCGGGATCTCCTGCTGCTCGATCAGGATGGTGCCGGCGGCCCGGTACGTGGCCGGCCAGAACGCGGCGATGAGCAGCGCGAGCGCCAGCACGGCGCCGAAGGCGATCGCCATCGGCAGCGCACGGCGGCGCACCGCCTCGAGCTGTGCGGCGAGCCCGGCGCCCGGCTGCGGGTCCTCGTAGCCGGCGAGCGTGTCGGTGGCGAAATTCACTCGTCCGGCTTCCCGGGATTGTCCTTGCGCGTGCCGCCGCGGGACCGGCCGGGCTCGACATACTTGTCGTAGAGGTGGCGCCGGAACGAGGAGTTCAGCGTGTCGTCGAGCTTGTGCGGGGATGCCGGCTCGGAGCGCTGCCGCAGCTGGCGCAGGTTCAGCTTGGCGTAGTCGCGCTGCATCCCGAGCAGCGCCATCATGTGGATGTCCTGGGCCTGTCAGGAATTTTGTGTGATTCGGGCCGGATGATTCACTGATGCATCTCGAACCGTTCACCGAACAGCAAGGCGAACTGGGCTTTTGCCGCATGCCATTCCCTGGCCGGCATCTT
>SCUD01000143.1 GCA_004297335.1 Gammaproteobacteria bacterium
CATCTACGAGCAGGTGGCCGGCGTCTATCCGAAGGTGATGATCGACGGCCAGATGGACGCCGGTGCCTGGAGCTGCGGCATGGTCGCCGGCCTGATCCACGATGTGCCGAGCGTCGCCGAACTGATCACGCGGATCATGGCCGAGGCCGGGCAGATCATCCGCGACCGCCTGCTGCGCCTGCTCTGACCTGGCCCGAAGGATCGCAGTTTACCTTGCCGCACGGTGACTGCCTCGCGTCGTCTCCGCCAGCGTCCGCGCCACCGTCCTCGCGGCAGAGGCCTTGAAGTCCGTGGCGCGCAGCACTGCATGCCAGTCGAGGTACAGGCCGCGGCGGGTCAGCCGGACGGTCGCGAGGTCGCCGGCAGCCAGGTAGGGAGCTGCTGTGCGGCGCGTCAGGATCGTCAGGCCGAAGCCAGCGCGCACCAGCGCGATCACAGCCTCCGTGTGCCCGGCGCGCCGCACGCGCTTGGGCCGGATGCCGCGTGGCTCGAACAGGCGCTCGAACTCGCGGCCGGTCTCGGTCGAGGTCACGTCGGCGACGTAGGGTTCATCGATGAGGTCCTCGGCCTCGAGGTACGGCTGCCGGCTGCGCGGATGGCTGGCCGGCAGCACGGCCACCATCTCGTCGCGGAACAGCTGCTGCGAGCGCACTGCGGCGAGCCGCACCGGCGCCGGCATGATGGCCAGATCGATGCGCCGCTCGCGCAGCGCGCCAACCGGGTCGAGCGAGACATCGAGCGCGACCTCGACCTCGATCGTCGGCTGCGTCACCGCCAGCCGCCGCAGCAGCTCGGGCAGCCACTCGTAGCCGCTCAGCGTCGAGGCGCCGATGCGCACGAGATCCACCGCGACGCTGCGCCCCTGGGCCACGTCGGCCTCGGCGAGATCGAGCTCGCGCAGGCAGCGCTCGGCTGCATCCAGCAGGCGCAGGCCGGCGCCAGTCAGGCGCGGCCGGCCGCGGTCGCGGACCAGCAGCGGTGCCGCGATCCGGCGCTCGGCCTCGCGGACGCGGTGCGTCAGTGCCGAGGGCGTGATGCTGAGCCGATCGGCCGCCTGGCCGAGGCTGGGCGCCGTGGCCAGTGCGGCGAGCATCTGCAGGTGGCGGAGTTCCAGTTTCGGCACTTGAGAGGAATTCAAGCGATTGATGAATAACTTGAAAATGACGCTAACACGGACGGGGGTAGGATCACAAGCAACATCCGGGGTGGGGGCTCCGAACCAGCCATGTCCGACAGCAACGCTGTGCATCCGCTCCTGGCCGACGCGCCGGGCCGCCGCGAACTGCTGCTCGGCAACGAGGCGATCGTGCGCGGCGCGATCGAGGCGGGCATCGGCCTGGTCAGCGGCTATCCAGGCACGCCGGCCTCCGAGATCGGCGATACCTTCCACGAGCTGCACGCCGCGCTCGGCATCCCGTTCGAGTATTCGGTCAACGAGAAGGTCGCGCTCGAGGTCGCCTACGGTGCGAGCCTGGCCGGCGTCCGCTCGCTGACCAGCATGAAGCACCTCGGGCTGACCTACGCCGGGGACCCGCTGTCGACGATGCCCTACATCGGGGCCGTCGGCGGCATGGTGATCGTCTCGGCGGCCGATCCGGGCTGCCTGACCAGCCCGAACGAGCAGGACCAGCGTCACCTCGGCCGCATGCTCGGCCTGCCGACGCTCGATCCAGCCACGCCTGAAGAGGCGCGGCGCATGACCGCCTGGGCCTTCGAGCTGTCGGAGGCCTGCGAGCTGCCGGTGCTGATGCGGATTACGACGCGGGTCTGCCACAGCCGTGCGGCGGTCGAGTTCGGGCCGCTGCCCGCGGCGCGCCCGCGCGGCCGTTTTCGCAAGAATCCGGCGCGCTTCCTGCCGACCCCGGCCAACGCGCGTCACCTGCGCGAGGAACTGCAGCGGCGGCTCGACCGGGCTTGCGAGCTGATCACGGCCTCGCCGTTCAACTTCGTGCACGCGGCGCCGGCCAGCCAAGCGGCGGCGACCGCCCCACGGCGCGGGCTGATTTCCGCCGGCGCACCGCGCAACGTCGTCCGGCACCTCGCGCTGCAGCCGGGCCTCGACCTGCCGCACCTCGAGCTCGGTGTGCTGCATCCGCTGCCGCACGAACTGATCGTGCCGTTCCTGCGTACGGTCGACGAGGTGCTGGTCATCGAGGAGCTGACGCCGTACCTCGAGGACTCGCTGCTGGCGATGGCGCAGCACTATGGCGTCGCGACGCGGATCCACGGCAAGCGCGATGGCCGCATGCCCTGGCCCTTCGAGCTCGAGCCGGAGGAGGTCGAGCTGCGGATCCGCGAGTTCGTCACGGGCGCCGCGGCGACAGTCCACGCGACCCGGCCCGCGCCGCTGCCAGTGCCGCCGCGGCCGCCGGTGCTGTGCCCGGGCTGCCTGCATCGCAATGTGTTCCATGCCGTGACCGCGGTGTTCGGCCGCAGCGCGGTGTACGTCAACGATATCGGCTGCTATACGCTCGGCGCGGCGCCGCCGTACGAGGCCGGCGACGTGCTGCTCGCGATGGGCTCCTCGATCCCCATGGCGGCCGGCATCGCGCGCTCGACCGGGGAGCGGGTCGTGGCCTTCATCGGCGACTCGACCTTCTTCCATTCCGGCATGCCGGCGCTGCTGAACTCGATCGAGCAGGCCGACAATATCGTCGTCGTCGTCCTCGACAACCATGTCACCGCGATGACCGGCATGCAGCGCAACGTGGCCAGCGTGCCCGCGGCCGGAATGGCGCGCGCAAGGCGGCGCATCGGCGATGTCGTGCGGGCGCTTGGCGTGGAGGATGTCACTGCGGTCGATGCTTCGCGCCTGCCGGAGCTGATGCAGGCGTTCACGCGTGCGCGTGCCGGACAGGGCCTGTCGGTGCTGGTGGCGGAGGGGCCCTGCGCGTTGAACGCACAGCGGCAACCGGAGCGGCCGCGGTTGTCGCCGGCGCACATCGATCCGGGCCGCTGTCACACTTGCGGCATGAAGGAGGCTGGCCTGCATTGCGGGCTCCAGCCGACCCAGGCGAGCCAGCGCCGCCTGGCTGCGCAGCGCGCGCAGCTGACGCCGCTCGCTGCCAGCGAATTGCCGCGCACCTCGCCCTGTTCGGTGGAATGTCCTCTCGGCATCTGCATCCCGGCCTACGTCGGCGCGATCGCGGCGGGCGAGCCGGAGCGGGCGCTGGCGGCGGTTACGCTCCGCGCGGCGCTGCCCTCGGTGTGCTCGCATATCTGCCATCGGCCCTGCGAGGACGTCTGCGTGCGTACCGGCTGGGAGCGGCCGGTCGGCGTCAATGCGCTGAAACGTTACCTGACGGAGCTGGAGATGCCGGCGCCGGCCCCGCGCGCGGCGCCGGACGGCCCGCCGGTCGCGATCGTCGGCGCCGGGCCGGCGGGGCTTGCTGCGGCGCGCGAATTGCTGGCGCGCGGCTATGCGCCGACGCTGTTCGAGGCCCGCGAGCGCGCCGGCGGCATGCTCGAATACGCGATTCCGGATTACCGGCTGCCCCGCGAGGTCCTGCGTCGCGATGTCGAGAATGTCCTGGCGCAGGGTGCTGTGTTCGCTGGCAATCAGCGCCTGGGCCGCGACTTCACGCTGGACGATCTGCGTCGGCGCGGATTCCGGGCGATCCTGCTCGCCCTCGGTGCGCAGCGCGCCGCGCGGCCGGCCATTCCGGGCGCGGATGCACCGGGCGTGATTGATGCGCTCAGCCTGCTCGACCGACCGCCGGACATGAGCGGTTGCCGCGTACTGGTCGCGGGCGGCGGCGACGTCGCGATCGATGCGGCCCGCGTCGCGCTGCGCCGTGGCGCGCGCGAGGTGATGCTCGCCTTCCCCGAACCGGAAGCGGCAATGGCGGCGGCCGCCGATGCGGTGCTGCTCGCGCGCGAAGAAGGAGTGACGCTGCTGCCGGATCATGCGGTCACGGCGATCACGCAAGACCCCCGCGGGCTGCAGGTCGCGCTCGGCAAGGTCGAAGGATTCACGCGACGCGGCCGGGCGGTCGCCTGGGAGCGACTTGATCCAGCGGAGCCGCGGCTGGTGGACCGCGTGATCTGGGCGACCGGCCAGCGGCTGGATCCCGATGGCGTGACGCTGCCGCCGGAATGCTTCAGTGACGGCCAGTGGCTGGGCGGCGATGACTGCGGCCGCACGCCGGTGGCCGATGTCTTCATCGCCGGCGATGCCACCGGACCGACGACGGTGACGATCGCGATGGCTTCCGGTGTCCGCGCCGCCTACGCGATCGACGAGGCGCTCGCCGCGGGCCGGCCGGTCGCACCGCCGGCCGCGCCATTGCCACGCCCGGCGCAGCATCACCGCGCGGTGCGCGGGTTACATTTCCGTGAGACGGATCCGCCGCTGTCCGCAGCCGAGGCGCAGGCCGAGGCAGCGCGCTGCCTGCTGTGCGGGATGTGCGCGAACTGCAATACCTGCGTCGAGGTCCTCGCCTGTCCGGCCATCACGCGCGATGCGGACGACGATCGGCCACGCGTAGTTGCCGAACTGTGCACCTCGTGCCGGGCCTGCATCCAGGCCTGCCCGAACGAAGCCATCGCGGGCTGCGCATGAACGAGCCGGCGCGCGTGCATCCTGTCAATGTGCTGTTCGCGGGCGTCGGCGGCCAGGGCACGCTCACCGCGGCACGGCTCCTCGGCGAGGCCGTGCACCGGCGCGGCGAACCGGTGGTCATTTCCCAGTTGCACGGCATGTCGCAGCGCGGCGGTTCGGTGCAGGCGACCACCGCGATCGGTACCGACGACGTACTGCCGCCCGGCCACAGCCGTACCGATATCCTGGTCGGCTTCGAGCTGCTCGAGTCGGTTCGCGTCGCCGACCGTCTCGACGGCAGCTCGGTCGCGATCTGCAACCGCTGGATCGTCGTGCCACCGTCGACCACCGTGGCGCACCGGCCGGTACCGGCCGAGGGAGCGCTGTGTGCCGAGCTGGAACGCGATGCCGGGGCGGTGCGGTTCATCGACGCGATGGCGCTGCTGCGCCAGGCCGGGGCCAGGGCCAGCAGCATCAACATCGTCATGCTCGGTGCGCTCACTGCACTGGAGCAATGTCCCGTAGAAGCCGGCGAGTTGCTGGAAGTGATCCGCGATTCGACGGCGCCGGCGCAATGGGAGATGAACCAGCGGTTGTTCGCGCTGGGGAGTCTTGCAGTTTCCGGCTGAGGGGCAGAGAATCCCGTGTAGCCGCCGCGCCGCCCGCGCGGTGACGAACAGAAAAACAGGGAGGGGACATGAGGCGGACCCTGCTCTCACTGCTGCTGGTCGCCGCATTGTTCGCGGGCCTCGACCATGGTGCCCGGGCGGACAATTTGCTGGTGACCTTCCGCATCGATGGATTGCCCGGCGATTCCGCGGTGCCCCCTGCTCTCTACCAGGCGACGCAGGGCTGGATGCCAGCGTTCAGCGCGGTCGTGGCCGGGGGTCGGATCGAGACCACGGCCAGCTTCAGCAGTGTGACGCCGCTCCTGATCAAGAAGCCCCGCAGCAATGCCTCGCCCGGCCTGGCGGAAGCGGCGGCGAGTCGCCGGCCGTTCGCCAGTGCCGTGATCGAAGTCCGCTCCGCCAGCCCGAACGGCGCGACGCCGTATTTTCCTTTGTACCGGATTCTGCTGACCGGCGTGACCGTGCGCCGGTTCCAGATGGCCAGTTCGATTTCGTTGAACAGCAGCAGCAGCCATGAGGAAGTTGAGCTGGATTACACGCGGATCGAGTGGCAGAACTGGACGTCGGCGACGACGATGGCGTCGCACGTCGGCTGGGATGTCGCCAACCGGAAAATCTTCTGAGGCCGCGATTCGGCCCGATCTGGCACGGGGGAAGCATGAACAGGCTCGCACTCTCGTCATTTCTTGGATTCGTCTGTCTCGCGGTGAGCGCAACGCTGGCGCGTGCCGACGAGGTCTTCCTGCGCATCGACGGGTTGGCCGGTGATGCAAGCCTGGCGACCAGCACGACCAACCCCGCGTCCCAGGGCTGGGTGCGTGCCGAGGCCGTCAGCGGCGCTCACGGCCTGCTCCAGCCTGGAGCGACGACGCCGACTTTCGAGCGCATCACCGTGACCAGGACTCACGGCCCTTCCAGCACCTTCTTCCAGAGCGCCGCCATGGTCGGGAATGCGATCTCGAGCGCCGCCATCGACATCCGCGCGACCGGCGCGGCGCTGCCGCTGACGCGGCTGAGCCTGAGGAACGTGTTCGTACGCAAGGTGGGGACGAGTTACAGCACCAGCCGACTGCCCCTGGAGGTGATCGAGCTGGAGTTCGGCTCCATCGAGTGGCTCTACCAGGCCCCGATGTCGAATGGCGTCCCGGGCCCTGTGTACCGTACCAAATGGACAGTGGGCAAGATCTGAGCATCCGGGGCGAGTAGGGCGAGAATCCCGGTACAATCGGCCGGCAGGCAGGGGGACAATGCATCGAATCCTGTTGGCGCTGCTGCTCGGCGCGGTACTGGGGCTCGGTCCCGGCCGCGCAGTGCGGGCGGATGTTGTCCTCCGCATCGACACCGTGCCCGGTGATCTGAGAACCGGCGGGCCATCCTACCCGGCGTCGGCTGGATGGTTGAAGGTCATTTCCGCGCAGGTCCTTCAGGGACGAACCGCCGGTGGCGCGACCGCGCCGACCATTGGACCGATCACGATCCTGAGACCGCTCTGGAGCGTCGCATCGATCAAGCTCGCAGAACTGGTGGCCACACGGCGGAAGGTGCCGACCGCGACGATCGAGTTTCTGCCGGCCTATTTTGCGACCAATCCATCGCCCTATCCCTTCTACCGCATGCAGCTCTTCAACGTATCGGTTCGCCGGCTCGAGTCGAGCGCGGGATCGGAACAGATCGAGCTCGTGTTCGACCGGATCGCTTTTCAGTACTTCCTGAGCAGCGGTGCCGCGCCGACACAATTCGGCTGGGACGCCGTCACCCGGACGGCGTTCTGATGAGGGTTCCCAGGTTCGCGGCGGCCAGTCCGGTGCGGGTGCAGGGCGCGACGAAGTGGCTGTTGCTTCCGGCGATCCTGGGATTCCTGCTGTTCACGGGCATCGCAGTCCGTGCCGACGAGTACTATTTCCGGATGAGTGACCTGCCCAGTGACGGCAGTGGGGGGCCGCCGAGCAATCCGGTGGCGCAGGGCTGGATGGGTGTGGCGGATGTGGCGTTGGATTTCGGGTTGCTGCAGCCCGGGCAGACAGCCGCGACGTTCGCACCACTCAAACTGAAGCTCCGGTGCAGTCGGGCGATGGTCGAGCTGATTCGGCGGGCGATGACCGGCGCCGTCGCGAGCGAGGCCGTGATCGAACAGATCCAGCAGTTGCCGGACGCCCAGAGCCCCAACCCGCATTTCCGTCTGACGATGAGAGGCGTACGTGTGCGCAGCGTCGAAACGACGCTCCCGCTCGTCGCTGCAGCTGTCTCGGCGACCTGGTGTGGCGAGGTACTGCTGGAGTTCGCCGATATCGACTACCTGTATCAACTGAATGCAACGGCGCAGCCGGTGCATATCCGGCTGAAGAACCTCGCCTATTGACGCTGGTTGTCGCGTTCGGCGAGTGCCAGGACTTCGGCGAACCGCGCGTTGCCCGGTTCGCGGCGGGCCGATTCGCCGAGCCACTCGATCGCCTCGGCCCGGCGCTGCTGGCGCACCAGCGCGAGGCCGAGCGCGTAGGCGACGATCCCGGAATCGCCGGCATGTGGTAGCGCCGCGCGCAGCGTGCGCTCGGCGGCCGCTTCATCGCCCTGGCTGCGGTACAGATCGGCGAGATTGATCCAGGCCGGCAGGAAGGTCAGGTCGAGCTGCAGCGCCGTTTCGAGCGCCGAGCGCGCGGCGGCCGGATCCCCGTGCGCGAGGTGCCAGAGGCCGAGGTTGACCTGCGCTTCGGGCCGGTCGGCGTTGAATTCCTGCGCGCGCCGCCAGGCCTCCGGCGTCAACGGTGTCGCCGGCGCCAGTGTCGCAGTGCGTTCCCAGCCCGGCCGGTCGATCTCCAGCCGCGCGCGCGCGCTGGCGCGAACGATCGGCGGCTGGGCCGGGTCGGTGGCTATGGCCGCGAGTTCGCTTGCGGCGCTGGCGTCACCGCGGTCGAAACGGGCGAAGGCCTGGCTGAAGTGCGGCGGCTCGGGGTCGTGATCCGGATGCCGTGCGCGGATCGCCGCGGCGGCCCAGGTCGCGTCACGGTCGGCGTGACAGTTCGTGCAGGCATCCGGTGCGCCGACCGCGGCCGCCTGCAACGGCCGCGGAATCCGGAAGGAATGATCGTGGCGCGGATCCACCTGCATGTAGGTGGTCGCCGGCATGTGGCAGGCGACGCAACGGCTGCCGGCGGAGTCGGGAGCATGGAAGTGATGTTTCGCCGTCGCGTAGGTTGGCTGGGCATGGCACTGGAAACAGGCGGCATCGCCCGGTTGGCGCAGGCTCGCGCTGTGTGGCGCATGGCAGTCGCTGCAGGTGACGCCGGCCGCGTGCTTGCGGCTCTGCACGAACGATCCGTAGTTGAACACCTCGTCGCGCATCTGCCCGTCGGGCCAGTACAGGCCGGGTTCGAGCAACGAGACGCTGAAGCCCTCGTGCAACGGATCCGCCGCGGTCACCGCATCGGTGAGCTGGCCGCGGCGGGAATGGCAGCGGCCGCAGACGTCGATGCCGCGGTCGGCGGTGATGCCCGTGCCCGGTTGGCCCGGTTGCTCGATGTGCCGCGAACCGGGCCCGTGGCAGGCCTCGCAACCGACGCCGAGCTCGGCCCAGCTCGTGCCATAACTGCGGGTGGCCCCGTCGTAGTTCTTGCGCAGGCCGGTGGTGTGGCAGTCGGCGCACATCTGGTTCCAGTTCTGGTCGATGCCGGTCCAGTGCAGCGGATTGCCGGCGCTGAGCGCCTCATCGGGATAAAGATGAAACCAGCGCTGGCCACCGGCCTCGCGCGGCCGGCTGTCCCAGGCATGGCCGAGCGCCTGCAGCCGTCCGCCCGGCAGTTCGACGAGATACTGCTGCAGCGGTGCGACGCCGAGCGTGTAGTGCACGGCGAAATCCGCGAGCTGCCCGTCCGGCCCATCCGCGCGCACGATGTAGCGATCGCCATTGCGGGAAAAGGTCGTCGAGATGCCGGCGTAGTCGAAACCCGCGTCGCCAAAGTCGCCGAGCACGGTCGCGGGTGTCGCCGGCTGCATCGCACGGTGATGCTGCGACTCGCGCCACTCGGCCGCCTGCCCGGCGTGGCAGCCGGCGCAGGCCTCGCTGCCGGCAAACCGCGCCGCCTCCGGCGCTACGTCCCCGCCGCAGGCCGCGAGCAACAGAAAAGGGGACAGTCCCCATTTCATCAGTAGCCCACCAGTTCGAGATAACCCTGCGCCGAGACCGGCTGAGCCCCAACGCGGCCGCGGGCGGTGATCGCGCCTTCCCAGTAGCGTACCGCGAGATCCAACTCCTGGTCGTCGAGGCGTGGCTCGAGGACGAGTGCGAGCGCGCGGGACGGGATTTCGAGCTGCCAGGCCACGGGATATTGTCGCTGGCTGCGCGGGCTGCGCCAATGACGGCGCGGGCGCAGCTGCACATCACCCGCGCCGAGCGCAATGGTGTTCCCGTCCGGCAGCACCAGCTTGCCGGAGCTGAACGGCGTGGCCGAGCCGTCGGCCCGCCGCAGTCGATAGAACATCAGCTCGCTGCCGTCCGACAACTGCAGCGCGAACCAGTCCCAGCCGGCGAGGCCCCGCGGCAGCGGGCTGCTGCTCCACTCGCGGTCGAGCCAGGCCGTGCCCGTGACCGCGAAGGGCTGGTCGCCGATGTGCACGCGTCCGCGTGCCGCGAGGCGCGTGAATGAGTAGTAGTAGGAAGCGCTGCCCGGTTCCGGCCCCTTGCGGTCCCAGCCCTCCTGTCCCTGCAGCACCAGCGGTTTCGCGGCCTCGAGATCGAGCTGGAGCGCAACCAGCCCCTGCGCAGCCGACAGGCGCAGCGGAAAGAGATCGCCGCCGGCAGCGTCGCCCGCCACCTGCCAGTTGTCGAGCCAGACGCGAAAGGGCGCGGCCTCCGCGCCGGCCATGCCGAGCGCGCCGCGCGCGAAGCGCTCTACGGCGTGCAATCGGCCGCCCGCCGTGTCCGTCAGCGCGAAATGCGCCATCCAGGCCTGGTTCGTCGCCCAGGCCGAGGTGCGCATCGGCAGCTCCGGCGCGAGCGCCTGCCGGAAGAAGGTCAGCTGGAAGCCGAAGTGTCGCCCGTCCGTGGCCGCGAGATTGCCGGTGAAGTACCACCACTCACTGCGGAAATCCGGATGCGCGCCGTGGTCCGCGGGAAACTCGAGCCGGCGCGGTGCATCGGCGCGCGCGAAGCCGGACACTGCGGCATGACCGAGCAGCTCGGTCACCCGCGACTGCGCCGCGGCGAACGCCGGCAGGCAGGCGAGCACCAGTGCCAGCGCGCGGCGCATCTATTCCTCCCGCAGCGCCGCGGCGAGCGGCGCGCGCGCCAGTCGCAGCGCCGGCGGGACTCCGGCCAGCAGTGCGGCGGCGAGCGCAAGCAGCAGGCCGCCGGCCAGCACTCCGGGCTGCACCAGCAGCTCCATGCTCCAGCCAAAGGCGCGCTCGTTGATCACATGGACGAGCAGTGCGGCGAGCACGACGCCGACCGGCATCGCGATCAGGCCGCTGGCGAGCCCGAGCAGGCCCGTCTGCGCGAGCAGGTGGCCGCGCATCTGGCCGGGCGTGAAGCCGAGCGCGCGCAGCACCGCGGCCTCGCGCGCGCGTTCGAGCGCGAGCGCCATCAGTGCGGCGAGAATGCCGAAGAAGGCGACCAGCCCCGCGAGCCAGCGCAATACCTTCGTGATCGTGAAAGTCCGCTCGAAGATCGCGAGCGATGTGGCGCGCAGCTCGGCCGTAGCGTTGAACCAGAGAGTCGGATCGGTCGCGGCCAGCGCCTCGAGCGACCGGTGCACGGCGCCGGCATCGGCGCCAGGCCCGAGGTAGATGCCGATGCCCGAGAGCCCCTGGTCTTGCCAGTGCCGGCGGTAGAGATCGAGGTGCATCACGACGGCGCCGCGGTCGCTGCTGTAGTCGCGGAACACGCCGAGCACCGGCAACCGCAGCGTTCCGGACATCGTCGGCAGCTCCAGCGAGCTGCCGGCGCCGAGACCACGGCGGCGGGCCAGCGGCTCCGAGATGACGACCCCCTCGCTGGCAACCAGCGCGCGGAGCGCAGCGGCAGGGGCGCCTTCCATCAGTTCCAGCCCCCAACCGCGCGGGCCGGGCCGGTGCGCACGCAGCAGCAGCTCACCGCCAGTCGTCGGCATGCGCCGCCAGCGGGAAAGACTGAGATCAGCCACGCCCGGCAGCGCCGTCACGGATTCGATGAGCTCCGCCGACAAGGCCGCGCCGCCGGGGTTCGCGGGCGGGGCGGCTTCGAGCCGCAGGTGGAAGTCGGCCTGCAGCGTCAGGTCCAGCCAGCGCTCCACGCTGCCGCGAAAGCTGCCGATCATCACGCTGACGCCGATCACCGTCGCGACAGCCGTGGACAGCGCGGCGACCGCGACCGCGGTTCGGCTCAGTGATGCCGCCGCGCCGCGCGCGGCGAGCCGCCCGGGCAGTCCGCCGATCCAGCCGGCCGGTGCCGCCGCAGCGCGCAACAGAAGCAGCGTCAGGGTTGGAGTGACGAGTGCCGCGGCGGCGATGACGCCGAACAGACCGGCAAAGGAGCCGGCGAGGCTGCGCTCGCTGCCAGCCAGCAACAGGGTTGCGACCACGGCCGCGGCGAGCCCGGCAAATGTGAGCCACGGCAGGCGCCGCCGCGTGCGGCGCTCGAGTTCGGCGCGGCTCAGGATCGCGCGCGGCGGCAGCGCGCCGGCCTCGAGCGCCGGGGCCAGTCCCGCGAGCACGGTGGCGCCGAGCCCGAGCAGCGCGCCCTTGACGTAGACCCAGGGGCTGGCGGCGACCGCAGCGACCTGGCCGGTGAACCACAGGTCCTCGATCGTGCGCAGGACGAGAGTCACGAGTCCACCGCCGAGCCAATGACCGAGCAGCAGGCCCGCGGCCGTGCCGGCGAGGCCGAGCCACAAGGCCTCGCGGAGGACCAGGCTGATGA
>SCUD01000144.1 GCA_004297335.1 Gammaproteobacteria bacterium
CCGGCAGGTAGCGCTCCGCTTCCGCCATCGCCAGCGGGCAGGTCGGCAGCGCCACGCAGGCGAGCGCATCGCGCGCGACCGGCACCGCGCGGCGGTAACCGTCGAGACCGTAGCCGGCCGCCAGCGCATCGATGCGCCAGCGGTCCGCGGGCGCGACCCCGGCAATGATCAGGTTCTGGTTCGGAGTCAGGCGGAAGTGGCCACGGTGGATTTCGGCGATCCGCGCGAGTCCGGTGCGCAGCCTGCGCTCGCCGGCATCGACGACGCGCCCGGACTCGATCCGCAGCGTCAGGTTCCAGCGCCCGTCGTGAGTCTCGACCCAGCCAAAGCGGTCCCCGGTATCGGTAAAGACACAGGGCCGCGCCGGCGCCAGCGCAAGACCGAGGCGACGCTCCAGTTCCGCGCGGAACCAGTCCACGCCGCGATCCGCGATCGTGTACTTCAGGCGCGCATGGCTGCGGTCGCTGCGGTCGCCATGGTCGCGCTGGATCGCGACCACGGCCTCGGCCACCGCAAACAACTGCTCCGGCAGCAGGAATCCGTAGCGGTCGGCGAGCCGCGGGTAGGTCGCCGGATCACCGTGGGTCGCCCCAAGCCCGCCGCCAACGCTCAGGTTGAATCCGGCCAGCCGGCCCTGCTCCTCGATGGCAGTGAAGCCCAGATCATTGCTGTAGATGTCCACGTCGTTCAGCGGCGGCACCGCGATCGCCACCTTGAACTTGCGCGGCAGGTAGACCGGCCCCAGGAGCGGCTCTTCCTCCGGGGCACCGACCAGTTTCTCGCCGTCGAGCCAGAGCTCGTGATAAGCGCGCGAGCGCGGGAGCAGCCGCTCGGAGAGCCGTACGGCCCAGTCGTACACCTCGGCGTGCAGCGGCGAGGCGAGCGGATTCGGGCTCGCGATCACGTTACGGTTGACGTCACCGCAGGCCGAGATCGTATCGACGAGCGCAGCGTTCATCGCCGCAATCGTCGCCTTGAGCGCCGGCTTGACGATGCCGTGCAGCTGGAAGGACTGGCGCGTCGTCAGGCGCAGCGTGCCATTGCCATGGCGGCCGGCCAGCGCATCGAGCGCGAGCCACTGCGCCGGCGTGCACACACCGCCCGGCAGGCGGGCCCGGATCATGAAGCTCCAGGCCGGCTCCAGCTTCGCGTGCCGGCGCTGCTCGCGCTGGTCGCGATCGTCCTGCTGGTAGCTGCCATGGAACTTGATCAGCTGGCGGTCATCCTCGCGCAGCGAACCGGTGACCGGATCCGCAAGGCTCTCGACGATGCTGCCACGCAGGCCGCGGCTCGCGGCCTTGATGCGCTCGACCGACGAGGGCTCGCGGGCAGCCATCAGTAGACGTCCCGCACGTAGCGGCCTTCTGCGCCCAGCCGTTCGAGCCGCTCGCGCGCCGCCTCGGCACTGAGGCCGCCATGCCGCGCGATCAGCGCCGCGAGCGCAGCGTGCACGTCGGGCGCCATGTGCGCGGCATCGCCGCACACATAGACATGGGCGCCGCCCTCCAGCCAGCGGTACAGCTCGGCGCCGGCCTCCTCGAGACGCTGCTGCACGTAGACGCGCCCGCCGGCATCGCGCGAAAAGGCCAGATCGATGCGGTCCAGCAGGCCGCGGCGCAGCGCCTGCTGCCACTCGAGCTGGTAGAGGAAGTCCTGGCGGAAGTGCCGGGCCCCGAAGAACAACCAGTTGCGACCGCTGGCGCCCGTCGCGCCGCGCTCCTGCACGAAGGCGCGGAACGGTGCGACGCCGGTGCCAGGCCCGATCATGATCACGTCGCGCGCGCCGTCGGCAGGCAGGCGGAACCGGGAGTTCGGCTCGATGTAGACCGGAACGGACTCGCCCTCGGCACGGGCCGCCAGGAACTCGGATGCGGCACCCGGCCGCTCGCGGCCATCGATCGCGCCATCGAGACGGGCCACGGCCAGATGCACCTCGTCACCGACCTCCCTGCGGCTCGAGGCGATCGAGTACAGCCGCGGCACCAGCGGGCGCAACGCCGCAGCGAGCGCCGGCGCATCCCAGTCGATGGGATATCGTTCCAGCAGGTCCAGTGGCTGCGAGCGGGTCATGCAGGCCCGCAGCGCGTCCTCGGCGCCCGGCGCCAGCAGCGCCGCGAGTTCCGCGCTGCGGCTGCGCTCGGCGACCGTGGCGATCAGCGGACGCGTGACCCGGGTGATCTCGAGGCCGTCATGCAGCCAGGCCGCCAGCTCGCGACTCTTCCCGTCGCGCTCGACGAGCGCACCACCCTCCAGGCGGGCCGCGGCGAGTACGGCGGCCACCGTACGCGGCGGATTGCTGGCGACGACGCCGAGCGCATCGCCGGGCTCGTAGTCGAGCCCGGAATCCGCCAGCGACAGTTCGAGGTGGCGGATATCGCGCACGCCGGCACCGACGGTGATGCGCTGGTTGATGAGCACCTCGGCCATGAACGGCCGCTCCCGGCTCCAGTGGGGCGTCGTCGACACGGCAAAGAGCGGCGTGACCCGGGCGGGCGCCATGCTCGGCCGCGCCTGCTCGAGCGCCTCGCGCACGCGCTCGCTCCAGTCCGCGGCCGGCGCTGCATAGTCGACGTCGCAGTCGATGCGCTCGAACAGGCGGCTGGCACCGAGCTCGGCCAGGCGTTCGTCCACCTGCCGGCCGGTCGCGCAGAAGCGCGGATAACTGGAATCGCCGAGCGCGAGCACCGCGAACTCGAGCGTCGGCAGCCGCGGTGCGCGCCGGCTGCCCAGGAACTCGACGAAGGCGCACGCGTCGTCCGGGGGGTCGCCATCGCCGTGCGTGCTGATGACGACGAACAGCCGCCGCTCGCGCGCCAGCTCGCGCAATGGATATTCGCCCGCCCGCAACAAGCGCACGGTCAGGCCCTGCGCCTGCAGGCGCCCGGCCAGCGCCTCGGCGACACGCCGGCCATTACCGGTCTGGGATCCATGCACGATCGTGGCGAGTGGCGCGGCTTCGGACGCCGGACCCGGTGCCGCGACGGCCACGGCACCCTGCTGCCGGCCGGCCGCGAGGCCCGCGGCGTATCCGGAGATCCACTGCAGTGCGCCCGCGTCTAGGCCCTCGACCAGTCGCGACAGCAGCTCGCGCCGGCTCGTATCAAGCGGATGCTCTGGCGGCAATGGTGCGCTGGCACCCGACATCGGCGGTTCCCCGGCAGTGAACTACCGTAGGATCCTAAGGAAACCGGGACCGGTGGCGGAAAGGCCGGCTCGTTATGCCTTCATAACACGGCGCCGCGGGCGCGGGACCTGCTGCGTGATGCAGTGGATATTGCCGCCGCCCAGCAGGATCTCGCGGGCCGGAACGCCGACGATCTCGTGTCGCGGCAGCAGGCGGGCCAGCGTGGCGCGAGCCCGCCGGTCGGTGTGCGGATCCAGCAGCGGCATCACGACCCGGCCATTCGCGATGTAGAAATTGACATAGGACGCTGCCAGCCGGTCGCCGGCCCGGCGCGGCCGGGCGGCACCGGCCGCATCCAGGCCGGCGGCTTCGGCCGCCGTCATGTACAGCGGTCCGGGCTGCGGCAGGCGATGCACGAGCAGCGGCCGGCCCCGCGCGTCGCGGGCGCTCCTGAGCCGCTCCAGGGCGTCACGCGAGATCTCGTACTGCGGGTCCGCGCGATCGTCGCACCAGTGCAGCACGACCTCGCCCGGCCGCACGAAGCAGCAGAGGTTGTCCACATGGCCGTCGGTCTCGTCGTGGAACACGCCAGCGCCGAGCCAGATGACCTGCTGGATGCCCAGGTAGCGCTGCAGCAGCGACTCCAGCGCACTGCGCGAGAGTCCCGGATTGCGATTGGGGTTCAGCAGGCATTCCTCGGTGGTCAGGAGCGTGCCCTGGCCATCCACGTGAATCGCGCCACCCTCCAGCACGAACGGCGCGCGATAACGCGGACAACCCTCGATCTGCAGCACCTTGGCCGCGACCTGGTCGTCGCGGTCCCACGGGAAGTAAAGGCCGGCGTCGACTCCGCCCCAGGCGTTGAAGATCCAGTCGACTCCGCGCCGGCGCCCGCGCGCATCGACCAGGAAGGTCGGCCCGACATCCCGCATCCAGGCATCGTTCGACGACAGCTCGACGACCCGGACCTCCGGCGGCAGCAGCGCGCGCGCATTCGCGAACTGGCGCGCCGAGACCCCGACGCTGACAGGCTCGGCGGCCACGATCGCCGCCGCCACCGCGGTAAAGGCGTATTGCGCGGGTTGCGCGCCGAGCCTCCAGGTATCGCTGCGCTCGGGCCACAGCATCCAGGTGCCGGCGTGCGGCTCGAATTCGGCCGGCATCCGGAAGCCGTCCTGCGCCGGTGTGCGTCTGGGAGCAGGTGTCACTCGCGGGTCCTCCTGGACGACGATATTACGCGCCGTTGCCACAGCAGGAACAGCGCCGGGATCACGACCAGCGTCAGCAGCGTCGCGGACAGCATGCCGCCGATCATCGGCGCCGCGATCCGGCGCATGATCTCGGAGCCGGCCCCGCTGCCCCACAGCAGCGGGGCGAGACCCAGCAGGATCGCCAACGCGGTCATCAGCTTGGGCCGCAGCCGCAGCAGCGCACCCTCGACGATGCCGGCGCGCAGCTCAGCCTCCGTCGGCGCCCGCCCCGCGGCCGCCGCCGCGGCGCGCCGCTGGCCCCAGGCATTGTTGAGATAGAGCAGCATCACCACGCCGGTCTCGGCGGCGACACCCGCGAGCGCGATGAAACCGACCGCGACCGCGACGCTCAGGTGATAGCCGAGCAGATACAGCAGCCAGACGCCGCCAACCAGCGCGAATGGCAGGCTGCCGAGGATCAGCGCCACATCGCCGAAGCGCCGGAAGTTCAGGTACAGCAGCAGCACGATCAGCGCCAGCGTCAGCGGCACGACCAGGCGCAGCCGCTCGAGCGCGCGCTGCCAGTATTCGTACTGCCCGGACCAGTGCAGGCTGTAGCCGGCCGGCAGCTCGAGACCAGCGGCGACCTGCGCCTGGGCCTCATCCACGAAGGAGCCGAGGTCACGCCCGCGGATGTCGACGAACACCCAGCCGGACGGCCGTGCGTTCTCGCTGCGGATCAGCGACGGGCCATCGGCGACGCGCACGGTCGCGACGTCCCCGAGCGTGAGCTGCGCGCCGTCCGGCGTAACGATCGGCAGCGACCGCAGCAACTCGAGGGAACTGCGCCAGTCCTGTGGATAGCGCAGGTTGACCGGATAGCGCTCGAGACCCTCGACCGTCCAGGTGACGTTGCTGCCACCGATCGCGTAGCCGACCAGCTCCTGCACGTCGGCGATGTTGAGACCGTAGCGCGCAGCGTCAGCGCGGCGGATGTCGATGTCCAGGTAGCGCCCGGTCGCCGCGCGCTCCGCATAGACCGACAGCGTACCGCCGACTCCCCGCAGCAGTTCCTCGAGCCGGCGCCCGATCCGCTCGATCTCGCCGAGCTCGGGTCCCGTGATCCGGATGCCGACCGGGGTCTTGACGCCGGTTGCCAGCATGTCGATGCGCGTCCGGATCGGCGGCACCCAGGTATTGGCGAGCCCCGGCACTTGCACCGCCCGATCGAGTTCCTCGCGCAGGCGTTCCGGCGTCATGCCCGGACGCCACTCCGCGCGCGGCCGCAGCCGGATCGTCGTCTCGAACATCTCGAACGGCGCCGGATCGGTCGCGGTCTCGGCCCGGCCCGCCTTGCCGAACACGCGCTCGACCTCGGGCACGGTCCGGATCAGCCGGTCGGTCTGCTGCAGCAATGCACGCGCCGCGTCGGCCGAGATGCCGGGCGGCGCGGTCGGCATGTACATCAGGTCACCCTCGAACAGCTCGGGCATGAACTCGCCGCCGAGCCGCGTCGCCGGCCACAGCGTCGCCAGCCCGAGCAACAGCGCGGCGCCGACTACCGTCCACGGTCGCCCGAGGGCCAGCGTGAGCAGCGGGCGATAGGCCACCATCGCCATCCGGCTGAGCGGATTGTCGTGCTCCGTTCGTATCCGGCCGCGCACCAGCAGCAGGATCAGCACCGGCACGAGGGTCACCGACAACAACGCCGCCGCCACCATCGCCCAGGTCTTGGTCCAGGCCAGCGGCGCGAACAGCCTGCCCTCCTGGGCTCCGAGCGCGAACACCGGCAGGAACGACAGCGCGACGACCAGCAGCGAGAAGAACAGCGCCGGGCCGACCTCGACGCAGGCCTCGGTGACCAGGCGCAGGCGCGCCTTTGCGTCCGGCGGCGGCGACTCCAGCCGCCGGTGCACGTTCTCGATCATCACGATGCCGGCATCGACCATCGCCCCGATCGCAATCGCGATGCCGCCGAGCGACATCAGGTTGGCGCTGATGCCCTGCAGCTGCATCATCAGCAGGGCGGCCAGGATGCCGAGCGGCAGCGAGACGACAATGACCAGGCTCGAGCGGAAATGCAGCAGGAACAGCGCGCACACCAGCGCGACGACCAGCATCTCCTCGAGCAGCTTGCCGCGCAGGTTGGCGAGCGCGCGCCCGATCAGTGCCGAGCGGTCATAGGTCTCGACGATCTCCACACCTCCGGGCAGGCCGCGTCGCAGCTCGTCGAGGCGCTGGCGCACGAGCCGGATGGTGGCGCGCGCGTTGGCGCCGTCCTGCATCACGACGATGCCGCCGGTGACCTCGCCCTCGCCGTCGAGTTCGGCGATGCCGCGGCGCATCTCGGGCCCGAGCCGGATCTCGGCCACGTCGCCGAGCGTGACCGCCACGGTACCCGCGGCACGCAGCGGAATGGCGCGCAGGTCCTCGAGGCCCCGCAGGTAGCCAGTCGCACGCACCATGTACTCGGCCTCGGCCATCTCGACCACGGCACCGCCGGCCTCGCTGTTGCCGCGCTCGAGCGCCATGCGCAGTTGCGCCATCGTCAAGCCGTGGCCACGCAGCCGCACCGGATCGACGACGACCTGGTACTGGCGCACCATGCCGCCGACCGTGGCCACCTCGGCGACACCGGGCACGGCCTGCAGCTCCGGCTTCAGGTACCAGTCCTGCAGGCTGCGCAGCATCGCGAGATCGAGACCGCCACTGCGATCCGTCAGCGCGTACTGGTAGATCCAGCCGACGCCGGTCGCGGCCGGCCCGAGTATCGGGCGTGTACCCGCCGGCAGCCGGGCGCCGGCCTGGGACAGATATTCGAGCACGCGCGAGCGAGCCCACCAGGGGTCCGTACCGTCCGCGAACAGCACGTAGACGAAAGAGTCGCCGAACAGCGAGTAGCCGCGCACGGTCGTCGCGCCCGGCACCGCGAGCAACGCGGTCGCCACCGGATAGGTGACCTGGTCCTCGACGACGCGCGGCGACTGGCCCGGCAGGGAGGTGCGCACGATGACCTGGACGTCGGACAGGTCCGGAATCGCGTCCACCGGCAGGCGGGCCAGCGCCAGCACTCCAGCCACGGCCAGCAGCCCCGCCAGCAGCAGCACCAGCCCGCGGTTCGCCAGCGAGCCCCGGATCAGTGCGGCGATCACGGCCCGCCACCGTGGTCGTGCTGGTCCTGCGTCGCCGCGGCCGGCGGTTCACTGTAGCGTGCGAGCCCGGAACGCTGCTGCGATTCCGAATCGATCATGAACTGGCCCGAGGCGACGACCTGCTCGCTCCCATCCAGGCCCTGCAGGATCTCGATGTCCTCGCCACTCTCGCGGCCCGCGACGACGCTGCGAGCGACAAATCTCCCTTCTCCGAGCGCGACGACCACGCGCTCCTCCGTGCCCGTGCGGATCAGCGCCTCCCGCGGCACCAGCAGCGCGTGCCCGGCTGAGGGTGCCGCGAAGACCACCTCGGCGATCATCCCGGCAGCCAGCCGTCCGCCTGGATTCGCCAGCTCGAGCCGTGCCTGCAAGGTGCGCGTCGCGGCATCGAGTGCGGGCAGGACCTCGATTACCTTGGCCGTGAAGGATTCCCCCGGCACTGCCGCGACGGTGATCGTGGCCTCGCCGCCGGCGCGAACGAGCCCCGCCTGGCGCTCCGGCACCGCGGCGACTGCCCAGAGGGCCTGCTCGGAAAGGATCGCCACGCCCATCGTGCCCGGCTCGATCAGGCTGCCCTCGCGCACCCCAAGTTCGGTGACCACGCCATCCCGCGGTGCGTGATAGACGATCCGCTGTGCCGGCGCCGCACCCGCGGCGAGCCGGTTGATTGCGGCAGTATCCAGGCCGAGCGCCTGCAGGCGCGCACGCGCGGCCGCGAGCAGATCCGCGTCGCCCGCGGCAAGGGCCGCCACGAATTCGTGCTGGGTCGCCGCGAGCCGCGGCGAGAAGATCGCGAACAGTGGCTGGCCGCGCCGGACCCGCTCACCGGTCGCGCGCACTGCCAGCTGCTCCACGTAGCCCTCAACGCGTGCGCGCACCTCGATGCGACTGCGCTCGTCGAAGGCGAGTATCGCCGTGGTCCGCAGGGCCGCCGTGACCTCGCCATGGCGCACCGGCGCCGTGCGCACGCCGAGATTGTTGATCATGACCGGCGACAGCTGCACGGTCCCGTCGGACGCTGGCTCGGCGTCGGCATACACCGGGATGTAGTCCATGCCCATCGCGTCCTTGCGGGGGACTTCCGAGGTGATGCCCGGATCCATCGGATTGCGGTAGTACAACGGGCGCCGCTCGGCGGCGGGCTGCGCCGGCTCGGCCGGCTCGCGGCCATCGCAGGCGACCAGCCACAGGACGGCGACGATGACCAGCGACACGACCAGCAGGCGGTTCATGGCGTCTCTCCGACCAGATAGTGAATCTCGGCAGCGGCGATGGCGAGGTCCGTGCGCAGCCGCAGCTCGCGCTGGCGCAATTCGAGCTGCTGCCGCCGGGCGGCGAGGACGGTGTCGAACCGGCCCTCACCCGAGCGATAGGCGGCCAACGCAGCTTCGGCCATCGCGGCGGCGAGACGCTGCGCCTCGCCCGAATTGAGCGCGAGCATCTCGCGCAGGCGCCCGCTTTCGGCGATCGCGACCGCCAGGCGCGATTCGAGTTCCCGGTGAGCCTCAGTGCTGCGTGCCTCGGCCGCCCGGACACCGGCTCGGGCAGCTGCCAGCTCGCGGTCCTGCCGCTGCCGTGTGAACAGCGGCAGATCGACGGTCAGCATCGCATTCAGCATATCCGGCCGCCGGTCGCCGAACAGCTCGCGACCCTGGCGAAAGCCATAGCCGACCTCGATCCCGAAAGCCGGCTTGTAACGCTCGCGCGCAAGCGCGACTTCGGCCGCCGCGACGCCGACCTCGTGTCCGTTCCCCTGCAGCAACGGATGCGCCGACAGCCGCGCGGCCGGATCGCCGGGGCCGGCCAGTGCTGCAGGTGCCGGCGCGGGCAGGCGCTCGCCCGGCCGCTTTGGTCCAAGCCAGCGGGCCAGCTGCGCGGCGGCTACGTCCGAAGCACGCTCGCGCTCGATTCGCTGTTCCTCAAGATCCAGGATCAGCCGGCGCGCCTCCAGCAGGTCGGACTGGTTCCCGGCGCCGGCGGCATACGCTGCCGTGGCGGCGGCGACCTGAGTCCGGGCCCACTCCTGTTCCTGCACGAGGAGCCGGAGATCGGCCTCCAGGAAATCCAGCTCCCACCAGAGGCGCTCGACCTCACGGCGCACTTCGCGCCGGCGCGCGTCCACGCCGGCATCGAGGTGCCGTGCATGGTGTTCGAGACGCGCCCGCGCGAGTGCGCGGCTGCGTCCTGCCGGAAACTGCTGCAGGACACCGATCTCCACCATCGTCATCCCGTCGCGATCGAGTGCCAGCGAATCCACCGGCAGGTTGGCGACGCCAAACCGCAGGACCGGATCCGGCAGCTGTCCCGCTGCCACCGCCTGCTCGCGGATGGCCTCGGCCTCGGCCACCTGCGCAATGCGACCGGCATCGCGCGCGAGCGCCAGTTCGATGGCCTGCTCGAGGGCGAGTGGCTCCGCTGCAGCCGCCGCTGAACAACACACCCATCCGATCAGCAGGGCCCCAAGACCGGCCCGTAATTCGCTGGAAAAACGCATGACTCCTCCTGCAGGCAAGCCGTGAAACGGACAGACCAGCGGAGGATGGCTAGATCAGGTAGCGGCAGAATCGCTGCTGGAGGCTCGTGCCAGTCAGGGGACCATCGCGGGCGTGCGCGACCGGACGAACCGGTAGCGGCCGCGAACGCTTGACGATCGGTTCCGCACGGGGCGGAGCCGCCGCCGGCTGCGGATCATCGACTCGGCTCTCGACCGCCGGCGGACCGACATCGCGGCAATCGCCGGCGGCCAGCGCAACACAAGAGTCCGGCGTCGTCTCCGGCGCGGGCGGACAGTGATCACAGTCACCCGGATCCGCCGGCATCTCGTGCGAATGTTCCGTCGCCGGATCAGCGGCCGCATGACAGGGAACGATCGCCACACCGAACCAGACCAGCGCGCCGAGCATCCCGATGATTCCAGGGACCCCGCGCGCGCGGCGAATTCGGGCGGACAAGTTCATTCGGCGCCTGCAGCCAGACTGCACCGGAGCACGGTACTCCAGCGCCTGTGGCAAGGTCAATCGACTGCCGCTCACATCGACTGCCGCTCACTCTGCCACCGACCTCAGGCCGGGTACTGATGCCCAATAATGCCCCAGCGGCATCGGTGACGATCTCAGGACCGCCCAGCTAAGTCAGCGGTGCGCCCGAGGTCCACCACCGCGCTTCATCGTCGCGAAGTAGCTGTAGTTGCCGCTGGCATCGGGGGTCACATCCAGGTTGGTGCTACCGTTGCGCCGGCCGTTGTCCAGCCAGCTGACGCCTCTATGCCTGACGCCAAGTCGCCAGCAGCGCTTCGATCCTTTGACGGTACTCATTCAATTGGCCCACGTCATCATCATCCACCGAAAACGAATAGACCAAGGACGAGTATCGCCCAAATGCTGAGCACGCGCCGGCCGCTTCACCGGTTGCAGGTGCGTAGCAGGATGCAAGAACGATACGCCGACCCCCATTCCCATCGACTGTGTACCTCCAGAATGTCTCGTTACCAGGAAACAACAGTTCTTTCCTCAATGCCGTGCCCTGTGGCGGCCATTCCATGCTCTCGTCGCACGCAGCTGCTGTCATTTCTGATGCAGCGATGTTCTCGCGCCGGCACGTAATCTCACGGGATTCGACCAACACCGAGTGCCGCCGTCCGACTGGCTGAGTAGGGTCGAGTATGAAAAGCAGGCCCGTGGACTTCCGCAGAGACGGAAACCATGCGACTTCCGTTGGCAGAAGCACCTGTTGCGGCACAAGAAACCGATGCTCGTCAATCACAAAGGTCTGGGATTCACTCCTCGTCGAGCAAGACGCCAGCGCCAACTGCAGCGGTATCAACATCAACAAGATGCTCGGCTTCGCAGGAGTCACTGGCAGTCCATCCAGCCGATCAGTGGAGCGTGAGCCGTCAACTCGGCTTCCAGCGCGGTCCCGGTGACCAGGGTTCCACCGAATGCCGTCGGTGGCACTCCATGTCGGTCAAAGACCTGGAAGTGATATGCAGCCACTGTCCTCGCGGACAGGTCGCCAAATTGCTCGACCGCCGCTACATGCGCTTGCATCAGTTCCACGCCTATTTGACGCGCTTCGTTTACGATGGCGCCGGAAGAAGAGCCAGGTGAGCGATACAGAATCTCTGCCAGCAATTTCTGGTTGGCAAAGCTCGCGGATGGACCGTGGTGATTGACGATGTTCAGCGCGGTCTGCGCAACGGGATCTCCGCGGATCAGCCTGGATTCCCAGAACGAGGCTCTGTCACCTGCTCTTGCATAGCCTGCTTCGACTTTCGAGATAGGTGGTGTGTCGCACGGCTGCGATTGCGGCTGTCCTTGCCCTTTTGTTCCACCGCCTCCCCCGCCGCGCAGCACCGGATCGCCGCCGAAGCTTGGCTGCCACAGACTCAGCGCCGCCATGTTGGACGCAAACAAGGCCGAGATGATCCTCTGGCCCGTCACCGGAACTTCCGGCAAGGGCCAAGGCGGCGACACCTCATTGTCCGCCACCCACCCGCTCGGATCCGTCCGCGTCAGCGGGTTGTTCCAGACATAGGCATAGCAGTTCACCGACTGCGCGGCCCCAATCTGCACCACCGCATCCGGCGACAGCATCCGTCCAATGACCGGCTCGTACACCCGCCCGTTCATGTGGATCAGTCCGACTGCATCCAGGTGCTCGTGCCCGGTAAAGCCGCGCCGCGTGGTGTTGCCAATCGCCGTCATGTCGGCTGAGGATACCGCCCCGTCCCAGTCCGAGTCTCGTCTCTCGCCATAGGCCCCGAACGACAGCCGGACGACTACCGCCCCGGCGCTGTTGGTGACGAGCTCCGGGCTCCACAGCTGATCCCGATGCACAAAATACGTCTCAGTCGCCGGTGAGCCCGAGCTGCGGCGGACATAGATCGCCGCCGTGCCGTTGCCGCCCTCGATCCGATGCCGGTACTCGGTCACGCCCGACCGGGTGACCTTCTCCAGGATCCCGCCAATGTAGATGGTCGTCTCCGTCACCCCGGCCGTCACGGCTGTCTGTTTGTACCGGTTCCGATAGGCTCCATAAGAGAGCGTGCTCGAGTTCGACCCGGCGTTGATCACGCCCGGCAGGTTGTAGCTGGTGTAGCCGATCGTGCTGCCGTCGCGGCTCGTCATGTTGCCGTTCGCGTCATAGCCATAGCTGTGGCTGCCCGCCGCGATCACCGCGCGCTTCTTCGTCGCGTGGTAGCTGTAGTTGCCGCCTACCCCCTGCTTCCACTGATGTTCAGGTGTGTGAAGAACTACGGGCCACACAAGACGGGGAAAATCCCCTCATCCCGGAGTCGATCAGCGATCCGGTTCTTGCGCCAGTCGGGAGGACAAGCCCGGCGCAGATCGGGCCAACTGCGCGGCTCACTCGTGGCACGGATCCGCAGAAGATCGAGAGCAAGTTCGGGGGCACGTTGCAGCGCGTCAACGGGTAGGTCCGCGGGCTACTCGCGGTACATCGGCGTCAAAGCGCCGGGCACATTGGGGCACAACGCTAAGCCGATGGCTATCCTGCATCGCCCAGTGTGACGCCACCGACAAAGGCATCAGCTACCACCCGTTGCCGCCACTCGCTTACGAACTTTGCCACTCGCCGTGGTGAATCGATCACACCGAAGCGCTCCGTAAAGTCACGATCCGGAATAGGAAGATCGAGATCCTTCAATATTCGTGCGATCAGATCCTGATCCAATTCCTCCTCAGCTATCCCGTACACACGCCCTAGGCTGTCGTCTGGGTACGGCGCAAAATTGTTATCTATCCGGCATGCAACCAACGCGTCCCAGATCTTCTCCGCTGTCGACCTATCGGCACTGTCGGTCGAGATCATGGAAACGAACTGCTCCTGGCCAATGGAGGGCCTGCCAGCGGTCAACTTCTTTTGTCTGTAACTGAATGGAAGTCCGAGGAGGAACTGAATCACTGCGCTTCCTCAGTATTCGCGACTGAACGTACAAACTCCGATGCTGACGGCGTCGTAGGCCAGTACTGCCCACCCGACGACAGGAACCGCTCGCGCAGCGAACCTCGCCACAGATCGCGTCCCAGCGATTGCCAGAGGGCGACCTGTTCCTGGCCCACCAACAATGGTCGGCACTCGAACCGGGAACTTCATGTCATCGAAGATTTCATCTGCCACCATGCCGGCAAGTGATGTGCCCCTGCTTGACCCAGGCGTTACGAAGGGTTTCGTGCCGGGTATCGGCTGCCCGGCCGCCACCGCCCCAAGCGCGGCGAGATCTGAAATCCCGAGTTGATCGCTTGCGCATGGGCCAAGCGTTCCCAACCATGTTGGCTCAGGCGCCTGACTTTGCGGCTGACCTTCCCCGTCGGCTCCGCCAGGTCTCTGCCGCCGCTCCGGCGGCCCGGGTCGGCGCAGGCGCGCCTGCTCGCGTCGATAGCTCCGCTCCACAGCCGCTTCCCACTCCGCGTGGTCGCGCTGCAGTTTCGCAATCCACTCAAAGAACTGCCGCCACGAGTCCGCCGCGTCCAGCGCCACCCACCCGCTCGGATCCGTCCGGGTCAGCGGGTTGTTCCAGACATAGGCATAGCAGTTCACCGACTGCGCGGAACCGATCTGCACCACCGCATCCGGTGAGAGCATCCGCCCGATCACCGGCTCATACACCCGCCCGTTCATGTGGATCAGGCTGACGCTGTCCAGATGCTCGTGCCCGGTAAAGCCACGCCGCGTCGTGTTGCCGATCGCCGTCATATCCGCGGAGGATACCGCCCCGTCCCAGTCCGAGTCTCGCCTCTCGCCATAGGCCCCGAACGACAGCCGGAC